>NZ_MKUI01000048.1:0-54203 GCF_001898585.1 Aeromonas sp. 62-46 | reverse complement strand
CGGGCCTGGGCGACGACCTGGGCCCCCGCATCGGCCTGCTCGTTGGCCTGCTTGGCGACGTCGGCTGCCAGGGATGCATTGCCGGCGATCTCGCTGACGGTGGCTCCCATCTCGTGGATGGCGGTGGCGACCTGGACGGTGCGATCCCGCTGGGCGGTGCAGTTGTGCTGGGTGAGCTGGGCTTTGGCCGCCACCTCGTTGGCGGTGGCGGCGAGCTGGCGGGAGTTGCTCGCCACCTGTTCGATGGAGCCGTGGATCTTGGCGACAAAGTTGTTGAAGCCGGTCGCCACTTGGGCCAGTTCGTCACGGCCATCGACCTTGAGGCGATGGGTGAGGTCGCCATCACCGCTGCCGAGTTCGCGGAACAGGCGGGCCAGTTCGTTGAGGGGGCGGCTCACGGAGCCCGCCAGGAGAACGCCGAGCAGCCCCATGCCGACGGCGATGGCCAGGCTGACCAGCACCATGTGCAGGCGCGCTCTGTCCAGTTCGGCATAAATTTCGGCCTCCGGCACCTGGGCCACCAGATACCAGTCGAGCAGGGGGATGTAGCTGCTGGCCAGGATCACTGGCTGGCCGTCGACCTCGGCATGGGTGGCGGCAAAGGGCTGCTTGTTGAGCAGGTTGGTGCTGCTGCCGCTGGCCAGCTGGGTCAGGTTGTCCCGATCGATGCGGGCGGCGTCGGGGTGCAGCTTCACCTTGCCGCTGCCGTCTGTCATGAAGACGAAGCCGCTGTCGCCGATGCGGAAGTTGGCGAGCATGCTGACCATGCTGTCGAGGGATTTGGCGAGGCCGGCGAGGCCGCGGCCATTGAGCTGTTGGAAGTTGACGAACAGTTTCACCTCGCCATTGCTCTCCCGAAAGATGCTGAGCATCAGATCCTGGCGGCTCTTGGTGTAGTCATAGAACCAGTTGTCCTGCTCGTGGTTCAGGATGCGCAGAAAACCGTCCTGGTTGTAGTAGGCGGCACTCTGACGATCGGCGAAGGAGGCGGTGACCAGACCATACTGGCTCGTCATGTCCTTGAGCTGGTTGATGAGGATGGACTCCTGCTCCTTGGGCATGCCGCGCTCGACCCAGTCCAGCACGAAGCGGTCGTTGGCAAGCTGTCTGGCGGCATTGGCGACCGAGGTGAGATCCTTTTCGATCTCCTTGCCGATGCGCTGGGTCAGGTTGGGCAGCTCCTGCTCGAACATGCGGTCCTCGATCAGCTGCTGGGCAGAACGCTGGCTGAAATAGCCCACCAGCAGGCAGGAGAGGGCCACGGCGAGGATGACGGTGGCCAGAATTTTCTGTTTCAGTGTCAGGCTTGCGAACATAAGGGTGACTCGGAAGTGTGAACCAGGGTTGAACTCATAATAGCGGCTGATTTGGCGCGCTCTTGAGGCGGTGGGGGCCTTTATTGTCGATTAACGTTTGCGCTCACACCCGGATTGGGCTGGATTGGCGCCCGATTTTGCCGAGACATCGTCGCAAGCGGGGCGACCCCTCGCCAGCACCCCGGCTTGCGGTTAAAGTGCTTGCACTTATAGTAGGCTGCACCTGACTGGCGGCCTGCCCGCTCGACTCGCACCGGATTTATGGACTCTCATATGCGCATCTTTCATCGGGGATGGACCCACCTGCTCGTGCTCCTGCTGGCGACCCTGCCGTTCATGGCGGCGGCCGGAGCCAATGATCCCGCGCGTTCGGCCAGAAACCCGGGGGCAACCAAGATGGAGCGTCCGAGGATCGCCCTGGTACTGAGCGGCGGCGGTGCCAAGGGGTCGGCCCATATCGGGGTGCTCAAGGTGCTGGAGGCAAAGCACATCCCGGTGGACATCATCGTCGGGACCAGCATGGGCTCCTATGTGGCGGGCATGTATGCCATGGGGCTTAGCGCCGAGGAGGTGGAGCGCACGACGCTGGCCATCGACTGGAACAAGGGCTATCAGGACAAGGTGGGACGCGACGAGCTCTCCCTGCGCAAGAAGCAGCAGACCGAGAAATACCAGCTGCGCACCGACATCGGGGTCAACGGTGACCAGACCCAGTTGCCGGACGGTTTCTTCCAGGGACAGTCCATGGCCAGCCTGCTGCGCCACGCCACCTCCAACCTGCCGGCGCAAAAGAGCTTCGACAACCTGCCTATCCCCTATCGCGCGGTGGCGACCGACATGGAGACGGTGACCCCCTTCGTGCTGGATCACGGCAGCCTCGCCAAGGCGATGCAGGCCTCCATGTCCATTCCCGGTGCCCTCAAGCCGGTGGACTGGGACGGCCGCATCCTGGCCGATGGTGGCACGGTCAACAACATGCCGGTGGACGTGGCCAAGGCCATGGGGGCCGACGTGGTGATCGCGGTGGATATCAGCGCCAAGCTGCGTACCCGGGAGTCCCTCAAGTCGGGATTGGCCATGATCGATCAGCTCACCACCTACATGACCCAGGTGGGGACCGAAAAGCAGAAGGCGCTGCTCGGCCCCGGGGACATCCTGCTGACCCCCGAGTTCGGCAACATGGGGATCGCCGACTTCGCCCTGATGCCGGAGGGGATCAAGATCGGGGAGGCGGTCGCCAACAGTGCTGCGGCCCGGCTCGATGCGCTCTCTCTCTCGCCCGCCGCCTACGCCGACTATCGCAACGGCAAGCTGAGCCGGCGCGCCGAGCGCAGCGGCCAGCCCGCCTACTACATCGACAAGGTGGAGATCATCAACAAGTCGCGCCTCTCCGACGACACGGTGCGGGCCATGCTGAACGTGCGTCCGGACAAGGTGCAGACCTACGAGAGCCTGGAGGCGGGGATCCGTCGCCTCTACGCCCTGGAGTCGTTCGATCGCATCACCTACGAGGTGGAGGAGCGGGACGGGGAGAACGTGCTGGTGGTGGACGCCAGCGAGAAGAACTGGGGGCCGGGTTATCTCAACTTCCAGCTCGGTTTCTCCGATGACTTCGAGAGCAGCTCCAACTACAACGTCGGCATGTCCTACACCCTGACCAACGTCAACGACTGGGGAGGCGAGTGGCTGACCGAGGCGTCCCTCGGGACCGCCAAGCACCTCAAGACCGACTTCTACACCCCGCTGGAGCCCTCCCAGACCTACTTCGGCGAGACGAGCCTGGCCTACGACAAGACCCAGCGACGGGTCTTCTTTCCGGAAGAGAGCAGGTCGTCGTCCGGGGTCAGCTATCTGGACTCCGAGTACAGCTTCACCAGCGTGGATCTCGCCGTCGGCTGGAATCGCCAGCCCTGGAGCCGCTTCTCCCTTGGACTGGAGGGCAAGATCGGCAGCGTGGAGATCCAGAACCTCACCAACGCGGATGCCGATGCCTCCGCCTGGGGACCCTACATCCGCTTCGAGCACGACACCCTCGACAGCCGCTACTTCCCCTATCAGGGGGTCTACTGGGACATCAAGGGGGGCTACTCCTACGTCGATCTCGACCCCGCGGACGCGCCCTCCGAGCAGGCCGAGGGGGTGAATTACCGGCTGGTGATGATCAAGCCCTGGTCCTGGGACAGGCACAGCCTCAACCTGATGCTGGAAGGGGGCGGCTCAAGCTCCCAGGAGACGGTACCGCTGTTCGTGCAGGATCTGGGCGGGCTGTTCCGCATGTCCGGCTTCCAGCATTACCAGTTGAGCGGTCGCTACAGCCTGTTCGGCGGGCTGCGCTACATCTACCGGGTGGCGGACAACGACTTCGGCGCCTTCAAGGCGCCCCTGTTCCTCGGGGGCTCCCTCGAGCAAGGGGGGGTCTGGGACAAGGGAGAGGACATCAGTATCGAATCCTCCTATACCTCGGGTTCCCTCTATATGGGGGTGGAGAGTTTCCTCGGTCCCATCTTCCTCGGCTATGGCGTGGCGGAGGGGGGACACGACATGTTCTATCTGCAATTGGGCACTACGTTCCAATAAGGGCGAAATGCTGCCTTTTTGTTAACTCACCTTGGGTGGGCGGCTTGTCACTCTAAAAAAACCTAATGGGTTTATATGGTTATGCTGGTTTGATGAATAACTGCACAGGGTTTGGATTTTAATTAGTCGTTAAAACTTATATAGTGGGGGGCACCCTACGGGTGTCCCGCAAGGACGATCGCCGCGAGCTTGGGCGAACCCCAAAAAAAAGACCAAAGAGGAATTAGTCGTGCTTGAAACATACCGTAAACACGTCGCAGAACGTGCCGCCGAAGGCGTGGTCGCCAAACCTCTGGACGCAGAGCAGGTCGCCGCCCTGGTTGAGCTGATCAAGAATCCGCCCGCCGGCGAACAGGACTTTCTGAAAGAACTGTTGTCCTCCCGTATTCCCCCGGGTGTTGATGAAGCGGCCTATGTGAAAGCCGGCTTCCTCACCGCCGTCGCCAAGGGCGAGGCCCATTCCCCCATCCTGACTGCCGCCGAAGCCGTCGAGCTGCTCGGTACCATGCAGGGTGGTTACAACATCCAGCCGCTGATTGACCTGCTGGACGATGCGACCCTGGCTCCTCTTGCCGCCAAGGGCCTCTCCCACACCCTGCTGATGTTCGACTCCTTCCACGACGTGGAAGAGAAGGCCAAGGCGGGCAATGCTCACGCCAAGCAGGTGCTGCAATCCTGGGCCGACGCCGAGTGGTTCCTGAACCGCCCGGCCCTGGCCGAGAAGATCACCGTCACCGTCTTCAAGGTGACCGGCGAAACCAACACAGATGATCTGTCGCCGGCGCCGGACGCCTGGTCCCGCCCGGACATTCCGCTGCACGCCCTGGCGATGCTGAAGAACGCCCGTCCCGGCATCACCCCGGACAAGGATGGCGTCATCGGCCCCATCAAGACCATTGATTCCCTGAAAGAGCAGGGCTTCCCGCTGGCTTACGTGGGTGACGTGGTCGGTACCGGCTCTTCCCGTAAATCCGCCACCAACTCGGTGCTCTGGTTCATGGGCGACGACATTCCGTTCGTGCCGAACAAGCGTGCCGGCGGCGTCTGCCTCGGCGGCAAGATTGCCCCCATCTTCTTCAACACCATGGAAGATGCCGGCGCCCTGCCCATCGAAGTGGACGTCTCCAAACTGGAGATGGGCGATGTCATCGACATCTTCCCCTATGAGGGCAAGATCACCCGCCACGGTACCGACGAGGTGCTGGCCCGGTTCGAACTGAAGACCGAGGTGCTGATCGACGAAGTGCGCGCCGGTGGCCGCATTCCGCTGATCATCGGCCGCGGTCTGACAGACAAGGCCCGCGAAGCGCTGGGTCTGCCCTTCTCCACCGTGTTCCGCCGTCCGCAGCCTGTCGCCGACACCGGCAAGGGCTTCACCTTGGCCCAGAAGATGGTGGGCAAGGCGTGTGGCGTGAAGGGCATTCGTCCCGGCACCTACTGCGAGCCCAAGATGACCACGGTCGGCTCCCAGGACACCACGGGCCCCATGACCCGCGATGAGCTCAAAGATCTCGCCTGCCTCGGCTTCTCCGCCGATCTGACCATGCAGTCCTTCTGCCACACCGCGGCTTATCCCAAGCCCATCGACGTACAGACCCACCACACTCTGCCGGACTTCATCATGAACCGCGGCGGTGTGAGCTTGCGTCCGGGTGACGGCGTCATCCACTCCTGGCTGAACCGCATGCTGCTGCCGGATACCGTGGGTACCGGTGGTGACTCCCACACCCGTTTCCCCATCGGTATCTCCTTCCCGGCGGGCTCCGGTCTGGTGGCCTTCGCCGCCGCCACCGGCGTGATGCCGCTGGACATGCCGGAATCCGTGCTGGTGCGCTTCAAGGGCGAGCTGCAGCCGGGCATCACCCTGCGTGACCTGGTCCATGCCATCCCCTATGCCGCCATCCAGAAAGGGCTGCTGACCGTCGAGAAAGCGGGCAAGAAGAACATCTTCTCCGGCCGCATCCTCGAGATCGAAGGTCTGCCGACCCTGAAGGTAGAGCAGGCGTTCGAGCTGGCGGACGCCAGCGCCGAGCGTTCCGCTGCCGGTTGCACCATCAAGCTGGATAAAGAGCCGATCATCGAGTATCTGAAGTCCAACATCGTGATGCTGAAGTGGATGCTGTCCGAAGGCTACGGCGACGTGCGCACCATCACCCGCCGCATCAAGGGGATGGAAGAGTGGCTGGCCAACCCGGTGCTGATGGAGGCGGACAAGGACGCCGAGTACGCCGAAATCATCGAGATCGATCTGGCCACCATCAAGGAGCCCATCCTGTGTGCGCCGAACGATCCGGACGATGCCCGTCTGCTGAGCGACGTAGCTGGCGACAAGATAGACGAGGTGTTCATCGGTTCCTGCATGACCAACATCGGCCACTTCCGCGCCGCCGGCAAACTGCTCGAGAAGTATCAGGGCGAGCTGCCGACCCGCATGTGGATCGCCCCGCCCACCAAGATGGACAAGGATCAGCTGACCGAAGAGGGCTACTACGGCATCTTCGGTCGGGTCGGTGCCCGCATCGAGATCCCCGGCTGTTCCCTCTGCATGGGCAACCAGGCGCGGGTAGCGGAAGGGGCCTCGGTGGTCTCCACCTCCACCCGCAACTTCCCGAACCGCCTGGGCAAGGGTGCCAACGTCTATCTGGCCTCTGCGGAGCTGGCTGCGGTTGCCGCCATCATCGGCAAGATCCCGACCGTGGCCGAGTACCTGCAGTACGCCAAGACCCTGGACGCCACTGCGGCCGACACCTACCGCTACCTGAACTTCAACGAGATCGCCTCCTACACCAAGAAGGCCGATGCGGTGATCCTGCAGCAAGCGGTCTGAGACTCGCCGGTCTGACCACTGAAAATAACAATGCCGCGTCTCGACGCGGCATTTTCCATTTCAGGGGGCTGCGCGATAATGACCCGCCATGCCCAGCAACGGCGTCGTCGATTTGCCTGGTACGCGCGTTGCGCTTTCGTTGTCTGGCCATGATGGCCCCACCGTTTCCTGGTGGGCACTTTTATACCGCGGTACCTGCGAAGCGGGCCCGCGCATTGCGGCGTGGTTGCTATGTTTCTGTTCCGGATTGATCTGGCCCGCATGAAGTGGCGCCTTGGTTGTGCCCTGCTGGTGTTGGCCCTGCCCCTGGTGGTGGGAGGGTGGATGGTGCACGACAGCTACGAGCAGGAGCTGAAGAACGATGCCAGCGCGTCAGCCAGCAAGGCCAGAACCTTGCTGGAGCGCATGCTGGATCAGGCCGAGCGGGCCAACCTCGAGGTATTGCCGCTGGCCGGTCGACCTTGCAGCGACAACCTGTTGCTGCTGCGCAAGCGGGTGGCGCTGGAGCCTTTCCTGCGCTCCATCAATCTGGTGCGACAGGGGATCATCAACTGCACCTCGCTGTTCGGGCCTGCCAGGGAAGTGGATGACGGTTCCCGCTACACGGATCGCAAGTTGCTGCTGATGAGCGGCAACCTGGTGCGCAAGAATCACCCCTTGCTGGTGGTGCGTCAGGAGCGGGGGCGTGATGCGGCACTGAGCGCCATTGACAGCAGCCAGCTCAGCTTCATGCTCACCCTGAGCAGCGATCCCAGCGAGCTCTTCTTGCAGGTGGGGTCCGCCTGGCTCGATGAGTCCGGCCACTTCCAAAGCGATCCGCCGAAACTGCACAGCAAGTTTGCCCTGATACTCGCCTCCCAGCGTTATCCCTTCACCATCCACGCCGGTTATGCCATGCCGATCTACTGGCGTGCCCTGTGGGAGGCTCGCCATCTGCAGCTGATCTGGCTGGGAGCCAGTTCGCTGGTGCTCTCACTGCTGGTGTGGTGGCTGCTTGGGCGGCCAGGGGCCCTGACGGACGAGCTGAGGCGCGGGCTGCGAGCCAGGGAATTTGTCCCCTATCTGCAACCGCTGATCGCCAGCAAGGGCGGCAAGATGGTGGGGGCCGAGGTACTGATGCGCTGGCAACATGCCACCGAGGGGCTGATCCGTCCCGATCTCTTCATCCCCCAGGCGGAAGAGTCTGGCCTGATCGTGCCCATGACGGTCAACCTGATGAAGACGGTGGCCAAGACACTCCACCCGGTGCAGGAGCAGCTGCCCGAGGCATTTCACATCAGCTTCAACATCAGTGCCATCCACTGCCGGGACCTCTCCCTGGTGGCGGAGTGCCGCGACTTCCTCGGCCATTTCGTGCCGGGACGGGTGGTGCTGGTGCTGGAGCTCACGGAGCGGGAGCTGCTGGTGACCAGCCCGCAGACCCTCTCCCTGTTTCGCCAGCTCGACGAGATGGGGGTGCAGCTCGCCATCGATGACTTTGGCACCGGCCACTCCAGCCTCATCTATCTGCAGCAATTCCACGTGGACTATCTCAAGATCGACCGCTCCTTCATCGGCCGTATCGGGACGGAGTCCCTCTCCGAGCACATCGTGGACAACGTCATCGACCTCGGGGGACGGCTGGGGTTGTCCCTGGTGGCCGAAGGGGTGGAGACGGAGCAGCAGGCCGCCTATCTGAGAGGCAAGGGGGTCCAGTATCTGCAGGGATACCTGTTTGCCCGCCCCATGCCGATACGCCAGTTCTGCCGGGAGCTGACGGCGGGAGAGATACAGGTCGCCGCCGGGCGCACCGCCCAGGGCTAGGCCGCGCCCACCAGGCTGTGCAGCCAGTTCACCAGGGTGTCGTGGGGGCTGCCGGGTTCGGGAGGGGCGGGGGCGAGCAGGTGATAGCCGGTGCCGTCGGGGACGAAGCCGAGCGGTGCCACCAGCAGACCGGCCTCGATATCGTCGCACACCTGGCGGTAGGGGCCGATGGCGACTCCCAGCCCGGCGACTGCCGCCTGCAGGCTGAAATAGAAGTGCTCGAAGGTCTGACCCGGCACCTCCTCGTTGGCGGGCATGCCTGCGTGCTGCTGCCACTCCAACCAGGCGCCCGGACGGGTCTTGGTGTGCAGACGGGGGGCCGTTGGCCTGAGGGCCTGCACATCCCCCCTGGGTTCAAAAAACTGCGCCACCTTGCTCGGCGGGCAGACAGGGCCGGTCCGCTCTTCGAACAGCAACTGGCTGTAGAGCTCGGCAGGCCAGTGAAAGTCGTTGCGCCGGATGGCGAGATCGATGCCGCTGCCAAAGTTGAGGGCGCCACCCCCCGCCATCAGGTGTACGTCCAGCTCCGGGTGCAGGACCTGGAAGGCGGGCCAGCGCGGGATCAGCCAGCGCATCAGAAGGGTGGGTTCGCAGGAGAGCACCAGTGATTGAGGGCGGCTCTGCTGGCGCAGGGCCTGCGCCGTCTGGCGGATGCTGCCCAGCCCCTCTCTGACCGCCTGATAGAACCGTTCACCCGCGTCGGTCAGAAAGACCCGACGCTGGCGCCGCTCGAACAGCATGACCCCCAGATCCTCCTCGAGCAGTCGTACCGCCCGGCTGATGGCGCCATGGGTGAGATGCAGTTCGTCGGCGGCGCGGCCGAAATGCTCGGTGCGGGCCGCCACCTCGAAACAGCGCAGGGCGGTGAGGGAGGGAAGCGAGAGGGCTTTTTGTGAGTTTTTTTCACCATTCATGTCAGAAATCATCGTTCGTTATTGGTGTTATTGGCAAATAAAATAGCCGATATCCCCTCTAATCAGGACTCTTTTCATGACTGAACTGTTAGCCGTTGTCGCCATTACCCTCTTTGCCGTCATCAGCCCCGGACCCGACTTTGCCATGGTGTCGCGCAACAGCCTGCTGCTCTCGCGCCGCACCGGCGTGCTGACGGCGATCGGCATCGCGGCCGGGGTCTGCGTGCACGTGGCCTACACCCTGCTGGGGGTGGGCCTGCTGATCCAGCAATCCCTCTGGCTGTTCAACCTCATCAAGCTGGCGGGGGCCGCCTATCTCATCTTCCTCGGCATCAAGATGCTGCGGGCCAAACCGGCTGCCGATGAAGAGAGCATCTGTCAGCCTGCCCTCTCCAGTCTGGGTGCGCTGCGCACCGGATTTTTGACCAATGTGCTCAATCCCAAGACGACCATCTTCATCGTCAGCCTCTTCATGCAGGTGGTGCAGCCGCAGACGCCGCTGGTGGTCCAGATCGGCTATGGCGCCTTCATCGCGCTGGCGCACGCCCTCTGGTTTGGTGCGGTGGCGCTCTTCTTCTCCACCCCCGCGGTGCGGGACCGACTGCTGGCGGTACGCCACTGGATCGATCGGGTGTTCGGGGGCCTGCTGGTGGGATTCGGCATGTTGCTGGCATTGACCCAGCAGACGCGCTGAGGCGGGGAGGGGCGCTCCCCCTATCCAACCCCGACTGTAGGGTCTTGTTTTTCATGCCTTGGCTGCCACTTTTCGGTAGAATTGGCGCTCATTTTGAAGTCAGATGAGGCGCGGTATGACGGTCAGGTTCCAGGCATTTCACAGCATCAAGGCGATTGGCAATCGGGAGGTGCTGTTCAACTGGTCCAGAACCAACCCCCTCGGCGCCCTTGATCAGGTGTGGCGCCCGACGACCCGTGACGAGCTGCAGCAACTGCTGCGGGAATATCCCGAGCGCAAGCTGCGGCTCATCGGCTCCGGCCTCTCTTTCGAACCCATCCACAGCGTCTACGCCGAAGGCAGCCAGGCGCTGCTGGTGGACCTGCACCACCTGCGCGGCCAGCTGGACAAGACTGCCGATACGGTGACCTACCTGGCGGGGACGCCGCTTGATACCGTCTATGCCGACCTCATCGCCATGGATCGCATGCTGCCGGCGTCCCCCGGCGTCATCGGCATCCAGACCCTGGGCGGTGCGCTCAGCACCGGCACCCATGGGCAGGGATTGCACCAGTCCGCCCTGTGCGATGCGGTGGCTGCCCTGACCGTGATGCTGGCGAGCGGCGACATCATCCGTGTGGATCGCACCGATCCGCGCTTCGGCGCCTTCGTGATGGGCATGGGGATGCTCGGCATCCTGCTGGATGTGACCCTCAACACCGTGCCCAACCGCATCATGCGCTGCACCAAGTTCACCACCGACTACCCCTTCCTGCTGGAACACAACGAGCGCCTCAACCGGGAGCACGCCTTCGTGAAGAGCTGGTGGTTCGCCTGGACCGGCGAGAGCCACATCTGGCTGGTGGATCCCGCCTCCGATGACGAGGTGGCCCGCTACCGGGCCGGGGGCAGCGAGCCGCTGGTGCTGGAGGGAGACATGGACGAGCGCATGAACCTGGCGCTCAATGCCACCATAGACGCGACCCTGCAGAAGATGGCCAGAGACACCAAGGACGAGGCCAGGGCAGGCGAGCACTTCGAGACGGTTCGCCGCTTCAAGGACGCCTCGGATCTGGTGGGCAACGTCTACCAGATCCTCTGCAAGGGGATCCCTGCTCCCCAGATCAACTGCGAGGTGGCCGTGCCCCTCGAACGCATGGGGGAGGCCCTTGCAATCCTGCTGGCATGGCAGGAGGCGAACCCCGGCGTGCTGCACTACCCCTTCATCCTGCGCTGCACCGGTCCCTCCGTGGCCTGGCTCAGTGCCGCCCATGACAAGTCGGTGTGCTGGATAGGTTTTCTGGTCTATCTGGCGGCGGACGGGACCTTTGTCGGGGGCTCCATGGAGCAGATGCGCGAGTTGCAGCAACTGCTGGTGCCCCTCGGCGGCATTCCCCATTTCGGCAAGCACCTGGCGATGGACCTCTACGACTTCCCGGCCCTGTTGCCGCGCTGGCACGACTTCCTGGCCCTGAAGCGGGAGCTTGACCCCCATGGCCGTTTCGAAAACCGCTGGCTCGGCGACCTGTTCGCCAACCGGTAAGGATCTGACATGACCGATATGCAAGACACTCGCTTACTCATCCTCCTGCCGATCAGAGGGGGGGCAACCCGATGACAGACATGCAAGACACCCGCATCCCCGTGACCCTGCTGACCGGCTTTCTCGGCAGCGGCAAGACCACCTTGCTCAACCACTGGGTCAAGCAGCCCGAGCTCGGGGAGTGCGCCGTGCTCATCAACGAGTTCGGCTCCGTGGGGCTGGATCACCATCTGGTACAGCAGGTGGACGAGCAGGTGGTGCTGCTCGATTCCGGCTGCATCTGCTGCTCGGTGCAGGGCTCCCTGGTGGAGGCGCTGCAGGGGCTTTTCATGAAGGCCATCCAACGGAAAATCAAGCCCTTCAAACGGCTGATCATCGAAACCACGGGTCTGGCCGATCCGGCCCCCGTGCTGTTCACGTTGAGGGAAGAGGGCTTTATCGCCCAACGCTACCGCTTCGACGGCACCGTCACCGTGGTGGATGCCGGCCATATCGAGCAGCAGCTTGCGGCTCAATATGAGGCGGTCAAACAGGTGGCGCTGGCGGATCTGCTGGTGGTGAGCAAGGGCGATCTGGTGGATGAAGAGACCCTTGCTCGGGTGGAAGCCCAACTGGCGACCCTCAATCCGGCAGCTCCCATCCAGCGGGTCAGCAATGGGGTGCTCTCACCTGCGGTGCTGGAGAAGCTCGGCGCCTACAACGAGGCGGCGGGGCGCGACGTGCGCCAGTTGCTGGCCTGGCTGCGTACCGAATCCCCGAAACAGGGGCTGGCTTCGCCCATGCAGCCGAAGATGACGCCGTTTGCCGCCAAGGTGGGGACGGCCGCGCCCACCCGCTTCGAGCACGGCAATATCGAAAGTTTCTCCCTGCGCATCGGCGAGCCGCTCAAGCCTTCCCGCCTGCTGGCCGCCATCGACGCGGTGCAGGCACAATACGGCGATGCCCTGCTGCGTCTCAAGGGGATATTGCAACTGGAAGGGGAGAGCCAGCCCGTGGTGATCCACGGCGTGCACGGCCAGCTCTATCCGTTGCAGGCGCTGGGGGAGTGGCCCGAAGGCAAGGCCCAGTCCCGGCTGGTGTTCATCGTGAAGAGCCAGGACAGGGTAGGCATAGAGCAGTTGTTCCTCTCGACCCTCAATGCCCCCGAACCCAGTCTGGAAGAGCACCTCAAGGCCATGCTCGGCCAGCCGGATGCCTGATATGCTGATATGACCCGCGCTCGTGCGGGTCTTTTCTTATGTGATGAGGAGAGACAGAACCATGCCTGACAGCTCCCCGATGGTGACGCCCGCCCAGCGCAAATGGCTGCCCTGGCTGACGGCGGTCGGTTTTTTCATGCAGACTCTGGATGGCACCATCCTCAACACCGCCCTGCCCAGCATGGCCGAGGCCCTGGGCGAGAGTCCGCTGCAGATGCAGTCCGTCATCATCGCCTACATGCTGACGGTGGCCCTGCTCATTCCTGCCTCCGGCTGGCTGGCGGACAGATTCGGCACCCGCCGGGTCTATCTGGTCGCCATCCTGCTGTTTACCCTGGGTTCCCTGGCCTGTGCCATCGCCAACACTCTGCCCATGCTGGTGATCGCCCGGGTGTTGCAAGGGGTCGGGGGGGCCTTGCTGATGCCCATCGGGCGTCTGGCGGTGCTGCGGGTCTACAGCAAGCATGAGCTGCTGAGGGTGATGTCGTTCGTCACCATCCCCGGTCTGCTCGGCCCCCTCATCGGTCCGGCCCTGGGGGGCTGGCTGGTGGAGGTGGCGAGCTGGCACTGGGTCTTCCTCATCAACCTGCCGGTGGGCTTGCTCGGCTTCGTGGCGAGCTGGCACTTCATGCCCGACCTTCGCCAGCACACCGCCAGGTTTGACTGGCAGGGGTTTGTGCTGTTCAGTGTCGGCATGGTGCTGGTATCCGTCGGTCTGCAAGGCCTGGGGGAGCACAGCATCTCAACCGGCTGGGCCCTGTTTGCGGTATTGTTCGGTCTGGCCGCCATGGCGAGCTACTGGCTCTATGCCGCCACGGCGGAGCAGCCCCTGTTCAGTCTGGCGCTGTTCAAGACGTCCACCTTCGCCATCGGTATCTGGGGCAATCTGTTTGCCCGCCTCGGCAGCGGCGCCATGCCGTTTCTCACCCCGCTCTTCCTGCAACTGGGGCTCGGCTTCTCCCCGAGCAAGGCGGGGATGACCATGATCCCCACGGTGATCGGCGCCATGCTGACCAAGACGCTGGTGAACAAGCTCATTCCGCGCATCGGTTATCGCCGCATCCTGATCGGCAACACCCTGGCGCTCGGGGCCATGATCGCGAGCTTCTATTTCATCGACAACCAGGTGCCCCACGGCGTACTGCTGGTGTGGCTGGCGGTCTTTGGCGCCATCAACTCCCTGCAATTTTCCGCCATGAACACCCTGACCCTGCAGGATCTCAGCAGCGAGCACGCCAGCAGCGGCAACGGTCTGCTGTCGGTGGTGATGCAGCTCTCCATGAGCCTGGGGGTGGCCATCGCCGCCAGCCTGCTGGGGCTCTTCTCCATCGGCCAGCCCGAGGAGAGTGGCCGCTGGCTGGAGGGGTTCCACCTCACCTATCTGTGCATCGGCCTGATGTCCATGCTGGCGGCGCTGATCTTCGCCCAGCTGGCGCGGGAAAAGCGCTGAGTCCCAGGCTCAGGGGGCGGGCAGGTAGCTCACGTCGCAGGGCAATCGGGCCAGCAGTCCGGCCAGGTGGGTGGTCTCCAGCAGGAAAGTCTGCTCGGGGTGGCCCGGCGTCCAGGTAAAGGCGTGGTGATTCATGAGCACGGGATCCACCAGCAGAGGGATGTCGGCGCGGGGCAGGAAGGGGCACACGGCTCCCGGCAGGCAGCCAATCTCGGTCTGCATCTCGTCAGCGGTGCAGATGGAGGGTTTGGCACCGAGCGCCGCCTTGACCGCCTTGCTGTCGAGCCGGCCGTCCCTGTGGGTCAGCAGCAGGGCGAAGCGACCATCCTTGAATTTGAGGAAAAGGGTCTTGCTGAACTCGGCCTGCCAGCCGAGGCGAGCCTTGACCCGCTCGTCGGTGGCGTAATCGAGGATGGGTTCGTGCTCGAAGCGCTGGTGGGGCAGGTCGGTGAGCAACTGACGGTTGAAGTCGTGAATGGCATCGAGTGGCATGGGGTTCTCCTGTGATGGCGGTCATCCTGCCACTTGCACCGGCGCAGGCCCAATCACCGTTTCTTATCCGTCATCAGCGGAGTCATCAACAAGGGCACCCGAGGGTGCCCTTGTTGTTCAGTGATGCTGCAATTCGCCCGCTTTCCAGTGGAAGGGAATGGGGTCAAGGCGCTGGGAGGCTTTGTCGTAACCTGCCCACAGCTCAGCGATGGTGCGACCATCGATGGGATGGCGGAATGTGGGAGCCAGCTCCGCCAGCGGCCAGAGCACGAAGGCGTTGGTGAGGATCTCGCCGCGCGGCAGCACCAGCGGTGTCTCGCAGACCAGCTCGCCGTAGAGCAGCAGATCGAGATCCAGGGTGCGCGGGGCGAACTTCTTGGCATCCGGCTCGCGGCCGTGAGCGAACTCCATGGCGCGCAGCCGCTGGCACAGGGTCGCCAGGGGCAGCTCGGTATCGGCACCCACCACCAGGTTGTAGAAGGGGCGGCCGTTGAAGCCCACCGCCTCGCTTTCGAATACCCTGGAGACCTGCAACTCGCCGAATTCGGCGTGCAGGGCATCGAGGCCGGCGCGGATATGGCGTTCCCGATCGATGTTGGATCCCAGACTGATATAGATGCGGGTCATCAGTTGGCGCTCGCAGCCGGCGTGCGATGGCGCAGGATCTCGACCCCGACGCCTGCCGCATTGGGCACGGCACCCGGTTTGGTCAGGGTCACCTTGACCCACTGTACCCGCTCGTCTTCCAGCACCAGGGCGGCGACCTGCTCGGCCATGGTCTCGACCAGCTCCACTATCTTGCCCTGGGCGTGATCACAGATCTTGCGAGAGAGGGTGGCGTAATCCAGCGCCAGATTGATATCGTCGGTTGCGGCGGCTGGGCGGTTGTCAAACCCCATC
Source organism: Aeromonas sp. 62-46 (assembly GCF_001898585.1). Classification (NCBI taxonomy): domain Bacteria; kingdom Pseudomonadati; phylum Pseudomonadota; class Gammaproteobacteria; order Aeromonadales; family Aeromonadaceae; genus Aeromonas; species Aeromonas sp. 62-46. Next base: position 38,509 of record NZ_MKUI01000048.1, on the reverse strand, counting down.
TCGAGGTCGAAACAGAGCTTCTGGCGAATGCCCTTCTCCCACTCATATACCCCTATGGTGGTCAAAACCTCGAGTCCGCGAATAAACACCTTGTCCATGACAGTACTTCTTCTTTACTCTTGATGGGCTGTGAAAACAGCGCAGGGATGCAGGCCCGGCAAGCAGATTGCCGCTGGCGGCCGGTTTGGGCGACACGCTTTCGGGCAAGCCCGGGCCTGGGAATGTGGCCCGCATCATACCCCATTCATATCGTGGTAAAAACGACCAAGATGACGGCCCTGACGATTTTGATGATTATTCTGGCCTATCTGGGCGGCTCGCTGTCCAGTGCCGTGCTGGTTTCCCGCATCACGGGTCTGCCGGATCCCCGTGACCATGGTTCCCACAACCCGGGGGCGACCAATGTGTTGCGCCTCGGCGGCCGGATGGCGGCGCTGATCGTACTGCTTCTCGACGTGCTAAAGGGGATGGCCCCCGTCTACCTCGCCTGGTATCTGCAGATCAAGCCCGTCTACCTCGGCTTTATCGGGGTGGCCGCCTGTCTGGGCCACATGTACCCCCTCTTCTTCCACTTCCGTGGCGGCAAGGGCGTCGCCACCGCCCTCGGTACCATGCTGCCCATCGGCTTTGCCATGGGGGGCGCCGTCATCACCACCTGGTTGCTGGTGCTGCTGGTGAGCGGCTATTCGTCACTGGCGTCCATCGTGACCGTGTTGCTGACTCCGCTCTTTACCTATCTGCTCAAACCGGAATACACGTTGCCGGTCTCCCTGCTCTCCTGTCTCATCCTGATCCGTCATCACGAGAATATTACCCGCCTGCTCAAGGGGGAGGAGTCCCGCCTCTGGGGGCGCCGGGGAGCGGTCCCACCAGCAGAAGTGATGAAAATGGATGATGCTGCGCAAAAAAGAGACGAACGAGACGAAAAGTGAAATTTCCCGTTGACCACCTGCCCTAAAATCCGTTTAATAGCGCCCACGCCCAGATAGCTCAGTCGGTAGAGCAGGGGATTGAAAATCCCCGTGTCGGCGGTTCGATTCCGTCTCTGGGCACCATATTTTGGTGCCATGAAATAAAAACGTGTTCATGCACAATGGTTTGAAGTGTGCCGGCTTAGCTCAGTAGGTAGAGCAACTGACTTGTAATCAGTAGGTCACCAGTTCGATTCCGGTAGCCGGCACCATTTGCCCAGATAGCTCAGTCGGTAGAGCAGGGGATTGAAAATCCCCGTGTCGGCGGTTCGATTCCGTCTCTGGGCACCACGAATAATTCCTCCTTAGCTCAGTCGGTAGAGCGACGGACTGTTAATCCGCAGGTCGCTGGTTCGAGCCCAGCAGGAGGAGCCAAATAAAAAGCCCAGCAGCAATGCTGGGCTTTTTCTTTTCCCGTTTTTCGATGTTCCGCTTCCCGCTGTTCGAAAAGCGTCCTGTCCGGTGACAAAGCTGTCGCAGCGCCCCTCTTGAATCTTTCCTCCCAGTGACTTGGCCCGTCTGCCGAGTATGATGGCGTGGTGAGTCCCTATGCTGTGCCCGCCGGATCACCCTGTCGTGATCGACGCTTGCCGTCACCCCGGCCCGGCAAAACGGGATCGGTTTCTTGAGTGAGGTCATGCATGAATGCAACAGAGCTTTGGCAGCTTTCCCCCGAGCAATTCAACGAGTGGCGGCGTGAGAACGATTATCCCCGTATCTGGGCGCTGCTGGTGGCGTCGCTGCCCCATTTCGACGACTGGATGGCGGAGCAGAAGATAGAAAAAAGCGTGATCTTCCAGATCGGCATCGCCCGCTTCATCAGCTCCCGCTGCGTGCTGAGCCTTTGTGTCTACATGAGCGACGACAAGGTCCGCCTGTATGAGAGCGCCTCGAGTGCACTGGAATCCCTACGCAAGAGCGGCCTCATCCGCTCGGAGACCCGTTTCGAGCCTTACAGCATGTGGCTGGCGGGAAAACATGGCAATGACGAGGTGAAACGGGTGCAAAGCCTGCTCTCGGTCTCGGAGAACAACAAGGGGGAGGCCCAGGTGCTGGGCAAGCATCGTCTGCTCAACATCGGCGGTGTTGCCCTCAAAAGCCCCATCATCTCCGGCCGGTTGCTCGATTTTACCTGTCTCGACGAGCTCTCTCTCGATGGGGCCGTCAACAACTCCAAGGTTTATCTGTGGCACTGCTCGGCCAAGGGGGTCAGGGTCAATGGCGGGGTGATCGGGCTCGATCTGTTCGACTCCCTGCTGTGGGACCACAGGGCCTGGGCCAAGAAGCGGGAGCTGGCGCTGGAGGACGGGGTCTTTCAGGACTTCACCATAGAGTGCGAGGAGATCCGCTTCCACTCCTCCCGGGCGGTGCTGAAAAACTTCAGCGTCAGCGCCAAGAACTTCGATGCCACCATGGAGCACACCAACCTGGACAAGGTGGAGGTGGTCTACAACGACAATGGGCGGATCGACCACAATGAGGCGAGCAAACTCTATCGCAATGCCAAGCGCCTCTTCTCCAGCGTGGGTGACACCGTCGATGCCGGCGAGTGTTACTACAAGGAGAAGCTGCACGAGATGAAGTCCCTGGCGAGCCCGCGGGAGCTGTACCGGGAGCGCTGGTTGCGAAGCGGTCCGATGACGAAGTGCTGGCTCTCCCTGTTGTGCTATCTCAAGTGCGCGGGCAAGTTCATCAGCTTCATCACCTGGGGGTTTGGGGAGCGTCCCATCAGAAGCCTGCTGATGTCGATGGGGGTGATCCTGCTGGCGACCCTGACCTATTTCCTGGCACCGGAGTCTGCAACCCACGGCCATCTGGGGCGCTCCCTCTATTTCAGCATCGTCACCTTCGTGACCCTGGGTTATGGGGACATCTCCCAGACCTCCTCCCCGCTCCAGCTGCTGTCGGCCATCGAAGCCTTCTGCGGCATGTTCCTGACAGGTCTCTTCCTCGCGGGTTTTGCCTCGAAAACCAAGCAGTATTGACGGGAGTGCCGGCGGCGGGTGCCATCAGTGCCCGCCTCCGGTGCCCTCCTGCTGTCTTCCCATCCCTCCCGGCTGGCTCGGCGACCCTGCTTGACGCAGCGGCGGTGGAGCGACTTTATTTAAAGTCATCGCATGCCATGGCAAGCGATGGCGCCACCAGCGCCCGGACATGACGCAATCAGAGGAGAAAGCCCGGTATCGATCCGCCAACCACCGATGTAGAGAAGGAATAACGCTATGATATTGAATCACTTATGGGGATTGTATGCCCATCCCCACACCGAATGGCATACCATAGACGAGCGGCACGACAGCTTCAGAAACAGTCTGACCCACATCCTGCTCGTGGCCCTTATCCCTCCCATCTGCGCCTACTATTCCGCCGTTCACATCGGCTGGAGCATCGGGGTCGGTGATCCCATCACCCTGACCGCCAACAGCGCATTCAAGCTGTCGGTCGCCATGTACGTGACCCTCATCATCGGCGTGCTGGCACTCTCCTATCTGGTGCACTGGATGGGGCATACCTTCGGCTCGGATCCCAGCTACACGACCTCGCTGGAGCTGGCGGCCTACACCTCCACGCCACTCTTCATGGTGGGCTTCTCCGCTTTCTTCCCGCATCTCTGGTTCGTGATGCTCATCGGTTTGGTCGGGCTGACCTATTCCGTCTACCTGCTCTATATTGGCGTGCCCATCCTGATGCACATCACCAAGGAGCAGGGATTCATCTACGCCAGCTCAGTGGTGACGGTCGGCCTGGTGCTGCTGGTCTGCGTGCTGGCTGCCACGGCCATCCTGTGGGGATCCGGCTTCGGTCCCGTCTTCACCCAGTAGCCGTGCGTGCCGACGGCAACGACGACAAGGGCGCCTTGATGGCGCCCTTGTCGTTGATCTCTCGCCTGGTCGGCGTGTCTTTGCCAGACCCGGGAGGGAAGTCGTCTGCGTTGATCAGCGGGGATTGCCGCTGCCGATGCCGAACGGGATGCGATAATCGCTGCTCTGATCGCCGAGGCTGACGGTCAGGTTGCCCTGGGCGCGGCTCGGGATCTGTACCTGTTGGGTACCCATCAGGTTGGCGTGGACGGAGGCTACCAGATCACCGGATTCATCGCGCACCTCCAGCATGGGGTTGGCCTTGCCGGCCATGGCGGCGCTGGCATGCCAGTTCACGAACAGCACACCCGGGGTGGCGTTGAAGTCGGCGGGGACGGAAGCCTGGGCAACACCGGCACTCATCAGGCCTGCAACGGCCAGCATCTTGATCACGTTTTTCATGTTCATTCACTCTCTTGGTTTTTATGTCATTGGCAAGGCCTGACAGGCCTGCATCAATGCATCCTTGCAAGAGGTCATTCAAATGGTGTGTTGTTTTGTCACGGATGTTTGTCACCCATGTGTATGGGGGACTGCCATGAACGACCAGTTGTTTTGCGGCTTGGCGCTCCTGCCTAAGCGATGTGTGAATATTAAGCGCCTCACCCGGTCATTGTTAGCGAGATAAACTGGTCTACACGTTCAAAAAATATGAATGATGTTTTGTGGGGAGGAAGCAGGCCGGTTGGAGGGGCTTCACCCTTCCGGAGAGAGGTGCATGTCCCAGGCCTGACACCGGATTGTCACATCCGGTGCGTACTGTGCGGCTTCATTTTCACACTGGTTCAAGGATGACTATGTTTCGCATCTCTTCCCTTGCCGCCTGCGTGGCGGCCACCCTGCTGAGCGGCTGCCATTCGGGCAATGACTCCTCCTCGCCTGCCGTCGGCGACTATCAATACAGCACCAAGGCGGTCTATGCCGCCCGTCAGGCAATGAACAGCTATGAGGTTGCCCCTGAAGGCTTTAGTCCCGTCTTCACCGAACTGGTGGCACGCCACGGCTCCCGCTCGCTGTCCAGCCCCAAATACGATGTGCTGACCAAGCTGGTGTGGGAGGAGGCCGCGAGACAGGGGGCCTTGACCGAGCTGGGCCAACGGCTCGGCGCCAAGGTGGACGCCGTCACGGCCGCCAACCAGACCCTCGGCTATGGCCTGCTGAGTGCGCTCGGCAAGGAGGAGCACGCCAACCTGGCGACCCGGCTCGCCGAACGGCTGCCCACCCTGCTGACCACTGAATCGACTCCCCTCTGCCTCAAGGTCGAGACATCGGGCAAGGATCGCGCCAACGAAAGCGCCTACTTCTTCATGCAGAGCCTGGCCAAACGGGTCTCTCTGGTGGCGGACAGCCCCGACTGTTACGTAAGCCAGGAGAACCCTTCCGAGATCGACAAGGGGCTGCGCAACAAGTTCGAGCTCTACTTCCACAAGACCGAGCCGCAGGGGGAGTACACCCGGTATCTGCCCACCTTCCAGGCCTATCAGGCCTTTGTCGGGGACGAAGAGAACGGGGTGGCTCCCGCTCCCGAACTGACCGAGGCCCTCGATGCGCTCAAGGCCCTGCCCAGGACCCGAGTGATGGCCCGCGAGATGCTCGAGCGTCTCTACAGCAAGGCCTTCGTCGACGAGCTGGCCGCCGGGGTGGATTATGTGGCGGTGAATCCGGAGGATGGTGGCAAGACCCATGTGCGCGACGAGGTGGACGCCGCCCTCATGCTCTACAACCTCTTCATCATCGGCCCGGGGATGATCCGGGAGGCGCAGGCACAAGGCGGGTCCTGGGATCTCGAGCAGTTCATCACGCCAGAGGAGTCTGCCTGGTTCTCCTACCTTTCCGATGCCGAGGACTTCTACGAGAAGGGGCCGAGTCTTGCCAGCCAGAGCGCTACCTACGCTGTGGCCCAGCCCCTGCTTGACGGCCTCTTCAACGAGGTTCAGACCCAGGTGGTGGAAGAGGCGGGTGAGCATGTCGCCAAGCTGCGCTTCGCCCATGCGGAGACCCTGATCCCGCTGGCGGCCCTGATGAAGCTGGAAGGGAGCCGCCAGAGCGCCCAGCCCGGCGTGCTGATGAGCCAGGAAAACAACGAATGGCGTGGCGGCTGGGTCTCTCCCTATGCGGCCAATATCCAGTGGGATGTCTACCGCAACGAGGCCGGCCGGGTGCTGGTGAAGATGCTTTACAACGAGAAGGAGCTCGCCTTCAAGGCAGGTTGCGCCCCCATTGCGGTGGGCAGCTTCTTCTATGACTTCGGCGAGCTCAAACGCTGTTACGACTACTCGTCCTGACGCGCTCGTGCCATCCCCGGGGCCGGTCATCGCCGGCCCCGTTTTTTTGGTTCAGGCGGAGCCCGCTTGTCGACGACCCGCCTGCCAGGTGGTGCCCATGGAGGCGGCGATGATGGCGGCTATCCCGAGCCATTGGGACGGGGGCAACTGCTCCCCCAGCCATACCAGTCCCATCAAGGCTCCCATGGCCGGTTCACCGCTGGTGAGAATGCCGTAGCTCTTGAGGGGAAGGCGGCGCAGGGCAAACATCTCGAGAGAGTAGGGGATGGCGCTCGAGAGCAGCCCCACCCCGATGATGGTGAGGATCACGGGGACGGTGAATGACGCCTCGATCGCCCCCTCCAGCCCGAAGGGCAATACCAGCAGGGTGCCCACCCACATGCCCAGCGCCGGAGCCTGTGCGCCCAGCAAGGCTCCTGCCCGCTTTCCGGTGAGCATATAGAGCCCCCAGAAGAGGCCAGCCCCGAGAGCCAGTGCGGCCCCCAGGGGATCGATGGCCTGCTGTGTTGCCCGCAGGGGCAAGAGCAGCAGCAGCCCGGCGATGGCCAGTATCAGCCAGATGAAGTCTGCCCGGTGGCGTGAGGAGAGCAGGGCCACTGTCAGGGGGCCGATGAACTCGATGGCCAGGGCAACGCCGAGGGGAATGCGTGCGATGGCGAGATAGAAGAGCAGGTTCATGGCCCCAAGCGACAGGCCGTAGGGGATGGCGCCCAGCAGGGTGCGTCGGTCGAGGGGGGCACGCCAGATGCGAAACACCAGGGAGAGAAGGAGGGCGGCGCACCCCAGCCGGAACAGGGTCGTGCCTGCGGCTCCCAGCAGGGGAAACAGGGATTTGGCCAGGGAGGCGCCGAGGGTGATCGACAACATGGCGAGCAGGACGGCCAGAAGAGAGGAGAGGGCATTGGGATTGGGTTGCATGGTGTTCATACCGGGCAGGACGATGGGCAGTAAAATATATCTGGAGACTTGGGTAAAACCGGTCTAATACTGGCCTTGTGCGATAATTTTTATCTAATGAACCCCATGACCGACAAATTTGATCTGCTCATCCTCGCCGAGCTGCAACAGGATGCCCGTCTGCCCACGCCGGAGCTGGCCCACAGGGTCGGTCTTTCCGCCCCAGCCTGCTACCGCCGCGTCCGCGCCTTGCGGGAGTCCGGTCTCATCGAGCGGGAAGTGGCGCTGGTGGCACCGTCCACCATGGGCTGGCCCATCACCATGCTGGTGCTGGTGACCCTGGAGCGGGATCATGGCCGCATCGTCGATGAGATGATCGCCAGCCTGCAGCGGGAACCCGAGGTGATGGATCTCTGGTATGTGACGGGGGAGCAGGACTTCGTGCTGCAAGTGGCCGCCAGGGACATGCAAAGTTACGAGCAGTTCACCCGTCGGGTGCTCCATGCCAGGGACCAGGTGCGCAGTTTCAAGACTCTGGTGGTCATGGGACAGCACAAGCGTTGCGGCGCCTTGCTGCCCGGGTAAAGAGGGGGCTGCGCCGAAGCCTTGCCGGCATTGCGGGAGCGCCGTCAGGGAAACGAACAGGGGCAGGTACGGCCTGCCCCTTCTGTGTCAGCCAGGTGCCCCGGGCGCCAGCTCCTCTGCCGTCATGGGGCGCAAGACCCGGCAGGGATTGCCGACCGCCACCACGCCTGCCGGAATGTCTCTGGTGACAACGGACCCCGCCCCGATGACGCTGTTGTCCCCTATGGTGACGCCCGGGCAGATGACGACGCTGCCCCCAATCCAGACGTTGTTGCCGATGCGCACCGGCTTGCCGAACTCCACCCCCTTGATGCGAGGCGCTACCGCCACCGGGTGGGTAGCGGTGTAGATCTGCACTCCGGGGGCCAGCAGCACGTTGTCGCCTATGTGTACCTCGCACACATCCAGGATGGTGCAGTTGAAATTGGCGTAGAAATTCTCGCCGACAAAGATATTGGCGCCATAGTCGCAGAAGAAGGGGGGCGTGATGAAACAGCGTTCTGCGCGGCCACCCAGCAGGCGGGTGAGGCGCTCATCCCAGCCAGGGGCATCGGTTCGCTCCCGGTTCAGTTCTCCCAGCAGGGCGCGGCACTGCTCCCGCGCAGCCCGCAGTTCGGGGTCCCCTGCATCATAGGGCGCTCCCGCCACCATCTTCTGCCACTCGGGGCCACGCACGGCGGGCCGCTGCACTGTTGTTGCGTCAGTCATCATTGCTCCATCAGCCAGATCAGGGATTCGTAAGGGCGCAGCTTGCAGGATTGCGGGCGGGTCGGGCTATCCGGGTAGTTGCCAAGCAGCAGTCGCCCCTCCCCGCTTTGCAGCTCGGCAGGCAGGGCAAATTCCACCGGCTCGCCGTAGAAGTTGCTCACCACCAGCAGGGTCTGACCGTTGGCGCGGCGGACATAGGCCCAGATCTGCGGGTGCCCGGTCAGCAGCTCCTGATAATCCCCCTGGGTGAAGATGGGATGGCTCTTGCGCAGGGCGATGAGATCCCGATAGTGCCAGAACACCGAGTGCTGGTCGGCCAGCGCTGCCTCGGCGTTGATCTCGGAATAGTTGGCGGCAGGCTTGAGCCAGGGCGTCCCGCTGGTGAAACCGGCGTTGGAGGCGGCGCTCCACTGCATCGGAGTGCGCGAGTTGTCCCGGGACTTGGCGCCGAGAATGGCGAGGATCTCGGCCTCGCTCATCCCTTCCGCCTGCTTGATGGCGAAGATGTTGCGGCTCTCCACATCCTGATAGTCATCGATGCACTGATAGCCGGGGTTGGTCATGCCGATCTCCTCCCCCTGATAGATGTAGGGGGTGCCTTGCAGGCCGTGCAGCGTGCTGGCCAGCATCTTGGCGGCGACCACCCTATGCTCGCCCTCATCGCCGAAACGGGAGACGATGCGCGGCTGATCGTGGTTGCACCAGAACAGCGCCGACCACCCCTTGCCATGCATACCGCTCTGCCAGTGGTTGAAGATGCGCTTGAGTTCGAGGAAATCGAACGGGGCCTTGGTCCATTTGTCGCCGCCCGGGTAATCCACCTTGAGGTGATGGAAGTTGAACACCATGGAGAGCTCGGAACCATCGAGCGCGCCATAGCGCTGGCAGTGTTCCAGGCTGGTGGAAGACATCTCGCCCACCGTCATGGCGCCGACAGGAGCAAACACGTCGCGGCTCACATCCTGCAAAAATTCGTGGATGCGCGGCCCGTCGGTGTAGAAGCGGCGGCCATCCCCCACCTCGTCGTCAGGGAATGCCTGATCCTTGGAGATGAGGTTGATGACGTCGAGGCGGAAACCGTCGACCCCTTTTTTCGCCCAGAAATGGATGATCTTCTTCACCTCGGCGCGCACGGCCGGGTTTTCCCAGTTGAGATCCGCCTGCTCGCGGGCAAAGAGGTGCAGGTAGTACTGGCCGGTGGCCGGGTCCAGCTCCCAGGCGCTGCCGCCAAACTTGGATTGCCAGTTGTTGGGCACGCCGCCGTCTACCGGATCTTTCCAGATGTAGTAGTCGCGATAGGGGCTGTGCTTGTCCCCCAGCGCCGACTTGAACCAGGCATGCTCGGTGGAGGTGTGATTCACCACTATGTCCATCACGATGCGGATGCCGCGCGCATGGGCGGCGGCCAGGAGCGCTTCGAAATCGCTCATGGTGCCGTAGGCGGGATCTATGTTGAGGTAATCGGCGATGTCGTAGCCGTTGTCCACCTGGGGGGAGACGTAGACCGGGGTCAGCCAGAGGGCATCGACGCCGAGGGTCTTGAGGTAGTCGAGGCGGGCCATGATCCCCTTGAGATCACCGGTGCCACGGGCGCCGGAATCCTGAAAGCTTTTGGGGTAGATCTGGTAAATCACGGCGCTTTGCCACCAGGGTGTCTGTGTCATGGTTGGTTCGCTCATTGGTTGAAACCGGATTAGTTGGAACAGGGCAACGATAAAGGGCGGAGCCAGGGCTCCGCCGAGGTTGTGTGGATCAGGCCGTGGCCAGATCCAGCTTGCCGGCAGCCTGCTGGCGCTTGTAGACCAGCAGGGTCAGCAGGGCGGGGACCACGATGGCCACCAGCATGGCGATGGCGTAGATGCCCCAGTATTGCGGCTGGATGGAGAGGATGCCCGGCAGGCCGCCCACCCCGATGCCGTTGGCCATCACACCGGCGAAGCCGCAGATGAGAGCCGCACAGCTTGAGCCCACCATGGCGCACAGCATGGGGAACTTGTACTTGAGGTTGATGCCGTACATGGCCGGCTCGGTCACCCCGAGATAGGCGGAGATGGCGGCCGGGACCGAGATCTCCCGCTCGTTCTCCTTGCGGCTGATCAGGATGATGCCGACGACCGCAGACGCCTGGGCGATGTTGGAGAGGGCGATCAGCGGCCAGATGGGGGTGCCGCCCATGCTCTGCATCAGTTGCAGGTCCACCGCGTTGGTGGTGTGGTGGATGCCGGTGATGACCAGGGGCGCATAGAGGAAGCCGAACAGGGCGGCGCCGATGGGGGCAAACGAACCCGTCATGGCCGCCTTGGCGGCAAAGCCGACGCCGTCACCAATCCAGCGGCCGAACGGACCGATCAGGGCGTGGGCCACGATCACTGCCAGCAGCAGGGAGATGAAGGGCACAATCACCAGGTAGAGATAGGCCGGGATGATGCGCTTGAGGCTGGTTTCCACCCAGGCGAGGAAGACACCCGCCAGCAGGGCCGGAATGACCTGGGCCTGATACCCTACCTTCTGGATGACGAAGAGGCCGAAGTCCCACACTTCCGGGGTCTGCTGGCCGATGCCATAGGCGTTCATCAGTTGCGGCGACACCAGCGTGATACCCAGCACGATGCCGAGGATCTCGGAGCCGCCCATCTTCTTCACCGCAGACCAGCAGACACCCACCGGCAGGAAGTGGAAGATGGCTTCACCCAGCAGCCAGAGGAAGGCGTGCACCTGGGCCCAGAACTGGCTGATCTCGGTGAGGGTGTGGGTGCCGTCGTCGAACATCTTGATGTCGCCGATGACGTTGCGAAAGCCCAGGATCAGACCACCGGTGATGATGGCGGGCAGCAGGGGGACGAAGATCTCCGCCAGGTGGGAGATGCCGCGCTCCAACGGGTTCATGTTGTGGCGGGCGGCCTGTTTGGCGGCCTCCTTGCTGCCGCCGCTCACGCCGATCTCCTGGGTGAGCGCCTTGTACCACTGATCCACCTCGTTGCCGATCACCACCTGGAACTGGCCACCCTGGGTGAAGCTCCCCTTCACCGAAGGGATGGTCTCGATGGCCTTGGGATCGGCCTTGGCCGGATCGGCCAGCACGAACCTGAGCCGGGTCAGGCAGTGGCTGACAGTGGTGATGTTCTCTTTGCCGCCGATCCGCTCGATCAGCTGCGCCAGATGCTGTGTGTTGACTTTTGACATGAGCCTTCCCTCTGTGACTCCATGAATAATGGTCGTGTCTTTACCGGCTGGCCAAGGACCGCCCGTTTATTGGTATCGTTCCCAATCAGCATGAAGCCAGTGGCTGGCATCGGCAATGGGAACGTTCCCAATTCGTGGCGCTGGTCACAAAAAGCGCAAAACGCCGGGAATGGAGGAAAAGATAGACTACAGGGGCTGACAGGGGGCGATGGTAGCTCTGGGGGGCTGCCCCTCTTCAATCTGATCGAGCAGCTGTCTGGCGGCCAGTATACCGGCATCCTTGTAGCCGAAATCCAGGCTGAGGGTGTTGGCAAAGAGGAAAGTCAGCATGGGATTGCTGCCAAGGCCGCTCACCAGGATGTCGGTGCGACCCTGCTCCTGCAGGTATTTGGCGGCGCCGATGGCCAGGGTGTCGCTGGCACAGACCATGGCCTGGGTGGTGGGGGTGAGCAGCTTGGCCGCGAGCCGATAGCCGCTTTGCAGACCGAGATCCCCGAGGGCGCTGCGGGGCGTGCGCCCCTGTTCCCGACAGTAGTCGAGGTAAGCCTGATGCCGACGCAGCCCCGTGGTGAGATCGCTGCGTTCCACCCCGAGATAGGCGACCTCGGTCAGGCCACGCTCCCCGAGGTGGGCGAGCACGGCGCGCACCGCCCCGTCATCGTCGAAGCAGACCGACGAGAAGCCTGGGCGCTCGCGGGCCATCAGCACCAGTTTCTCCCTGAGCGGCGCCATGGCGGCATAGTCCAGATCGTTGAAGGCAAACAGGATGATGCCGTCCACCCCGCGCCGCTCCAGCACCGCCAGGTGCTCGCTCACCTTGGCGGGGGAGAACTTGCTCTCCATCAGCACGGCGTCGTAGCCACGCTGGTAGAGGGTCTCCAGCATGCCGCGCACCGCCTGGTTCTCGGAGCTGGAGTCGAGGCGCGACACCACGATGCCGACCACCTGCTGGCTCTGGCTGCGCATGGCCCGCGCCGATTTGCTCGGGACGAAACCGTGCTGGGCGATCACCGATTCGACCCTGGCCCTGGTCTGGGCATTGACCTTGGGATCCTGATTGAGCACCCGGGAGACGGTCGACTTGCCGACCCCGCTGAGGCGAGCGATATCGAGGATGGTCAGTTTCTTTTCCATGGGGGATCCGTGACAGGGGAGGGCGACAACCGGGATGCAGACATTGTTGTGATTAACTCCTGTGAATACAAGCCCATGGCGTTAGAATGCCCTTTCCCAGGCGACTTTCTTCGCCGTTGCACAGGACGCGCATCATGGATCTGTTGGCAAGTCTGCACTTCTCCCTCTCCATCACGGGCCCCATCTGTCTGGTGCTGGTACTCGGCATCTGGCTCAAGCGGCTGGGTCTTTTGCCCGACAGCTTCGTCGAGTCAGCCTCCCGTCTGGTGTTCCAGGTCACCCTGCCAGCGCTCTTGTTTCTGAGCATGGTGCGCACCGATTTTTCCACCATGCCGAGCCCCTGGCTCATCCTCTACGGCCTGCTCGGCACCCTCGCCGGTTTCCTGGTGCTGGAGGTACTGGCGGCCCGTTTCATCAGCGAGCAGAAATTGCGAGGCATCTTCGTGCAGGGCAGCTTTCGCGGCAACATGGGGATCATGGGGCTGGCCTATGTGCAAAACGCCTACGGCCCGGAGGGGATAGGGGCCGCCGCCCTGCTGGTGGGCTCCATCACTGTGCTCTACAACGTGCTCGCGGTGATCACCCTGACCCGCAGCCTGGGGGGCGGAAAGGGGCTCGCCCCCATACTCAAGGGGATCGTCAAAAACCCCCTCATCATCGCCATTCTGGCGGCCCTGCCCTTCGGTCTGCTCGGCATCGAACTGCCCCAGCTGGTCATCACCACGGGCAACTATTTCGCCAACATGACCCTGCCGCTGGCCCTGCTCTGCACCGGTGCCAGCCTCAACCTCAAGGCCCTGCGCGGCGGCGCCATGCTGACCGGCTGTGCCACGGTCAACCGGTTGTGCTGCATCCCCGTGCTGCTGGTGCTGGGGGCCTGGGCGCTCGGCTTCAGCCCTCAGGCCCTCGGCATCCTGTTTCTCATCAGCTCAACCCCCACCGCCGCCGCCAGCTATGTGATGACCCGTGCCATGGGGGGTGACAGTGCCCTCGCGGCCAACATCATCGCCACCACCACCCTGGGCTCGCTCGTCACCACCAGCCTGGGGGCCGCCCTGATGAACTACCTGGGACTGATGGGGTGATGGGGCGCCGCCATGATGCACGACCCGGGGTTGACGGGATCGGCATTCGCCCTTGACCTTGCCGGAGGCGGCAGCTTTAGGCTGATTGCACATCGACAGAGGAGAGAGCCCATGATCATCGAACTCACCGTTACCGGCATGTCCTGCGGCGGCTGCGCTGCCAGCCTGCAAAAGGCCCTGCTGGCTCAGCCGTCAGTCCGCACCGCCACGGTCGACTTTGCCAGCCGCAAGGCAGCCATCGAGAGCGAGCTGAGCAAAGCCGAGTTGATCGCCCTGATCGAGGCGAGAGGCTTTCAGGTAGAGTGAATTATCACTTAATTGGTATAAATCAGACTAATATTCTGTTTACTTCTTTTTATTGGTGAGAATGATCACTTAAATCCCGTTTAAAAAGAATAAAAATGCTGCAATTCCCTCATCCAAAAGGATTGCAGCATGACCCTTCCCATTCGCAAGACCCTGATCGCCGCCGTACTCGGCCTGACCCTCTCCCCCATGGCCATGGCGCTGCCCAGCGTGCACATTCTGGCCACCGGCGGCACCATCGCCGGGGCGGGCCAGTCTGCCACACAGTCCAACTACGAGGCCGGCAAGGTGGCCATCGAGACGCTGATCGCCGCCGTGCCCGAGATGAAAAACGTGGCCGACGTGCAGGGTGAGCAGGTGGTCAAGATCGGCTCCCAGGACATGAACGACGAGGTGTGGCTCACGCTCGCCAAGCGCGTCAACGCTCTGCTGGCCAGGGATGACGTGGACGGCATCGTCATCACCCATGGCACCGACACCATGGAGGAGACCGCCTACTTCCTCAATCTGACCGTCAAGAGCGACAAGCCGGTGGTGCTGGTGGGCGCCATGCGCCCCTCCACCGCCATGAGCGCCGACGGCCCCATGAACCTCTACAACGCCGTGGTGACTGCCTCCGACCCCGCCTCAAAGGGACGTGGCGTCATGGTGGCGATGAACGACACCGTGCTGGATGCCCGCGACGTCACCAAGACCAACACCACAGGAGTGCAGACCTTCGCTTCCCCCAACTTCGGCCCGCTCGGCTACATCCACAACGGCAAGATCGACTACCAGCGCAGCCCGGCCCGTCTGCATACCAGCAAGACCCCGTTCGACGTGAGCAAGCTCGACAAGCTGCCCCAGGTCGGCATCGTCTACAGCTACGCCAACGCCTCGGACCTGCCGGCCAAGGCCCTGGTGGATGCCAAGTTTGACGGCATCGTCAGCGCCGGGGTGGGCAACGGCAACCTCTACCACACCCTGTTCGACACCCTGGCCAAGGCGAGCAAGGACGGCATTCGCGTGGTGCGTTCCGCCCGCGTGCCGACCGGTTCCACCACCCTGGATGCCGAGATCGATGATGCCAAGTACGGCTTCGTCGCCGCCGAGACC
This sequence comes from Aeromonas sp. 62-46, assembly GCF_001898585.1. NCBI lineage: Bacteria > Pseudomonadati > Pseudomonadota > Gammaproteobacteria > Aeromonadales > Aeromonadaceae > Aeromonas > Aeromonas sp. 62-46. The sequence goes on along the minus strand of NZ_MKUI01000048.1, from coordinate 23,399 downwards.
CTCAACCCGCAGAAGGCGCGGGTGCTGCTGATGCTCGCCCTGACCCAGAGCAAGGATCCGGCCCAGATCCAGCGCTGGTTCCAGCAGTTCTAAGACCTCGGATCGGTCTGATTGACACTACCCCGTGAGATGAAGGGCAGGATAGGATCCTGCCCTTTCTTGTTGCGCCAGAGGCAGAGGTCGGTCCTCAGCTCATCATCAGCCAGCCGCAGAAACCCAGGTAAACCAGTCCCACCAGGGCGAGCCTGCCCGCCGTCATCCGCTCCCGACTGAACCCCCACCACAGCAGCGTGACCGCCAGCAGCGTCACCAGGGAGGAGGCCATCATGGTGCTGTCCAGCAGCCAGGGTGTGAACAGCAGGCAGAACGCCTTGGGAATGGTGCCCTGGATCATCATGGCGCCGGAGATATTGGCCAGCGCCAGCCGGTGTTTGCCCTGCCGCACCCAGATAAGCACGTTCATCAGCTCGGGCATTTCGGTGGCCACCGGGCTCAGCAGCAGGGCCGCCAGCACCGGAGAGAGACCGAACAGCTCGCCCATGTTCTCCAGCTGGTGAACGAACAGCTGGGCCGCCAGCGCCACCACACCGAGCGCCACCAGGGTTTGCAGCAGCACCTTGCCGAGCGCCGGGATCCTGGCGTGCGGATCCAGCTTGAGGGGGGAGGGCAATTCCGCATCGTGGCTGTCGGTCTGTTTCAGCTCACGTCGCACATAGAGGAGGTACATCAGCACGAACAGGGGGGCCAGCCAGGTTTTACCGGTGAAGGCCACCATGCCAAGCAGCACGGCCAGCAGGAAGATACCGGAAAACCAGACCTGATCGCGGCCTATTTCGCGCTGCACCTCGCCATTGATGGCTCTGTGCTCCCGGCTCATGCACAGCAGCAGGGTCACGCCAACGGCGGCATAGCCAAGGGTGGAGAGCACCAGGGGACCGCCGAGGGCCGCACCTATGCCTATCTGCTGCTGGGCGGGGGCATCCCCCATCAGCAGGGCGGTCAGGGTGACGATGCATTCGGGCAGGGCCGTGCCGAGGGCCGCCAGCAGAGAACCGGTGGCACTTTGGGACAGTTTGAAATGATGGCCGGTCCATTCGATGCCGTTGACGAAGTATTTGCAGGCCAGATAGATGGTGACGGCAGAGATCAGAAATAACAGCAGGGTGATCAGCATGATGAGTAACCGCCAGGCGAGCAGAACAACCGATGGACCCGATACGGCTCGCCTGGCTGGCGTGCATATCGAGGCCAAAGGTCTTGCAGGACGACAGGTGCTATCGCCGCCCATGCCATGGATCTGCGGATCCAAGAGTGTTGACATGGGCCCTGCCCGGATTTCGGGCGGGTTGCTACTCCCCAGTGACAGTGCGGACTTTTTACCAAGTGGCTCGGTGAGGCGCAAGGCCAACAGGGGATGATCCGCGCGACAAGTTGTAAAAGGATGTGACAACCCTCGACTCTCCCGTCCGGGATCCTGATCTTTTTACGGGGATCCTTGTGCTGGCACAGCGATTGCTATGAGTTGGCTACTGTCCACATTGACTTGGGAAGGGTGAACGATGAAACGGTGGATCCAACATTTTTACCAGCTTAATCGCCTCAACTGGCTGATGGTCTGGCTGCTGCTCTGCTGCAGCATCATCTTGCTGTTTCCGGCCGGATTGATGAAAGGTGCCGTGAGCCAGTGGGCCACGGCTCATGCGGCCTGGCTTGGGGTCGGCATGTTGATCGCCATCTCCTATTTCTGCAGTCAGGGCTTCCTGATCGCCTGGGAGTGGGCCTGTGACGAGTGGCAGTCCCGCCGCCAGCAGGATCAACTGGCCCAGATGATTGGCTTCCTCGACTTCAACGAGAAGGCGGTGCTGCGGGAGTTCGTACTGCAACGGAAAAGCGTCATAAACCTGCCGATCACCGAACCCGCCGTCAAAAACCTGATGGATGCCGGCGTGCTCACCTACGCCTACGGCAAGCCGGCGCGAGAGAAGGAGGACGAGAACCAGATCCGCGCCCTGATGATCGCCCTGCCAGCGCGCCCTCTGCTGACCTACAAGGTTCTGGGGCTGTCGCGCGGCAAGATGAGCGACGAGCAGGTGGAGCAGATCATGAATGCCAGGCCAAAATTCGCGCAGAAAAGCCTCCAGCGCTGACCTTCTCTCCCCATGAAAGAAAAGAGCCGGACATCTGTTCCGGCTCTTTGCTGTCTGGCGTTGCTTATTCGGTTCTGGCCTTGAGGTAGCCGGCGTAGTCGGGCACCTGGACGCTGAATGCCTGCTGCATGTGCGGGCTGTCCATGATGAAGTCCGCCGTCGCCTCGTTGGTGGCGACCGGGATGTTCCAGACGGCCGCGAGGCGCAGCAGGGCCTTGACGTCAGGATCGTGGGCGGCGGGATTGAGGGGATCCCAGAAGAAGATCATCACGTCTATCTTCCCTTCGGCGATGAGGGCGCCGAGCTGCTGATCCCCTCCCATGGGGCCGGAGAAGAGGCAGGTAATGGGCAGCTGCGCCTTCTTGCCGAGCAGGGTGCCCGTGGTGCCGGTCGCATAGAGATGGTGGAGCTTGAGCTCCTCCTTGCGGCGCAGCACCCAGTTCAGCAGAGGGGCTTTCATGTTGTCGTGAGCCACCAGGGCAACCCGTTTGTGGGGCGCCATCTCGCGTGCAATCAGTTCCATGGAGGTCATCCGTAGCAAAATGATGGGAATGGGGTCGTATCCTAATCGAAAGCGGCGCCTGCCGCTGCCCCATGCATCGTAACTGTGATCCCGGAGGCGGTTCAATCCGGCGCCTGCCATCCTGACAGACTCTGGCCTGCCTTGTCAGCAACCAGGTTGGCTACCGTATCGTTGGGCAAGATCTCTGCCGCTGGTGCCATGAAAAAACCCGCCTGGGCGGGTTGGGATTGTCTCTTGATGTCATCTAGATTCAGGATGACTCGGCATGGAGCTGGGATTGCTGGTAGTTTTCCAGACCGATACGGGCGATGAGATCGAGCTGGGTTTCCAGCCAGTCCACATGCTCCTCTTCATCTTCCAGGATCTCCTGAAACAGGTCGCGGCTGACGTAGTCCTGCACGGACTCGGCATAGGTGATGGCGACTTTCAGGTCGGGGATGGCGTCCATCTCCAGAGACAAGTCACAGCGCAGCATCTCTTCCACCGTCTCACCGATGCGCAGCTTGCCCAGATCCTGCAAGTTGGGCAGCCCTTCCAGAAACAGCACCCGCTTGACCAGCTCGTCGGCATGTTTCATCTCATCGATGGATTCGTGATACTCCTTGTGCCCCAGCCCCTTGAGGCCCCAGTCATCATAGATGCGGGCATGCAGGAAGTATTGGTTGATGGCAACCAGCTCATTGGCCAGCACCTTGTTGAGGTGGGCAATGATTTTGGGATCTCCTTTCATCGACATTACTCCTCGTGTTCGAGCCTAGGCAACGATCACTAGAGCTTAGTCCAGAAACATGACCATAACGTGATGGGGAAAGTCGTCCCCTGGAGGGCAGAAGGAGAGATGAAGACGAGAAGTCGGCGGTTTTACGCCACTTCGTAATAGAGCGGTGCCTGCTCTGACTCCATCTTGTCGATTTCGGTAGCGATGATCTCCATCGCCATGCGCACACATTTACCACATTGAGTACCGACTTCCAGCGACTGTTTCAACTGTCGGAATTCAGTCTTGCCTGCCTGTACCGCCTTGCGGATCTGGTTATCTGTGATGCCGCGGCACAAACACACGTACATAATCTGGACCTCATGCTGGAATGAGATGAAATCTAAATGAGAATGGTTCGTAATGCAAAGAACGAATGGTAATAAGATCCCGTGCTTGCCAGTGATTCCACCCTTGGGGAGAATGCCTGCATCAGAGAGGATGCGAACATGTTCAAAAAACTATTCAATGCCCTGTTCAAGGGAGAGATCGCCCAGAGCCCCGAGGTTGAGCCCATCGAATACATGGGCTATCTCATCTATCCCGAGCCCATGGCGGAAGGGGGGCAATACAGGCTGGCAGGTCGCATCACCAGGGAGATCGACGGGCAATTACAGACCCATCGCTTCATCCGCTCCGATCTCTTTGCCAACCCGGCGGATGCAGAGCGCTTCATGGTGCAAAAGGCCCATACCTTCATCGACCAGATGGGGGAGCGCATGTTTGAACCCCGCGTGAAGCCAGACGCCAGCCCAGCTCCATGATGTCAGCCGAGCTGCTCGCCTTGCGCCACGCTATCGCTCATGCCGGCGAGCGGCGTCTTATCTGGCTGGAAGGGGAGGAGGATGACTGCATCGTTCGTGCCGAATCCTTGCTGTGGGGAGAGGTGTTCTGGCTGGGGCAGGGTCCTGAGCGTCATGCTCCGCAGCCTGCCGCCAAGGCGCTTCAACGGCTCGGTCAGGAGTGCGACACCTTGGTATTCAATGCCTTCAGTGGTTTTCACCCCGATGCATTCGGTGCCTTGGCGGGGACATTGAGGGCTGGGGGGCTCTTGCTTCTGCTGACCCCGCCGCGTGAGGTATGGCCGACCTACCCAGACCCTGATCGTCAGAGGCTGGTCGCCCAGCCAGAGGAGGCCGATCGTGCCGGGCAGGGGTTCATCTCCCGTCTGGTACGGTTGCTGGAAGAAGATCCGGCGCGAGATCTGACGCCTGCCTCTTGTGATATGACCTGGCAGCCTCTCGACGGAGACCGGCCGCTGAGCGCGGATCAGGCCCGTGCGCTGCCCGCCATCCACAACGTGTTGCACGGCCATCGCCGTCGCCCCCTGGTGCTGAGCGCCGATCGCGGTCGTGGCAAGAGCGCCGTGCTGGGGCTGGCGAGCGCCGACTTGCTGAGTCGGGATCCGGCCTTGAGGATAGCGGTGACGGCCCCTTCCCACGCCACAGTGGCGACACTTTTTGCCCATGCAGAGCGCGCGCTGGCAGAGATGCCTGAGCGGCTGGCCGGTCTGAGCTATGTGTCCCCTGATCGGGTGGCTCAAGGAGACGTACTGGCGGATCTGCTGCTGGTGGATGAGGCCGCCGCTATCCCGACCCCACTGCTGGAGGCCATGCTGGCCCGTCACAGTCGTATTGTCTTCGCTACAACGGAGCACGGCTATGAGGGGACGGGGCGCGGCTTTCATCTGCGCTTCAAGCGGATACTCGATGAGCAAACCCCGGATTGGCAGGAGCTGCGCCTGGTGGAGCCCATTCGCTGGAGCCTGAGCGATCCGCTGGAGCCTCTGATCTTCCGGCTCCTTGGCCTGAATGCTGACATATCGGCACCTCATCCCCCGACATCACCGACCTGGCGCCAGGTCGGACAAGATGAACTGGCCCGTGATGACGCGCTGCTCAATCGGGTGTTCGGCCTACTCGTGCTGGCTCACTACCAGACCAGCCCCAGCGATCTGCGGTATTTGCTGGAGGGGCCGGATCTCGATATTCATCTGATGGAGCAGGGACAGGAGTTGCTCGGGGTGGCGCTGGTCGCGCGGGAGGGCAATATACCCCCTGATCTGGCACATGCGATCTGGGCCGGACGAAGGCGCCCTCGTGGACATCTGCTGCCCCAGTCGCTGCTGGCCCACGCCGGTTTCGTGACGGCGGGGGAGCGCTCTTATGCCAGGGTGATGCGCATCGCCATCCATCCTGCCCTTCATCGTCTCGGGCTGGGGTCTTGGTTGCTGGACAAGCTGGTATCACATTATCGGGCATTAGGGGTCGATTATCTGGGATCTGCCTTCTCCGCCAGTCCAGATCTGCTGCCATTCTGGCTCAAGGCGGGATTGAAGGTGCTACGTCTTGGTCTGCAGCGCGATGCGGCCAGCGGCAGTCATGCAGCTTTGCTGCTGATGCCGCTGCAATCGGAATATCACGCCGAGCTGGCGCAATGGCGACAGCGTTTCATGAGCCAGTTGCCGGCCCTGCTGGCGGGTGAACTCAAGAGGCTGGATACCGAACTGGTCTGGCTATCCCTCAGAGGCGGACCTGTCACTCATGTGCCGGATCTGGATGAATTCGAGCATCGGGAACTCGATTGCTTTGCCCACCATCACAAACCATTCGAATTGTGCCAGGGGACATTGCAACGCTGGCTGCTCCGGCAAGTGATGATGCTGGACGGGTTGAGTCAGGATGAACGACGGTTGCTGATCGCCACCATCTGGCAATATGCGCCCTGGTCCGAGCTGGCTGCCCGACAGGGCGTCGCGGGCAAACCCACCCTGATAAAAGCACTGCGCTCCCTGCTGGCCAGACTGCTGGCTCAGCAAGCACCAGCGGGCTGACCCCGCCTCTTGCACGGCAGAAAACCACGGAGCCCGGGAGGACCCCATGGCCCCTCCCGGGTTCTGCACATCGATTCGACTCACCATGGCTGAAGCTCTCCCCGTTCAAGGCGCGGCCACCCCGGGACCAGTTTCTCCCTCTTCCCTGCTCGCGTTTTGCCCATTGCCACTGCTCTGATGAGCCTGACCAAGGCTATCTGCATTTTGGTTTTTTCTGAATATGGACTAATACTTGAATGTGAAATGAATTTTAATAAATGCATTATTTTCAGATGGTTAGCATTGGGTGTCGAATGTTGGCCATCTTCTCCAACGTGCACAGGGAGTGCAATGTGAGAAACGATGCAGCTCAGGCAGGTGCCGGAATGATGATGTGGTTCATCAGCAGCAGCGCCTTTGCCAATGAGATCCGGTTCAACATGACGCGCGGGGCCACCGCCATCAGCCAGCAGGTCTATGACCTGCATATGACGATTTTCTATATCTGTTGCGTCATCGGTCTGCTCGTCTTCGGCATCATGTTCTGGTCCATCGTGCACCATCGAAAATCGCGCGGTGCCAAAGCCGCCCAGTTTCACGAAAGCACCCGCATCGAGTTGCTGTGGACTGCCATCCCCGTGTTGATACTGATCGCGATGGCGGCACCGGCAACCTCGACCCTGTTGAAGATGGAGGATACCTCCAAGGCCGATCTCACCGTCCTCGTCACGGGCTCGCAATGGAAATGGCATTACAAATACCTCGAGTATCCGGTGGCGTTTTATTCCCTGCTGGCGACCAGCAAACAGCAGATCTCCGGTGATGCCCCCAAGGGCGGCAATTATCTGCTGGAGGTGGATAACCCTCTGGTATTGCCGGTCGGCAAGAAGATCCGTTTCCTGATGACCTCGGACGATGTCATCCACTCCTGGTGGGTTCCCGCCTTCGCCGTGAAAAAAGATGCCAATCCTGGCTACATCAACGAATCCTGGACGCGGATCGACAAGCCGGGCACCTATCGTGGGCAGTGCGCCGAGCTGTGCGGCAAGGATCACGGTTTCATGCCCGTGGTTGTGGTGGCCAAATCCGCAGAGGAGTTCGAGGCGTGGATTGCCAGGAAGGGAGACGAGCAGGCAACCGCCAAGGCACAGCAACAGTTGCAGGCAGCGGAGACCATGACGTTGCCACAAGCCATGGCGCTGGGGGAGAAAGTCTATCTGGGCCACTGTGCGGCCTGTCATCAGCCCGCGGGTACCGGATTGCCCGGCATCTTCCCGGCGCTCAATGGCAGCAAGGTGACCACACAGGCTGAGCATCGTGCCCAGCATCTGGATACTGTGTTGCACGGCCGGAGTGGTACGGCGATGCAACCTTTTGGCAAACAGTTGACGGCGAAGGAACTGGCCGCCGTCATCACCTATGAACGCAATGCCTGGGATAACAAGACCGGTGACCTTGTGCAGCCAGCCGAGGTGCAGTCCCTTCTCAACCCGGCCAATCCGGACAAGGACAAGTGAGGCGTCGGCATGAGTGATGGAATCACGGATACCCCGCACAGCGAACATGTCCACCAGCCAGCGGCCGGTCTGAGGCGCTGGCTCTACACCACCAATCACAAGGACATCGGTACCCTCTATCTGTGCTTTGCCCTCACCATGTTCTTTACCGGTGGCGCCATGGCCATGGTGATCCGGGCAGAACTGTTCCAGCCCGGACTGCAACTGGTGGAACCCCTGTTTTTCAACCAGATGACCACGGTACACGGCCTCATCATGGTCTTTGGTGCCGTCATGCCCGCCTTCACCGGCCTCGCCAACTGGCTGATCCCCATCATGATTGGGGCCCCTGACATGGCACTGCCCCGCATGAACAACTGGAGCTTCTGGATCCTGCCGTTTGCTTTCCTCATCCTCCTGTCGAGCCTGTTTATGGAGGGAGGCGGCCCCAGTTCTGGCTGGACCTTCTATGCCCCCCTGTCTACCCAGTACAGCGGCAACAGCACGGCCCTGTTTGTCTTTGCCATTCACATCATGGGGATCTCCTCCATCATGGGGGCCATCAACGTCATCGTGACCATCTTCAACCTGCGGGCGCCGGGCATGGGCTGGATGGAGATGCCGCTGTTTGTCTGGACCTGGCTGATCACGGCGTTTCTGCTCATCGCTGTCATGCCGGTGCTGGCGGCTGCGGTGACCATGGTGCTGACGGACAAGTATTTCGGGACCAGTTTCTTCGATGCGGCCGGTGGGGGGGATCCTGTCCTGTTTCAGCACATTTTCTGGTTCTTCGGGCACCCGGAAGTCTACATCATGATATTGCCGGCTTTCGGCATCGTCTCCAGCATCATTCCGACCTTCTCCCGCAAGAAGCTGTTCGGTTATCGCTCCATGGTCTATGCCACCAGCAGCATCGCCTTGCTCTCCTTCATGGTCTGGGCTCACCACATGTTCACCACCGGATTGCCCGTGGTGGCGGAGCTGTTCTTCATGTACACCACCATGCTGATCGCGGTGCCGACAGGGGTAAAGGTATTCAACTGGCTTGCCACCATGTGGCGTGGTTCTCTGACATTCGAGACCCCCATGCTGTTTGCCATCGCCTTCATCACTCTGTTCACCATTGGCGGTTTCTCCGGGCTGATGCTGGCCATGACGCCGGCTGATTTTCAGTATCACGACACCTATTTCGTAGTGGCCCATTTCCACTATGTGCTGGTGACCGGTGCCGTCTTCTCGATCCTGGCTGCGGCCTACTACTGGTTGCCGAAATGGACGGGGCACATGTATGACGAGCGGCTCGGCCAATGGCATTTCTGGTGTTCGCTCGTCTCGGTCAATGTGCTGTTTTTCCCCATGCATTTTGTCGGGCTGGCGGGCATGCCTCGCCGCATTCCCGATTACGCCCTGCAATTTGCCGACTTCAACATGCTGATCAGCCTGGGGGGTTTTGCCTTCGGCCTGTCCCAACTGCTGTTTGTCTGGGGCGTGGTCAAATGCATCAGAGGCGGAGCCAAGGCGAGCGATCGGGTATGGGAGGGGGCCGAGGGGCTGGAATGGACGCTCTCTTCTCCCCCTCCTTATCACAGTTTCCAGACTCCGCCGGATATCCGGTCGGAAGAGCGTTAGGGAGATCATATGACCCAGGTCAGTCATGCCCCCTTGCTCAGAAAACTGGCTCTGGTCGTGCTCGTCATGTTTGGTTTTGCCTTTGCGCTGGTGCCGCTTTATGACGTCTTCTGCCGGATCACCGGCCTCAATGGCAAGACGTCTGATCAAGCGGCCAGTACGGAGCGGGCGGTGATCGACAGCAAGCGGAGCATCCAGATCGAGTTTCTTGCTCATGCGGATACCCGGATGCCGTGGGAGTTCAACGGTGAGACGGCTCGGCTATCGGTGCGGCCGGGGGAGGTGAAGATGGTCAACTTTCGGGTGTTCAATCCCACGGAGCGGACCATGGTGGGTCAGGCGGTCCCGTCGGTCTCTCCCGGTCCCGCCGCAGCCTATCTGAAGAAAGTGGAGTGTTTCTGTTTCAATCGCCAGGAGCTGAGGGCAGGGCAGAGCAAGCTGATGCCGCTCAAGTTCTATATCGATCCGGCACTACCGGACAGCATCAATACCATCACGCTTTCCTACTCGCTCTATGACATCACGGAGTCCGTACCTGCACCGGCACTCGCACAGAGGAAATGACCATGGCCAAGGTGAACCAGACCTATTATGTCCCGGACCAGAGTCGCTGGCCCATCATTGGTGCCATTGCACTGTTTTTCCTGGCGTTGGGGGCGGGACATCTGGTCAATGAAGTAGCGAGTGGGCAGACCGGTTTCGGCCGGTATCTGATGATGGCCGGTGTCGCCCTGCTGGCATTCATGTTGTTTGGTTGGTTCCGTCACATCATCCGGGAGTCCATGACCGGGCTCTACAGCGCCCAGATGGACAGATCCTTCAGGCAGGGCATGGTCTGGTTCATCTTCTCCGAAGTGATGTTCTTTCTGGCTTTTTTCGGAGTGCTGTTCTATGCCCGCCAGCTTGCGGTGCCCTGGCTGGATGGTGCGGGCCACAGGGTGATGACGGGCCAGCTGCTGTGGCCGGATTTCACCGCTCACTGGCCCCTGCTCAAGACGCCCGGCGGGGCCACGACCCAGGCCATGCCCTGGCAGGGGATCCCCCTCATCAATACCCTGATCCTGCTCGGCTCCTCCGTGACCCTGCTGTTTGCACACATGAGTCTGGAAAACGGCAGACGCATGCGGCTCAAGGGGATGTTGCTGGCCACCGTGGTGCTCGGGCTGATATTCCTGTGGTTTCAAGGCTATGAGTATCTGCATGCCTATCGGGATCTCGGACTGCGGCTGGATTCCGGCATCTATGGCAATACCTTCTTCATTCTGACCGGGTTCCATGGACTGCACGTGCTGCTGGGCACCCTTTTCCTGACCATCATCTGGCTGCGAATCATGTTGAGGGATCATTTCACCCCACAGCGTCATTTCGCTTTCCAGGCTGCGGCCTGGTACTGGCACTTCGTCGATGTGGTCTGGCTCTGTCTGTTCGTCTTTGTCTACCTGCTTTGATGCCGTGCTCAGTAGGGGCGCGGGTTGGGCTCCAGCCAGCCCATCGCGAGAGAGAGCAGCAGTATGATGACCACCAGCAGGGAGAAGAAAACGCGCCGACCCAGAGGTACCGACATCTTTTGCGTATTGCCTGCACTGAGCATCAGCCAGAGGGCGTGAAACAGCTGGCCGATGATGAGCAGCAGCATGAGTATCAGAACGACCTTGATCAACATCTTGGGATCCTCCTCGATATGCGCGATTCGGCTGCACGTGACAAGCGACGACCATGGCATCACAGACGCTGGTTCGTCTTGTTGTTCACTCTGGTGGTGACGGCCGGTTTGTGCAAGCTGGCATTCTGGCAGTGGCAGCGCGGAATGGAAAAAACGGCCTGGCTGGCGCAGATGGCAAAGATGCAGCAGGCCGGACCAAGGACATTGGCCCAGATCGACTGGCAACACCCGGAGTCACTGGATGGCCAGCCTCTGCAAGGGAAAGCCGAGTGGGTCAGCCCTTATGTCTGGTTGCTGGACAACCAGATCGTCAACGGGGAGGTTGGCTATGACGTGCTCATCCCGGTACGCACAGAGGGAGGATCCTCACTGTTGCTGGTCAACCTGGGATGGGTGCCCGCGCCATCCGACAGGTCGCAATTGCCCAATCCCGCCATCCCCGCCGCAATGACCCTTGAAGGTGTTCTGCGCATGGCTCCCGGCAGCTTCCTGCTGGGACAGAACATAGAACCAGGCCCCTACCCGAACCGGCTGCAATCCATCAGGGCCGAGACCCTGCGACAGGCAATCGGAGCCCCGCTTGCAGACGCCGTGTTGTATCAAAGACGAACCCCATTCCTCTATCACTACCAGCACAATGTCATGCCTCCTGAAAAACACCGGGCCTATGCGGTGCAATGGCTCGGCTTGGCGCTGGTGGTTCTGTCAGGGGGGGTCATGCTGACAAGGAGGTGCTCCCCATGAGCGGATGGCGACGCTGGCGGGTGCCAGCGCTCTTTGCTGCGGTGATCCTGCTGCCTGTGGTGCTGGCGGCTCTGACTCTTCACCAGGGCTGGTATGAACCCGGCACGCGCAGCAAGGGGCACTGGCTGCACCAGGAGATCTACCTGTTGCAACCGCTTCCAGCCCATCAGCACCAATGGCGACTGGTCTATCTGGTGGCCCCTCGCTGCGAGGGGCAATGCCGGCAGGTCCCCGCGCTGATGGCACGTATCCAGGCCGCACTTGGCCGTAATCTGGACAAGCTGGAGCTGGTCCAGTTGACGCCACCTCACGAGGCAAACAGTGAAATGAGGGAGGGGGATATACTGCTGGTGGACGACCGCGGGCTGGCCATCTTGCGTTACGAGGTGCCCGGCAGCACGACGACCTGGCCGTTGCTTGGCAAGGCGGTACTGTCGGATCTGCAGCAACTGCTCAAGTATCAGCGTGGGGTGCAGTGACGATGCAGCCGGCATGGGACTCGCATCTTCTGGCTACTGCACGGTCAACGAGGCGGCATATGAAGATGCACAAGAGGCTGGCCTCCGTGGCCATTGCGCTGGCCGTTCTTGTCATCGCGCTCGGTGCTTATACCCGGTTGACGGATGCCGGGCTGGCTTGCCCCGATTGGCCAGGTTGCTATGGTTCCCTGGCCATTCCCCGCGCCGAGCATGCGGAACTGGCGGCACAGCGCTATCCGGCCAGCCCGCTTGTTCCTCACAAGGCGCGCAGCGAGATGGTGCATCGCTACTTCGCCGGGGTGCTGGGAGGCGTGATTGTGCTCCTGTCCGGCTTGGGCTGGCGTACAGGCGGCCGACTGCGCCACCTCTCGCTCATCTTGCTGGTGCTGGTTGCGGGTCAGGCGGCACTGGGTATGTGGACGGTGACCCTGGCCCTGCATCCCCTGGTGGTGACCACTCATCTGCTGGGCGGCTTCGCCATCCTGACCTTGCTTTGGCTCTATCGGGCCGAATTGGCAGGTTTCCCTTCACCCCCGCCCGTACACCAGGGCGTTTCCTGGCTTGGCAGCATGGCCTGTGGCGTGTTGCTGCTGCAGATCGCGCTGGGGGGCTGGACGTCGGCGAACTATGCGGCCATGGCATGTGTGGAGTTTCCCTTGTGCCAGGGCAACTGGCAGGCAGAGCTGAATTGGGCGCAAGCCTTTCATCTCCCTCTGGGGCACGCCAGCTATGAGTTCGGCGTGCTGGGCAAGGAGGCGCGCCAGACCATTCACATCGCCCATCGCCTGGGAGCGCTGACCACGGCCTTGCTGGTGGGAGCTTTCGCCCTCGCGCTGCTCTGCCAGCGGCCCCCCCTGAGAGGGTTTGGCTGGCTGTTGCTGGGTCTGCTGACCGTGCAGATTGCCTTGGGATTGGCGAACGTCCATCTGGCCCTGCCACTGGCCAACGCCCTTGCGCATAATCTGGTGGCCGCCCACCTGCTGGTCTGCTGTGTGCTGGCGCGCGGGAGACTCTCTATGCCTCATCACAACCCCTTGCCATCCCCTGGGATGGTCAGGAGCCGGACATGAATGGGAGAGTGCGGGCACAGCGCTTCGCCCTCCGCCGGGTGCGCGATTATTGTCAGTTGACCAAACCAAAGGTGGTCGCCCTGCTGCTCCTGACCGCCTGGGTGGGCATGCTGCTGGCCGAGCCGACACGCGCCTCTCTGGACGAGATGATACTGGGCCTGGCGGGGATTGGACTGCTCGCTGCCGGGGCGGCGGCCATGAACCATTCTCTGGATAGCGGCATCGATGCCCGGATGCGCAGAACGCGCTGGCGCCCGGTCGCCATGGGACGGATCACGCCGGGGCAGGCGATGAGTTCTGCGATCTGTCTGGCACTGTCGGGGTTTGTTCTGCTCCATTGGGGCGTGAATCCCCTGACTGCCTGGCTAACCCTGGCCAGCCTGTTCGGCTATGCGGTCGTCTATACCCTGCTGCTGAAGCGGGCCACGCCGCAGAATATCGTTATCGGCGGATTGGCGGGAGCCATGCCACCGCTCTTGGGCTGGACCAGCATCACGGGGCAGCTTTCGGCCGAGCCCTGGCTGCTGGTGATGATCATCTTTACCTGGACGCCGCCCCATTTCTGGTCTTTGGCCATCCACCGGCGCGATGACTATGCCGGTGCCGACATTCCCATGCTGCCCGTCACCCACAGCACCGATTTCACCAAGACCGCCATCCTGCTCTATCTGCTGATCCTGACGCTCGTCTGTCTGCTGCCCTATCTGATCGGCATGTCGGGGCTTGTCTACCTGGTCGGCAGCCTTGGGTTGAACCTCGGATTCTGCTGGCATGGTTGGCTGTTGAAGTATGGGGATCGCCCCGGCCAGGCGATGCGCACCTTCCGTTTCTCCATCTATCACCTGATGCTGCTGTTTGGTCTGCTGATTCTGGATCACCACTGGCTGTGGCGGTTGTCATGACGTTGACGCGGGTCGCGGTCGGGTGAACGGTGACGCTGCGTCGGTGCACAGCAGGGATGCACAGACCTGATGCAAAACAAGATGGCCCCTTGGGGCCATCTTGTTTTCAGGAGGGCGGGAGCCTAGAGCTTGACCATGATATGGCGCGGCACCGTGTAGTCCTCCAGCGCGTAGAGGGAGAGATCCTTGCCGTAGCCGGACATCTTCATGCCGCCGTGGGGCATCTCGGAGGTGAGCATGAAGTGGGTGTTGATCCAGGTGCAGCCGTACTGCAGGTGGCTGGCTACCTTGCTGGCAAGGCCGAGATCCCGGGTCCAGACCGAGCTGGCGAGGCCGTAGTCCGAGTCGTTGGCCCACTGCACCACCTGTTCGGCGTCGCCAAAGCGGGTCACCGACACAACCGGGCCGAATACCTCCCGGCGCACAATTTCATCCTCCTGACGGGCATGGGCGATCAGGGTCGGTTCGAAGAAGAAGCCGTTGCCGGGGCGGATCTTGCCCCCCGCCGTCACCTCCACATGACCGCTGCTCTGGGCCCGCTCCACGAAGCTGGCCACCCGGTTGCGCTGCCGGTCCGAGATGAGCGGCCCCATCTCCACTCCCTCCTCGCGCGGACCGCCCACCTTGATGGAGGCGACCGCCTCGGTCATGGCGGCGACGAACTTGTCGTATATCTTGCCCTGGGCATAGATGCGGCAAGCGGCTGTGCAATCCTGGCCGGCGTTGTAGAAGCCGAAGGTGCGAATGCCGGCCACCACGGCCTCCAGATCCGCATCGTCAAAGATGATGACCGGTGCCTTGCCCCCCAGCTCCAGGTGGGTGCGCTTCATGGTGCGGGCGGCGCTCTGCAGGATCTTCTGGCCGGTGGCGATGTCACCGGTGAGCGACACCATGCGCACCAGCGGGTGCTCCACCAGCGGCGCCCCCACGCTCTCGCCCCGGCCGCAGACGATGTTGATGACGCCGCGCGGGAAGAGCTCGCTGGCCAGCTCCGCCAGGCGCAGGGCGGTGAGCGGGGTCTGCTCGGAGGGCTTGAGCACCACCGTATTGCCGGCGGCGAGCACCGGGGCCATCTTCCAAGCCGCCATCATCAGCGGATAGTTCCAGGGGGCGATACTGCCCACCACACCGATGGGGTCGCGGCGGATCATGCTGGTGTGCCCCTCGATGTACTCCCCCGCCAGCGGCCCCTGCAGGCAGCGGGCGGCGCCGGCGAAGAAGCGGAAGCAGTCCACTACCGCCGGCAGCTCGTCATTGAGCACCGCCAGATAGGGCTTGCCGCAGTTGAGGGATTCGAGGGCCGCAAACTCCTCGGCGTGGCGCTCGATGGCATCGGCCAGGCGCAGCAGCAGGGTACTGCGGCTCGCCGGGGTGGTGCGGCTCCACTGGGCGAAGGCGCGCTGGGCGCCGTTCACCGCCCGGTTCACCTGCTCGAACGAGGCTTCTGGCACGGAGGCTATGAGCTCCCCGGTGGCCGGGTTGAGGATGGGCTCGGCCTGGCCGTCACCGGTGACGAACTGACCGTCGATCAAAAGTTGGGTAGAGAGTTTCATGGTTGCATCCTTGCGCACGCGTTGAGTCGTTATTTGCCGCTGCCGGCAACGTCCTGGCCGTCGCGGGTGAGGTAGTAGGCAAGCAGAATGGGAATGGTGGTGAAGGCCACTATGATGAGCGCCACCACGTTAGTGACCGGCCTGTCCCGTGGCCGGATCAGCTCCTGATACATCCAGATCGGCAGCGTGGTCTGCTGGCCCGCGGTGAAGGTGGTGACGATCACCTCGTCAAAGCTCAGGGCAAACGCCAGCATGCCCCCCGCCAGCAGTGCCGTGGCCAGATTGGGCAGGATCACGTAGCGCAGGGTCTGGAAGCTGTCGGCACCGAGATCCATCGACGCCTCGATGAGGCTCTGGTTGGTGCGGCGAAAGCGCGCCAGGGCATTGTTGTAGACCACCACCACGCAGAAGGTGGCGTGACCGATGACGATGGTCCAGAAGCTGAAAGGGATCTCCATCACCCCGTAGGCGGAGCGCAGCGCGATGCCGGTGACGATGCCGGGCAGGGCGATGGGCAGCACCAGCAACAGCGATACCACCTCCTGGCCGAAGAAGCGGCTGCGGGCGATGGCCCCCGCCGCCAGGGTGCCGAGCACCATGGCGGCCAGCGTCGCCAGCCCCGCTACCTCCAGCGATAGCTGGATGGCGCGCCACACGTCGGGGCGGTTGAGGGTCACCTCGAACCACTTGAGGGTGAGCCCGGGCGGTGGGAACTGATAGCTCTTGCTCTCGCTGGTGAAGGCGTAGAGGAAGATGAACAGGATCGGGAAGTGCAGGAACAAGAGGCCGCCGATGGCCGCGTACTTGAGCAGGCCGGAGGGCTGGCTGTCATGGTCCCGTTTCATGGAAGTATTAGAGCGCATCGAAGGCCCCCAAGCGTTTCGCGATGGTCAGGTAGATGGCGATGATGAGGATCGGCACCAGCGAGAAGGCGGCGGCGAAGGGCAGGTTGCCCGCCGTGCCCTGCTGCATGTAGACCACCTGACCTATGTACATGGTGGAGTTGCCTATGATGCCGGGGATGATGTAGTCCCCCAGCGTTAGGGAGAAGGTGAAGATGGAGCCCGCCACCACGCCGGGCAGGGCCAGCGGCAGGATCAGGGTGCGAAAGGTCTGGGCCGGGGTGGCGCCGAGATCGCCGCTCGCCTCCAGCAAGGAGCGCGGGATCCGCTCCACCGCCGCCTGGATGGGCAGGATCATGAAGGGCAGCCAGACGTAGACGAACACGATGAAGGTGCCGATGCGCGAGAATGACAGCGACGGCCCCCCGATCACCGGCAGCGAGAGGATGGCGTCCAGCAGCCAGTCCAGTCCCAGGGTGTCTGCCAGCCAGCTGATGACCCCCTCCTTGGCCAGGATCAGCTTCCAGGCGTAGACCCGCACCAGATAGCTGGACCAGAGCGGCAGCATGATGCCGACGTAGAACAGGGCCCGGGTCTTGCCGCTGGTGTAGCGCGCCATGTAGTAGGCGATCGGAAAACCGAGCAGGGCGCAGGCCAGGGTCACCAGCAGCGACATGCCGACGGTGCGCAGGATCACGTCCAGGTTCTCAGCCCGCAGCAGGGCAACGAAGTTCTGCAGCCCCAGCTCGTGGCGGATCTGGCCGCTGAACTCGTCCAGTCCGAAGAAGGCGTTGGAGAGCAGCATCAGCAGGGAGCCGACATAGATGATGCCAAGCCAGAGCAGTGGCGGCCCCAGCAGGATGGCCAGCAGCAGGCCTGGCCGCCCGTAGAGCAGGGTGGAGAGGCGCCGCAGCGGCCTGACGCGAACGGAGTCGGTAGTGTGGCTCATGGCAAGGCTCGCACTGTGGGGGGCGCTCATGGTTGAGCTCCCTGAGGGGCGGTGTGCAGGCGATGGATCGCCTGCTCCGGCCAGCTGAGGCTGACCCGGGCGCCACGGGGCAGGCGGGCCTGGCCCTCGTTGGGATGGTTGACGATAAGCTCGAGCTGCTCGCCGAGATCGACCCGGTAGCGCACGAAGGGGCCGAGATACTCCACCTCGCGCACCTCCCCGGACCAGCCGGGCGTGCCGGCCTCGGCGAGGCGGATCCGCTCCGGGCGCACCATCATCTGGCGCTCATCGCCGCACAGACGGCGGGCCTGCTCCCCCTCGAACAGGTTGACTGTGCCGACGAAGCGGGCGACGAAGGGGGTGGCGGGGGCGTCGTAGATGGTATCCGGCGCGGCGATCTGCTCGATCTTGCCCTGATTGAAGATGCAGATCCGGTCGCTCATGGAGAGCGCCTCCTGCTGATCGTGGGTGACGAAGATGAAGGTGATGCCGAGCTGGCGCTGCAAGGCTTTCAGTTCGAGCTGCATCTGCTCGCGCAGCTTGAGGTCGAGGGCCCCGAGCGGTTCGTCCAGCAGCAGGATGCGCGGCTGGTTGATCAGCGCTCGGGCGATGGCGATGCGCTGGCGCTGGCCGCCGGAGAGCTGGCCCGGCTTGCGGTTGCCGACGCCGGGCAGGCGCACCAGTTCCAGCATCTCGTCCACCTTGCGGTAACGCTCCGCCTTGGCGACGCCCTTGAGCATCAGGCCGTAGCCGATGTTGTCGCGCACATCCATGTTGGGAAACAGGGCGTAGTCCTGAAACACGGTATTGAGGTTGCGATCGTAGGGGGGCACGGTGGAGCAGGGCTCGCCAAACAGCTGGATCTCCCCCTCGCTCGGGTATTCGAAGCCCGCGATCATCCGCAGGCAGGTAGTCTTGCCGGAACCGCTCGGCCCCAGCAGGGTGAAAAACTCGCCGGCCGGGATCTGGAAGGAGATGTCGTCGACCGCCTTCACCTCGCCATAGTGGCGGCTGACCCGGTCAAATTGTACGGCATTCATGGGACGTCCTTGTCTGTGTGGGAAGCAGGCCGGACTCCTGTCCGGCCCCATATCGGCATTTACTGAGGCACCTCAGCGACCACCCAGGATGGCGATATAGTCCGAAACCCAGCGGTAGTAGGGCACGCAGGTTCCCTGGCTCTTGCACTGGGAGACAGGAGTACGCCAGAAGTGAACCCGATCGAAGTTGTCGATGCCGTTGGTCTTGCACCCCTCTTTCCCGAGCAGGGCATTGCCTTCGCAGGCGGCCGGTACCACGGGCACGGAGCCGAACCAGGAGGCGAGATCCCCCTGCAGCTTGTTGTTGAGGGAGTGCTCCAGCCACTGATAGGCACAGGTGAGGTTCTTCGCCTCGCTGTGCACCATGCTGGTATCGGCCCAGCCGGTGACGCCCTCCTTGGGCACCGTCGTGGCGATGGGCTGCTTGTCGGCGATCAGGGTATTGGCCTGGAACGGCCAGGAGCCGGAGGCCACCACCCCCTCGTTCTTGAAGTCGTCGATCTGGACGAAGGCATCGTGCCAGTAGCGTCCCACCAGCTTGCGCTGCTGGCGCAGGAGGTCGAGGGCGGCCTTGTACTGTTCTTCGTTCAGCTCGTAGGGATCCTTGATGCCGAGCGCCGGCTGGTGGGTCATCAGATAGAGGGCGGCATCGGCGATGTGGATGGGGCCGTCAAATGCCTGCACCCGCCCCTTGTTGGACTTGCCGTCCGGCAGGGTCTGTTCCTCGAACACCACGCTCCAGGAGTCGGGCGCCTTGGGAAACACCTTGGTGTTGTACATCAAGATGTTGCCGCCCCACTGGTAGGGCACGCCATAGTGCTTGCCGTCTACCGTGTGCCAGGGGGCATTCTGCAGGCGGGGATCTATCTTGCCGTAGCTCGGGATGAGCGCCAGGTTGAGTGCCTGCACCTTGCCGCCGGCGATGAGGCGCAGGCTGGCGTCGCCGGAGGCGGTCACCAGATCGAAGCCCCCCTCGTTCATCAACGCCACCATCTCGTCCGAGGTGGCGGCCGTCTTGACGTTGACCTTGCAGCCGGTCTCTTTCTCGAAGCCGGTGACCCAGTCGTAGTTCTTGTCGGTCTCGCCGCGCTCCACATAGCCGGCCCAGGCCACGATGTTGAGCTGGCCTTCACCCTTGCCGAGGGTGGTGGGGGCAGCCTGGACCTGGCCTGCCAGCAGGGCGGGGATCAGGGCCAGGGTGAGGGGGGTCAGTTTCATCTTGCTCTCCTTGCATGGGCGGGCACGGTTGTGGTGCCACGCAGACAATTAACATCCTGTTAACCAGCCATGAGCGTAGGAGAAGCGGTGAGCAATGAGAATTTCAATTTTTAGCGGCTTTGGTATCTGTAAAATCGATATCGAGTGCAGATGAATCTGATTTTTTGCCGGAGTCACGGCTGTTCAGGCTCAGTCCTAGCGGGGGAGGTGCTGGCGGGCCCGTAGCCGGCTCTGATCTCTGGCGATGTCGATGAACTCGCGTGCGGCCCAGTCAAGGCGCGAGCCACGCCGCCACACCAGGCCAATGTCGATGGCGGGAATGGGCTCCTTGATGGCGCGGGCCTCGACCCGCTCCTGCTCCAGCGACCAGGGGCGGTAGGCAAAGTCCGGCAGCAGGGCGAGCCCGAGCTGGCTCGCCACCAGGCTGCGCACCGCTTCCACCGAGGCGGTACGCAGCACGATGCGCGGCGCGATACCGTAGCGGCGCAGGCCGCCGCCGATGATCTGGTCCAGCTGGTCGGCGGTCAGCGAGATCATGGGCTCCTCGCCGAGCGCCTTGAGGGAGAGGGTCGACTCGGCGCAGAGGGGGTGGTTGGCGGCGAGCCAGACCCGCAGCGGCGAGCGGGTCAGCAGCTCGGTATCGAACGCCTCCTGGCGGATGGTGCGGTTGGTCATCAGGATCCCCACGTCCACCTCACCGTTGACGATCTGGTGCTCGAGGTAGGGCTGCTCATCCTCTTTCACCTCGATCTGTACCGCCGGGAAGGCGCGGCGAAAGCGGCCGAGGGCCTCCGAGAGGTAGTAGCCTGCCACCAGCGTGGTCACGCCTATGGTAAGCCGCCCCTGATCCTGCTGGGCCACCGCCTTGAGGGACTGGCCGGCTTCGGTCATGGCGCTTAGGATGCGACGGGCGTGCAGCAGAAACTGGTGGCCCTGGGTGGTGAGGCTGACCCCGCGCGGATTGCGCTCGAACAGGGCGGCGCCGAGCTCGGTCTCCAGCTCGCGGATGGCGCTGGTGACCGCCGACTGGGAGATGTGCAGCTCGGCGGCTGCCCGGCTGACCGAGAAGCTGTCGGCCACCGCCACGAAATAGCGGATCTGGCGAAAGGTGAAGTTCATCTGGGCGTCCTGCCACGTGGGATCAAGGTGAGTGCCAGCTTAACCTCGAATCGCACCCAGACAAAAGGCGCCGTGATGGCGCCTTTGTCGTTGTTTTTACGGAAATTAGCGGGCTGTCACCGCCTCTGTGACCGGTACACGGTTCACCCCCTTGCCCAGATAGGCGAGGGTGATGGTCACTATGATGCAGGTGAAGCTGAGCCACATGTAGGGAAGGTAGTCGAGGGTCGCTACCCCGAGGACCCCGGCCATGAAGATGCCGTTGTCGCTCCAGGGCACCATGCCGCAGGTGAGGGTGCCGCCAAACTCGGCGTTGCGGGAGAGGTTCTTGCGCGCAAGCCCCAGCCGGTCGTAGTTCTTGGCCATGATCTTGGGGGTCAGGATCAGGGACACATACATGGCCGAGCCGAACACGTTGGCCAGGAAGGCGGTGCCTATGGTGTGGCTGGTCAGGCTGCCGGCGCTGTTGATGCGCTTCTCGAAGGCGCTGGCGATCACTTCCAGGATGCCGACCTTCTCCAGCAGACCGCCGAAGCCCAAGCCGAAGATGATGACGGCTACCGAGCCCAGCATGGACTCCATGCCGCCACGGCCCAGGATGTTGTCGATGAAATCGACGCCTGAGGTGATGGCAAACGGGCTGTAGGCGGAGTGCATGGCCTTCACCGGATCCATGTCCTGGAAGACGATGGCCCAGACAAGACCCAGCAAGGCGCCGAAGCTGATCACCGGGAAGGCGGGCTTGCGGTTGGCCAACAGGCCCAGCACCAGCACCACGGGCACTATGGCCATGGGGGTGATATTGAACTGCTTGTCGAGGGCGTCCATCACCAGATTGACCTGCTCCAGGCTGACGTTGCCGGAGTACTGCATGCCGACCACGGTGAACAGGGCGGCGGTGATGACGTAGGAGAACAGGCTGATGGGCAGCATCCCCTTGATGTGTTCCATCACGTCGACGTTGGACATGGTAGAGGCCAGCACCACGGAGTCGGAGAGCGGGGAGAGCTTGTCACCAAAGTAGACGCCGGAGAGCACGGCACCGGCGACCAGCGGCGCGGGTACCCCCAGGCTGTGGCCTATACCCATCATGGCGATGCCGGCGGTGGCCGCCGAGCCCCAGGAGGTGCCGGTGGCCAGCGAGGTGAGAGAGCAGATGATCAGGGTCGCCAGCAGGAAGATGGAGGGGTGTATCACCTTGAGGCCGAAGTAGATGATGCTGGGGACGATGCCGCCGGCAATCCAGGTGCCCACCAGGGCACCGACGGAGATCAGTATCAGGATGGCCCCCATCCCCTTGGCGACGCCGTCGACTGCCGCCTGTTCCAGGGATTTGTAATCATGGCCGAGCTTGATGCCGAGCCCCATGATGACGAACCAGGCGATGAACAGTGCCAGCTGGATTGGCAGATCCAGCACGCTGGTGAAGGAGAAGGCCAGGGCCAGGAAAATGGCCAGGCAGGCAAATACTTGCGACATGCCCGGCAATCGGATGTGGTGTTGTTGGTTTTGCATAGACGCTCCCTAAACTCTTGCTCGCCAAGGTCAGCCCCTCTCGTCCTGCGGATGTGTCGATCCCGAGAGGCTTACCAAAAGAGGGCGCAATCTACCATAAAGCGGAGGTGTAAAATCCCCGCTCATTCAGCAAAACAGCTTTAAAATTTTAAAATCCCACAAAATAGTTGATCTGAACGGCATTTTTCACTGTTCAATCGACACCGTTTGATAGCCGGAGATCCATAGGCAAGTTCGATTGCAGATGACAACACCAAAGATGATAATAGTTATCATTAATCTTTTTCGGACCAATGCCAATGAACTGGATAGCACGCGCTCTGCTCTTGGCCGCCCTTCTGGCGGTGCTGGTCTGGGGTCAGGAGAAGGAATACGGGTTCTGGAGCCTGGGGTTCTTGCTGGCTGCCTGGGTCATGCTGGAACCCAGGCTGAGACCGGTGTTGATCCTGCTGCCGGTTGCGGGAATGACAGGGGTCGTCACTCTGCTCTGGCAGCAGGGCTGGCATTAAGCCTGGCGAGTGGGGACGGCCTGGATCTTGTCGTAGGCCTGGCGCAGGGAGGCGATGACCTTCTTCTCCATCTCGCTGCGTTCGGCATCTGTCGTGAAGTAGATCATGTCGACATCGTGGCGGATGTAGTGGGAAGGAAGCTGGTTGAGTGTCAGGCAGCAGAGGTCTGCCAGCTGATAGGGGGTCAATGTTCGAGCCAACCCCTGTTTTTCTATCTCCTTGAGCACCAGATGCTCATAGAAGTTGTGAATATCGGTATCCAGGATCATGGGAAAACCCCCGTGGTGGCGCAGCATCTTCAACAGCATAGCCATGGGGCATGAAAACACAAAAGGCCCGTTACTCTCGTAACGGGCCTTTGCAGAATGATGGTGCGAAGAGAGGGACTCGAACCCTCACATCCGTGGGACACTAACACCTGAAGCTAGCGCG
>NZ_MKUI01000047.1:0-246157 GCF_001898585.1 Aeromonas sp. 62-46 | reverse complement strand
GGTGGATGAATCTGTATCGGGCATCGCACTCCCGGAAGATGCTCGCCCTGGAATGATGGTAGTGCTGGTGATGATGGCACTGGCAAGGGTTTCGAGGACAACGTATGGATCAGTGGATTAACTTGTATCGCGCCTCTCACTCCCTGGAGGCGCATGCCCTGAAAGGGGCCTTGGAGGTAGAGGGAGTCAGGGTGCGCCTCAGCGGCGAAGGACTCTCCGGCGCGCTCGGGGAGCTGCCGGTGGATCTGCTGCAAGTGACCCTGATGGTGAACGAGCGGGATCGTCAGCGGGCGGGCCGGATCATCGAGCGCTACCAGCAGCGCCAGGGCAACGGCTGGCTGTGCGGCCAGTGCGGGGAGGAGAACGGCGCCAACTTCGATATCTGCTGGCGCTGCCATCACGATCCCCAGGATCATTGAACGCCCCTCGCGCCCTCAGCGCAGGGTGAAGTCGATGTCATCCCCCGCATGGGCGTCGTGGTAGGTGGCGAGATCCAGCTCCTTCTCGCTGCGGGCGATGAGCACGGAGACCAGGATGTCGCCGGAGACGTTGACCGTGGTGCGCGCCATGTCGAGGATCCGGTCTATGCCGGCGATGAGCGCCACCCCTTCCAGCGGCAGTCCCACGGCAGTGAGGGTCAGGGTCAGCAGCATCAGCCCGGTACCGGGTGTGCCCGCCGTGCCTATGCTGGCCAGTGTGACGATGCTGATGATGGTCAGGTAGTCCACCAGATGCAGATCCACCCCGAAGGCCTGGGCCACGAACAGGGCGGTGACTCCCTGATAGAGGGCGGTGCCATCCATGTTGATGGTGGCGCCGATGGGCAGCACCTTGGCGGTGATGGCGGGGGAGACCCCGAGCCTGCGTTCGGCGCAGGCCAGGCTGATGGGCAGGGTGCTGTTGCTTGAACTGCTGGTGAAGGCCACCGCCTGGGCATCGACGATGCTCTTGAAGTAGTGCAACGGGTTGAGGCGCGCCATCAGGAGCAGCAGGCTGCTGTAGACGCCGAGCACGTGGAGCAGGCAGCCGAGGTAGACGGCGCCGATCACCTTGAGCAGCGGCAACAGCAGGCTGACGCCGTACTTGCCGGTCATCCAGGCCATCAGGGCGCAGACGCCATAGGGGGCCAGGGCCATCACCATCTGGGTCAGCTTGAACATTCCCTCCGCCAATGAGGTAAAGAACAGGATGGCGGGGCGGCCGCGTCGTCCGGTGGCGTTGAGGGCGAGAGCGAGGGCCACGGCGAACACGATCACCTGCAATATCTTGCCATCGCCCATGGCCTGCACCGGATTGCGCGGCACCAGGTGGCTCAGCACGCTGGCCAGGGTAGGTTGCTGCGCCATGGCGCCCCGTTCATAAGGACCCATATTGGCGCCCATGCCCGGTTCCAGCAGCCAGCCCATCATCAGGCCGATGCAGATGGCGACGGCGGTGGAGCAGAGATAGAAGCCGATGGCCTTGCCGGCGATGCGGTCGAGCCGCTTGCCCTTGAGCAGGGCAGTGAGGCCTGCCAGGACGGAACAGAAGATGAGGGGCACCATCAGCATCTGGATGGTGTTGACGAACAGGACGCCGATGGGCTTGAGCAGCAGGGCCTGCTCGCTGAAGCAGAGCCCCAGACCTATCCCGGTCAGCATGCCGAGCAGGGTCTTCAACCAGAGCGGGCGACGGGTCCAGATCCGCCAGGGTTTGAAGACCAATCCATGGAACAGCATGACGCCAATGTCCTTATTTTCTGTCTGCGGTGGCAAAAAGGGGCGACAGTGTAGCCATCCCCCCGTCAGGTTGCCACATTATCGACAAAGCGGCGCTCACGACCAGCCCGCTGGCGTTAAAAAAGGCGTTTTATTGGCCTATATCAAGAACCCTCTCCGGGCTTCGAGCTTTAATTGTCATCTGACATGATTATTAAAGAGGTTCGAGATGTCCCAATCGATACACGGTCACGAAGTGATGGAGATGATGCTGGAGCAGGAGAGTCCGTTTACCCGGGCCAGCCTCAGGGCGGCGATCGCCTCGCGCTTCGGTGCCGAGGCCCGGTTCCACACCTGCAGCGCCAGCGAGATGGACGCTGACGCCCTGATCGACTTCCTGGCCAGGCGCGGCAAGTTCATCGACTCGGAGTCAGGGTTCCAGACCCGCGCCGACAAGATCTGCAACCACGGATGATCGCCAGTGGCGAGTGCGGTGGGGCGCTCGCCGAATCCCGCCACCTTTGTTATATTTCGCCCTCCTTCCCCTCTTGTTGAAAGGTTCTGCCCGGGCGCTCTATGGACACATTCTCCGCTGCCGTCATGCTGTTTCTGATCATGGATCCGCTGGGCAACCTGCCGGTCTTCCTCTCCATCCTGCGCCATGTCGACCCCAAGCGTCGACGCAAGGTAATGCTGCGGGAGCTGTTGTTTTCACTGGTGATCATGATGGGCTTCCTGTTCGCCGGTCAGCAGATCCTGAGCTTCCTCAACCTGCGTCAGGAGGCGGTCAGCATCGCGGGGGGCATCATCCTCTTCCTCATCGCCATCAAGATGATCTTCCCGAGCCCCGGTGGCGTGACCGGGCTGGCGGCGGGGGAGGAGCCCTTCCTGGTGCCCATGGCCATCCCCATGATTGCGGGCCCCTCCATCCTGGCTTCCCTGCTGCTTCTGGCCAACCAGGAGCCGACCCGGATGGTGGACTGGTCATTGGCCCTGCTGATGGCCTGGGGGGCCAGCGCCGTGATCCTGATGTTCTACGAGCTGTTCAACAAGCTGCTGGGTGAGCGAGGACTCACCGCGGTGGAGCGGCTGATGGGCATGCTGCTGGTGATGATCTCGGTGCAGATGCTGCTGGACGGGGTACACCACTATCTGGCGGTGACGGGTCAGAACTGACGGGGCGAATGCTGATGTCAACGTGAAACGGGGCTTCTTGAGCCCCGTTTTTTTTGCGCGTCAGGCGGCAGCGGCAGGGTCGTCCACCGAGGTTTCCAGCTTGCCCATGATGAGGGCGAGCAAGGTCTCCCGCAGCCAGCGATGGCCCGGATCCTCCTCGTGGCGCTGATGCCAGATGAGCAGGTGAGAGATGCTGTCCAGGGCGATGGGCAGCGGCAGCGGCACCAGGGGATAGACCTGGGTCGCGTGGCGGGCATAGAGGCGGGAGAGGGTCACTATCATGTCCGAGTGCATGCCCATGCGCAGGGCCGCCTCGAAGGAGGGCACGGTCGCCTCGATCCGGCGATAGAGATCCTGCTCCGCCAGCTTGTGATCCAGCATCCAGCGATCCCGCCCCTCGCAGTAGGTCTGCACATGGGGGTAGGCGAGGTAACGGGCGAGATCCCACTCGGGCTCCTGCAAGGCAGGGTGATCCCGCTGCACCAGGCAGGTGAGATCGTCGATGGTGAGCAACCGCTGGCAGATGGCGTTGGGCAGGGTGTCGAGGCGAAAATCCGAATTGATGCAGTTCTCCCGCACCGTGAAGGCGATATCCACCTGGCCCTGGCTCATCTCGGTCAGGCTGTGCTCGGTCCACTCCTCGTAGCGCAGGCGGATGCCAGGAGCCTGACGCTTCAGTTCGCTCAGGTAGAGGGGGGCAAACAGGGTGAAGGCGCTGTCCATGCTGGCGATGACGAACTCCCGCTCCGTGCTGGCGGGATCGAAGTCTGGCGGCTGGATCAGGTTGTCCAGGGAGAGCAGTATGGGCTGCAGTTGCTGCTGGAGATCCAGGGCGCGGGGAGTGGGATCCATCCCGTAGGCCGAGCGCACGAACAGGGGATCGTCAAAGGTCTCCCGCAACCGCCCGAGGGCCTTGCTGACGGCGGACTGGCTCAGGTGCAAACGGCGTGCAGCCCGGCTGCCGTTGCGCTCTTCCAGCAAGACTTGCAGGATTATCAACAAATTAAGGTCTATGCGTGCAAGCTGTTCCAGCAACATGATATGAATCCTCTTCAATTCCTAGATGAATATATACCATTTGTTTTCATATCTTGGCGATCCTATGCTCGACGGGTCTCTCGCCCTGGTGGCGGCTGGTACAGGATGTAGCGGTTGAGGGGACAAGTAGCACCGACTCATACGGCGGCCCATGGTCGCCGTATTTTTTTGCGCCTCGTCGCCGTTTTTGCGCGATTTTTTCGCCAACTTGCACCGGCCTTGATTTTGCCCAACAATCGATACGCTTTCTTTTGATACAACCTCCAGGTATCTAACAGTCAGGAGTCTCCCTATGGGACTGGGTGGCATTCATATCTGGCATCTGCTGATCCTGCTCGTGGTCGTCGTCGTGGTGTTTGGCAGCAAACGCCTGGCTGGCGCCGGTGAGGATCTGGGCACTGCCATCAGGGATTTTCGCAACGCCTTGCGCGACGATGACAATATCCGGAATAAGTAGGAGTGAACGTATGTCTGTAGACGAGAAAGTGGAACTGAACGAGACCTGTGACAGTTGCGGCTGTTTCGCCGAGATTGGCACCATCATCGGCGAAGGTGACGACGTCATGGAGCTGGTGATCGAGGCCGCTGCAGAAGCCGACGCCCGCGAGAAATTTGCAGCTTACGAGGCGCTGGCCAAGCAGGTCACTGCCGAAGCCAAAAGCAGCAGCGAGCTGAGCCGGAGCCCGGATGGCGTAATCCTGAAGGCCCGCCTGCAATTCACCTGCACCGCCGAGAAGCTGATCTTCGAGATGCGCGCCCGCTCCCTCTGAGATCGTGATGACACGGCAGGCTTGCCTGCCGTCTTGCTCTGCCCCTCGCTTTTTCCCTCCCTTTGCGTTGTATAGTGAGTTATCCCACGGACGATCCGTTTTCCGTCCGGCATGCGCCGATCGGCAGAAGATCCCGCGACGCCCCATGACTTGGCGCAGGCGCCTTCTCTGACAGACCCGACGGTGCGCACCGGCCCACAGCGAGGTGGTTACATCATGATGCGGCGATGGATCTGGGCCCTGCTGGCTCTCTGCTCTCTCCCTCTGCTGGCGGCGGATCTCAAGCCGCAGCTGCTACCCCAGGCCGGTGATCTCGAACACATCCTGCAAAAAAAAGAGCTCAGGGCCCTGGTGGTCTATGAGCGGGGGTTTTTCTTTTTCGACAAGGGAGCCCAGTACGGCATCCTGGTCAATCAGCTTCAGGGATTCGAGCGCTGGTTGAACCAGACCTACCTGGCCAAGGAGAAGCTCAAGCTCAAGATCATTTATATCCCGGTGCGCCAGGACAAGCTGCTGGACTATCTGGCCGAGGGGCGCGGGGATCTGGTGGCCGCCAACCTGACGGTCACCCCCACCCGGCGCGAGCAGGTGACCTTCTCCCAGCCGCTGATCGCCCCCATCGAGGAGTGGGTGGTGAGCCAGCGGGAGCTCCCTGCCTTCAATCGCATCACCCAGCTGTCCGGCCGGCGGATCTGGGTGCGAGCCAGCTCCAGTTATTTCGAGAGCCTGCACCAGCTCAACTGGCTGTTTCGGGAGCTGGGGTTGCCCCCGGTCTACATCGAGACGGTTCCCGAATACCTGCAGGACGGGGACCTGCTGGAGATGGTGTCAGCCGGGATCATTCCGCTGACGGTCACCGACAGCTTCAAGGGGCGGATCTGGCTCGACATGATTGGCGGCCTCAAGGCCCACAGGCTGATACCGCTGCGGGACAAGGGGCGAAGCGCCTGGGCCCTGCGCAACAACAGCCCGGAGCTGCTCAAGGCGGTGAACGCCTACATCTCGGAGTCGAGCAAGCGGACCCTCTACAGTGACATGACATTGCGCCGCCTGCTGGCGCAGAGCGACCGCATGAGCAACATACTGGCGCCGGACCCGCTGGGGCGACTGTCGACCATTCGCAAGGTACTGGAGACCCAGGCGGACAAGTATCAGCTGGACTGGCTGATGCTGGCCGCGCTGGCTTACAAGGAGTCGGGGCTCAATCCCAATGTGGGCTCCCACCGGGGGGCCGTCGGCATCATGCAACTGCTGCCGAGTACCGGCAAGGAGGTGGGGATCCGAGGCGCCAGACTCACCAGTCTGGAGGGCAATGTGGAGGCGGCCTGTCGCTACATGCGGCTCATCCTGGACACCTACTTCAATGATCCCGGGATGGACAGGCTCAATCGCCATCTGTTCGCCCTGGCCGCCTACAATGCGGGTCCGAACCGGGTACAGGCATTGCAGGCCAAGGCGGCCGACAAGGGGCTGGATCCGAACGTCTGGTTCGGCAACGTGGAGCAGCTGGTGGCCAACGACGTGGGCCAGGGGCCCATCAACTACGTTGGCACCATCTACAAATACTACGTAGCCTACCGTTTCAGCCTGCCCCAGCTGGAGGGCAAGTCAGAGGCCATCGAGGCGGTGCAGCCCTGAGCCTGTCAATGCTGGCCGGGGAGGGGATCCTCGTGATGCTGCGCAAGGGGTTCCCAGCCCAGATCCCGGTGCTGCTGGTACCAGGGCATCAACAGCCTGGCCGGGGTGGGATCCGGTTGGCTGGCATGGGGTCTCTGACTGAGGGAGGGGTGGTCGCGCAGTTCCATCATCGGCTCCTTGACACTGGGCTATCGGGGCGGTTGTCTGGGTTATGCCACCACCAGATGACAGGGAGATGACCCTTGATCCCCGCCGAGTTTGCCTTGCTCGCCGATCCCGGCGCAGCCCTCAAGGCCCGATGCCAGTTGATCCGCCAGGCTCGCCACCGGATCCTCGCCCAGTATTACAGCTGGGAAGAGGACGGCGGCGGCAAGCTGCTGCTGGCGGAGCTGGTGCGGGCGGCCCGGCGCGGAGTGGTAGTGCAGCTGCTCATCGACGATCTCTACGGCGGGGAGAACCGCTTTCTGGAGGCGGTGGCGGCGGAACCGGGCATCGAGGTGCGCCTGTTCAACCCCTTCTGGTTGCGGGGCTGGCGTCCTCTGACCCTGCTGCTGGAAGGGGTGCTGAGCTTTCGCCGCATCAACCACCGGATGCACAACAAGCTGCTGCTGGTGGATGGCAGCCAGGCGGTGATCGGCGGGCGCAACATCGGTGATCGTTACTTCGGGCTGGGGATGCCGCCTCACTTCATCGACCTGGATCTGGTCTGCCGCGGCCCCCTCTGTCAGCAGGCCGAGCAGGGGTTCGCGCTGTTCTGGCACAGTCGCTGGAGCCACCCGGTCCGTCGCCTGTTGAGGCGCCCCTTGTTGCCAGCCGAAACCCGGGCCCTGAACGACTTCCTGCTGACCCTGACCGACCCCGCCATGGCGGCCGCCTATGATCTGCCGGCCACTCTGTTTGATGAGTGCCCCGTTCCCCTTTGCTGGCATCCCGGGCGAGGGCAGTGCTGGTTCGATCGCCCCGGCAAGGGGCTGGTCGCCCGGCCGACCACGGCGCCCCTGCTGGGACGCATGCTGGCGAGCAATCAGGGGGCCCTGAGGTTGGTGAGCCCTTACCTGATCCTGACACGGGGGCTGCGTCGCCGGCTCAAGGGGCAGCGACGGCAGGGGGTCGACATCGAGATCCTGACCAACTCCCTGGCCAGCACGGACGTGCCCCTGGTCTATGGCGCCTATCGACGTCACCGCCCCTGGCTCGAGCGTCAGGGGGTCAACCTGTTCGAGCTGACGACGGAGGCGTTCAGTCTGCATGCCAAGCTGATCCTGATGGGGAAGGAGGAGGCGCTGCTCGGCAGTTTCAACCTGGATCCCCGCTCCCTGATGCTCAACACCGAGCTGATGCTGCACCTCCATAGCCCGACGCTGTGCGACGAGTTGCAGCAACTCATCGATGGCTGGTTGCAGCAGGCCGTGCACCCGGTGGCGGCGTCCCCCTCTGCATGGCGGCGCCTGCTGGCGCAATTGAGCGATTGGTTACCTTTGCACCGTTGGTTGTGAGTGGGAACCGCCTTGTGCGAGATCTCGCAAAGCCTTGTGCGCCTTCGAGGATAACGTTTGCCATCCAAAACCGGGACTGGATTGCATCGTATTGTTTTTAATCGATTTATATTAAGGGCGCCGTAACAATCCAGGCTCCTCGACTGCATAGAGGTGCGTGTAGAACGGTTTTTTATTTTATTTAACTGCGTAGTATCTCGATTGCAAGGACAAACACGGCGGCTGGTCTGCCGTGTGGGTGACGGCAACAGGGGAAATGGGCCAACCGGATTGCTCCGGCAGGCGAGGCGGATCGGGAGCGGAAACCCGTGATGCCAGACAGACCCCCGTGGTTGCGGGAGCCCAATATGGAACATGCTATTTGCGAGGGGGTGACATGCGAATGTTGCCCCATTTTTTTATGCCGCCGTCCGTTTGCTCAATCAAAAAGACCGCCTGCTGGCGGTCTTTTGCGTGATATCTCGGCGATCAGGCGAGGCCCGCCAGCAGACGACTCCAGTTGCGCTTGGCAACGAGGAAACCGTCTCGCAACGTGCGGTACTCCAGTTGCAGCCTGAGCCTGTCGTAGCGTGCGAGGGCTGTGCGCTTGCGCTGCTCCAGCAGTGACTTGCGGCTGGCATAGTAGTGCTGGATCTGCAGGCTCAGCTTGTCGTACTCCTCCTGCAGCAGTGCCTGCCAGCGTTCCCTGTCATCCTGCTTGTGCACTCTGGCCTGGGCGCGCTTGAGCTGCATCTCCAGCCTGGCCTGTTCGATGCGTTCCTCCGGGCAGGATCTCAGATCTTTGGCGAGCCCGCACCAGGCGGCGGTGCGGATCAGCCACTTGGTGGGATCGAACTGCCACCACTGAATACCGTTGCGGTAGTCGTTCTCGAACAGGTGATGGAAGTTGTGATAGCCCTCGCCAAAGGTGAAGAAGGCCAGGATGCCGTTGTCCCGGGCGCTGTTGCGATCCGTGAACGGTTGGCTGCCCCAGATGTGGGCCAGGGAGTTGATGAAGAAGGTGGTGTGATGGGTCATCACCATGCGCAGCACCCCGGCCAGCAGCAACATACCGAGCAGATCCCCGTGCAAGAGGCCGAGCAGCAGCGGAATGCCGATGTTGGTGACCAGAGCCAGGGTCAGATAGTGCCTGTGCTGGAAGGCGACCACGGGGTTGTTTTGCAGGTCGCGCACATTGCTGTAGTCGTGGTAGGTATCGCGCTGGTATTCCCGCAGCATCCAGCCGATGTGGGAGTACCAGAAGCCGCGACCCGCACTGTAGGGATCCTTCTGGTTGTCATCCACGTGGCGGTGGTGGCGGCGATGATCCGAGGACCAGTGCAGCGCCGAGTTCTGCAGGGCGAGCGCGCCTCCGATGGCGAAGATCCATTGCAGGGCCGGGTGCGCCTTGTAGGCCTTGTGGGACCAGAGCCTGTGGTAGCCGGCGGTGATGGAGATGCCGCAATAGCAGAACAGCAGCAGGAAGCAGAGCCACTGCCAGAGGTCGTAGCCCTGGCTCAGTCCATACCAGGGGACCGCTATCAGTGCCGTCAGCCCGGAGAGGGCGAACAGCAGGGTGTTGGTCATGATGATCGGGGGGCGGTCCATTTCACTCGGCTCCTTTCAGCGAACAGCTGTTCACTATTCTCCATTGAGCCGGAATGCGGGTCAATGGTAAAAAAGTCGGAGACAAACCTGATCCCGGCCCCGCCTTCGGGTTATCATCTGGCCTCGCTAATCTCAAGGTGACTGTTTTCGTGGGTATTCGCGCGCAACAAAAAGAAAAAACCCGGCGTACGCTGATCGAGGCGGCGTTCAGTCAACTCTGCGCCAACCGCAGTTTCTCCAACCTCAGCCTGCGGGAAGTGGCCAGAGAGGCGGGCATAGCGCCGACCTCCTTCTATCGCCACTTTCGGGACATGGAAGAGCTGGGGCTGACGCTGGTGGACGAGGGAGGGCTGACCCTGCGCCAACTGATGCGCCAGGCGCGCCAGCGCATTGCCGGTGGTGGCAGCGTCATCAGCACCTCGGTGCAGACCTTCATGGAATTCGTCGAAAACAACCCGAACATCTTCCGGCTGCTGCTGCGCGAGCGCTCCGGCACCTCGGCTGCATTCCGTCAGGCGGTGGCCCGGGAGATCCAGCACTTCATCGCCGAGCTGACCGATTATCTGGAAGCCACCACGCAGGCGCCACGGGAAGAGGCCTATATCCAGGCCGAGGCCATGGTGACCATCGTCTTCAGCGCCGGTGCAGACGCCCTCGACATGACCCCGGAAGAGTGCAAGGCACTGTCGGAGCGGACCATCAGCCAGCTGCGGATGATCGCCATGGGCGCCGAGGTGCAGAACCGCAAGCGCCACGAATCTCTCACATAACGCAAGGATGGACAGCCTCATGCATGAACCGAACGCGATTCCGAAGAAGCCCCTGGTGCTGGCCCTGCTGATCGGTATCTGTGGCGATGCCTTCCTGTCGGCCTTGACGGAGTCGGTCGTCCCCTTCTCCTTCTACCCCCTCATCGCTCTGTTGCTGGCGGCCAGCCAGCTCTATCAGCACTATCGCCATGAGCCCATGGTGGGCAACACACCCAGCTGCATTCTGCTCTGCTTCTTTATCGGCGTGTTCGGCCATTCTGCCCTGGTCAAGGTGCAGTACCCCGAGCTTGGCAGCAACTTCTTCTCCCTCATTGCCATGCTGCTGCTGCTCGCCGCTCTCTCCATCAAGCTGGGAATCAGCCTCGGAAAAACGCAAAAGGAGTGACGAATCACTCCTTCTGGTCGGGCCGGGGGTGGCCTAGTCGGCCCTGGGGGGAGTCTCTCCCTTCTTCCTGGCGTCTATGATGGCCTGCAGCTTGGTGCGGATATCCATCATGCCGAACACCCCGAAGATCAGCACCTGGGTGAATTCGAGACGAGTGACCGCGAAGTAGGGTTTGCAGGCCGCCTTGATCATGCTGGCCTGTACCCAGTGCATCAATATCACGATGACGCCGCACACCGGCAGAAAGCCGTTCAGTTTGCCCGGCAGGGTGCCCAGCAGGGCGAGTGCCACACCGAACCAGAAGAACAGCAGCACCCCCATCGCCAACAGATTAAACACCCGCTTCATCGTTTACCTCCCGTACATAGAGTTGATAGCAGGCCTGATGTGATCGACCTGCTTGTCCTTGAGCCGTTGTCCAAATTGACGGAGAAGGGGACTGTGCCCATCTCCCCTTTAAACAGCAGCGTCATGCTTGGTGTCCCGCAGATAGAGCTGATAGCAGACCTGACCAGCCTGCTTGTCCTTGAGTAGTGTCCAGCTGGCGGGCAGCGTCAGATCGGCCATCTCTTTTTCCCGCTCCAGATAGATGAGGGCATCGGATGCCAGCCAGCCGCGCTGCTCCAGCAGCTCGCACACCTGGGGCAGCAACTCGCGACGAAACGGTGGGTCCAGAAAGACCAGATCGAAGGGGGTGGCCGGGCCTTGCAGCCAGCTCACGGCATCGGCCTGGATCACCTGCCCCTGGCTGCTGCCCAGGGTCGTCAGGTTCTTCTTGAGCTGGTCGGCGGCGCCTCTGTCCATCTCGATCAGGGTGACCTGTTCGGCATAGCGGGACAAGGCTTCCAGCCCCAGCCCGCCGCTGCCGGCGAACAGATCCAGGCAGCGGGTACCGCGCACGTGGGGAGCCAGCCAGTTGAAGATGGTCTCCTTGACGCGATCCGTGGTGGGTCTGAGCCCTTCCACATCCCTGACGGGGAGTTTGCGCCCCTTCCATTGGCCGCTGATGATTCGTACCACGCCCGCTCGCCCCTGAGGGGCCGGGCTCTTGCTCGGGCTGTTACGGCTGGATTTCACTCTGGGCATCGCGTTTCGTCGTCAGAAAATAAAGTGATAGTATAAGGCGGTTCATTTTTATGCCGACCCGCCGAGGGACGGCTATCTTAGCAGTCAGCCTTTGATGTGAGTATTTTTAGATGGCAAAAGGTTTGTTTTCCTGGCTGGGTTTCGGCCGCAAGAAAGAAGAGGCTGAGGCCGTTCCATCGCAGGCGCCCGACGCTACCCCGGCGGTAGTCGAGTCGGAGGCCGCCGCTGTTCCCGCGCCTGTCGCCGATGTTGCCCCGGCTGATGCCCCTACCGCCAAGCCCGAAGCGCCGCTGAGCGGCCCTGACGAAGGCCCCCTGGTTGTGGAAGAGCCGGAGGGCGAGCTTGAGCCCGTCATCGTCAATGAGGCCTTGATCTCAACCGAAGCTCAGGTCGCAGAAGAAGCCATTGTCGCCGCCGAAGCCCGCGCTTTGGAAGAGGCCCGTATTGCCGCAGAGGCTCGCGCCGCAGAAGAAGCCCGTATTGCCGCCGAGGCTCGCGCCGCAGAAGAAGCCCGTATTGCCGCCGAGGCACGCGCCGCAGAAGAGACCCGTATTGCCGCCGAGGCCCGCGCTGCGGAAGAGGCTCGTATTGCTGCCGAGGCTCGCGTCGCGGAAGAAGCTCGCATCGCTGCCGAGGCACGCGCTGCGGAAGAGGCTCGCATCGCTGCCGAAGCCCGTGCCGCGGAAGAAGCTCGTGTTGCTGCTGAAGCTCAGGCTGAAGAAGAAGCTCGTGTTGCCGCCGAAGCTCAGGCTGCCGAGGAAGCCCGTGTCGCCAAAGAGGCCCAGCGAGCGGAAGATTTGCGTCTGGTCGCCGCGATGGAGGCTGAGGCCGCCGCGCTGGCCGCTCTGCCGCTGGCAGACAAGGTGGACGACGTCACTCAGGAGAAGCCGCAGCGGGAGGGCTTCTTTGCCCGCCTCAAGCGCAGCCTGGTGCGTACCAGGGAGAATATCGGTTCCGGTTTCTTCGGCCTGTTCAGCGGCAAGAAGATCGATGACGATCTGTTCGAAGAGCTGGAGACCCAGCTGCTGACCGCCGATCTTGGCGTCGACACCACCACCCGCATCATCGAGGGGCTGGTACAGCACGCGGACCGCAAGCAGCTCAAGGATGCCGAGGCGCTCTACGGTCTGCTCAAACAGGACATGGGCGAGATGCTGGCCAAGGTCGAGCAACCCCTGGTGATCGACACCAGCAAGAAGCCTTACGTCATCCTGATGGTCGGTGTGAACGGCGTCGGCAAGACCACCACCATCGGCAAGCTGGCCAAACAGTTCCAGGCCGAGGGCAAGAGCGTGATGCTGGCCGCTGGCGATACCTTCCGTGCTGCCGCCGTCGAGCAGCTGCAGGTGTGGGGTCAGCGCAACAACATTCCGGTGATTGCCCAGCACACCGGTGCCGACTCCGCCTCCGTCATCTATGACGCCATCGAGGCTGCCCGCTCCCGCGGGGCTGACGTGCTGATCGCCGATACCGCCGGCCGCCTGCAGAACAAGAGCAACCTGATGGAGGAGCTCAAGAAGGTGGTGCGGGTGATGAAGAAGCTGGACGATGCGGCGCCCCACGAGATCATGCTTACCCTGGACGCAGGCACCGGCCAGAACGCATTGAGCCAGGCCAAGCTGTTCAGCGAGGCGGTGGGCCTGACCGGCATCACCCTCACCAAGCTGGACGGCACTGCCAAGGGTGGTGTCATCTTCGCGGTGGCCGACAAGTTCCAGATCCCGATCCGCTACATCGGGGTGGGCGAGGGGATCGACGATCTGCGCCCGTTCGTCGCCAACGATTTTATCGAGGCGCTCTTCAGCCGCGAAGAATAAATCCGGCTGACATGAGTCGGCCCGGCCGTGACAAGCACGTGTTCCATACCCCGACTCCGGTCGGGGTATGTCACTATGAGGGCGCAGGCATGGCTCATCCGGGCAAGGATGACACGCGGCATGGTTGTGACCGGTGTTGTCATCCAGGTGTTGTGCCGGTACGGGCGAGTGAGCGCCCCATGCTTTATCCCGGTCGGGGTTTGTCAATCTCAGGGAACCGTTATGATTCGTTTTGACAAGGTCAGCAAGGTCTACAGTGGCGGTCATCAAGCGCTGCAAAAGGTCAGTTTTCACCTGCGCAAGGGGGAGATGGCCTTCCTGACCGGCCATTCGGGGGCGGGCAAGAGTACCCTCCTCAAGCTCATCAGCGTGATGGAACGACCGACCGACGGCCGCGTCTTCTTCCACGGCGATGACGTCAGCCACATCCAGCGCAGTCAGATCCCCTACGTGCGCCGCCAGATCGGCATGATCTTCCAGGATCACCGCCTGCTGATGGATCGTACCGTGTTCGACAACGTCGCCCTACCCCTGGTGATCGATGGCTACAGCCATGGGGACATCAACAAGCGGGTGGCGGCGGCGCTGGACAAGGTCGGGCTGCTCGGCAAGGAGCGCTACCAGCCTCGCATGCTCTCCGGTGGTGAGCAGCAACGGGTCGGCATCGCCCGCGCCATCGTCAACAAACCCCCCCTGCTGCTGGCGGACGAGCCGACCGGCAACCTGGATCCCCAGCTTTCCATGGACATCATGCGCCTGTTCGAGGAGTTCAACCGCTTCGGCGTCTCCGTGCTGATTGCCACTCACGATCTGGGGCTGATCGCCCGGATGCGCTACCGTACCCTGACCCTCAAGGCGGGTCGCATGTATTCGTCCGGGGAGGATCGCTGATGGCTATTGTTCGTCATAAACAGCCGCCGTTGCGTCGTTTGATGATGTATGGCGTGGATCACGTGCGCCAGGCCTTTGCCAGCCTGGGTGAGCTGTGGCGCAATCCGCTCGCCTCCCTGATGACCCTGGCGGTGCTTGGCGTGAGTCTGGCGCTGCCTTCCTGTTTCCACGTATTGCTGAAGAATGCCGAAGTGGTAGAGGGGAGCTGGCAGACCAGCTCCCAGATCTCTCTCTATCTGCGCAAGGATCTGCCGGAGCAGAGCATCCTCGACATGAAGCAGCGGATCCTGCTCTATCCGGAGGTGGAGTCCGTCACTTATATGAACCGTGACGAGGCGCTCAGGGAATTTCGGGAGATCTCCGGTTTCGGTGATGCCCTGGATTATCTGGACAGCAACCCGCTGCCGCCGGTGCTGAGCGTGATCCCGGATCCGCGCTGGCAGAATCCGGAAGGGGCCGCCGAGCTGCTCGCCAAGCTGGAGAACGAGCCCGGTATCGAGCAGGGCAAGCTGGATCTGCAGTGGTTGACCCGGTTGCAGGGGATCATGAACCTGCTGCGCCACACCATTACAGGTATCGCGGTGTTGCTGCTCTCCGCCGTGTTGCTGATCGTGGGCAACACCCTGCGCCTGAATATCCTCAACCAGCGTTCCGAGATTGAAGTGCTCAAGCTGGTGGGTGCGACCGATGCCTTCATCCACCGTCCCTTCCTCTATACGGGCATCTGGTTCGGGGTCATCGGTGGCATGCTGGCCTGGTGGCTGACCGAGGTGATGGTGATCTGGAGCGAGGGGGTGGTGAAGGAGCTGGCGGGGCTCTACAACAGCAACTTTCGTCTGGTGGGGATGGGGGCGTTCGACGGCTTCAATCTCATACTGCTGGGCGCCCTGCTGGGGTTGATCGCCTCCTGGTTCTCGGTGCACAGGCACATTCGCGACATAGAACCGTCCTGATTAATTTGTCAGCATTTTAAAGCGCTGGATTTTGCGAACTGGATCAAGTAAAAGAGTGGCCCGTTTCTGGCACGGGCCACTTTCTCAGAGTAATCTGAATGGTGTCTGCGCCGAGGATCATATGTGGATCCTCTGAACCTTTTGATTTATCAATGGTCTATTGACTGCAACAGAATGAATACGGGTATGGCCCCTATGCCTTGCTCGTCTGACTTGGCAAGCATGTGAAGGTTGCGAGCTCCGCAACAATGGACTTAGCATGCTACTTTTCAGGGGTCCTTTACTGTGACCCCTTTTTTTTGACTGTTCATTTATGATTCATGCCGTCAGCCTAAGATAGGCCGGGTTCATGCTGGGGTGATGTATGATGCAGCACGCAGAATGATACCTGGTCGGTAGACACGTCTTCTCAGGGTGTTAGACTGATTCGATTGAAAAGTAAGAGGTAGAACATGGGAACTTCATTGCAACGCACTATGGCTCTGATTCCGCAAGGTAGTCTGGAAGGCTATATCCAGGCCGTCAACTCGATCCCTGTGCTGAGCGCAGAGGAAGAGCGCGAACTGGCGATGCGTCTGCAGCAGGATGGCGATCTCGAAGCTGCACGCCAGCTCGTTATGTCGCACCTGCGTTTTGTCGTTCACGTGGCCAAGAGCTACTCCGGCTATGGCCTGCCTCAGGCCGATCTGGTGCAGGAAGGCAACATCGGCCTGATGAAAGCCGTCAAACGCTTCGACCCGAGCGTGGGCGTGCGTCTGGTCTCCTTCGCCGTACACTGGATCAAGGCCGAAATCCACGAATATGTGTTGCGCAACTGGCGCATGGTCAAGGTGGCGACCACCAAGGCCCAGCGCAAGCTGTTCTTCAACCTGCGCAAGTCAAAAAAGCGTCTGGGCTGGCTGAACCACGAAGAGGTGCAGGCCGTGGCTGCCGACCTCGGGGTATCCGCTGCCGACGTCACCGAGATGGAAGCGCGCATGAGCAATTACGATCAGGCTTTCGATCTGGTCGGTGACGATGAAGACGAGGGTGGCTTCGCGCCGGTGCACTATCTGGAAGACAAATCTTCCGATCTCGCCGCGAACATCGAGAACGACAACTGGGACAGCCATGCCACCCGTCGCCTGAGTGCGGCCATGGCGACCCTGGACGAGCGCAGCCAGCACATCATCCGTGCCCGCTGGCTCGATGACGAGAGCAAGACCACCCTGCAGGAGCTGGCCGATACTTACGGCGTCTCGGCCGAGCGGGTGCGCCAGCTTGAGAAAAACGCGCTCAAGAAGCTGAAAGATGCCATGGATGCCTGACGGCCTCCTCCGGTAAGAAGCAGGGCCTGATGGCCCTGTTTTTGTTTTGCGGGGATCTGGTCGGCCTTGCCTTGGTTACCCTTGTGTATGGTATGTTGCCGCCACTGCCACAGTAGGGAGAGCAGAAGTGAAACTGTTGAACGACTTGTTTACCAACAACCGCGAGTGGGCGGAACGGATCAAGGCCGAGGATCCCAATTTCTTCGCTACCCTGTCCGCCCAGCAGGCACCCGAGTACCTCTGGATCGGCTGTTCCGACAGCCGGGTTCCCGCCAACCAGCTGATGGGGCTCTTGCCGGGGGACGTCTTTGTCCACCGCAACGTCGCCAACCTGGTGGTGCACACCGACTTCAACTGCCTCTCGGTGCTGCAATACGCGGTGGAGGTGCTCAAGGTGAAGCACATCATCGTCTGCGGCCACTATGGCTGCGGTGGGGTCAAGGCTGCGATGCAGAACCAGGAGCTGGGTCTCATCGACAACTGGCTGCGCAACATCAAGGACGTCTACTTCAAATACGGCGAACAGCTCGAAGCCATCGAGGATGAGCACGAGCGCTTCGACTACCTGTGCGAGCTGAACGTGGCTGAGCAGGTCGCCAACGTCTGCCACACCACCATCATCCAGAATGCCTGGCGCAAGGGGCAGGAGCTGGCGGTGCACGGCTGGATCTACGGCATCAAGGATGGCCTGCTGCACGATCTCGATCTCTGCATCAGCGGCCCTGACCAGATCCCGGACGTCTATCGCGCCTGGCCGGACATGCGTCCGCCCCATCGTCGCCGCTGAGGACCAGCCGGTGGCTCCTGCGCTCTACCTTCAGATAAAGCAGCACATCCTGGACGGGATCCGCGAACGCCACTATCAGGCGGGCGACCGGATCCCGACCGAGGCCGCCCTGTGCGAGCAGTTTGCCGTGAGCCGCATGACGGTGAACAAGGCGCTGCGTGAGCTGGTGGCCGAAGGCTGGCTGGTGCGCACCGCCGGATCCGGCAGCTTTGTGGCCGACAGGCGCACCGAGTCGCCGCTCCTGGCGATTCGCAATATTGCAGACGAGATCGCCGAGCGGGGCAGCGAGTACAGCGCGCGGGTGATCCGGCTGCAACGTCAGGTCGCCGACGAGAAAGTGGCGGTGCGTCTGGGCCTGCGGGTCGGGGCGCCCACCTTTCACAGCCTCATCGTCCATCAGGCCGATGGGGAGCCTCTGCAACTGGAGGAGCGCTTCGTCGATGCCGAGCGACTGCCCGGCTATGGCGAGCAGGATTTCACCCAGCAGACGCCAAACAGCTATCTGATGGAGATCTGCCCCCTCTCCGAGATGGAGCACGTGGTAGAAGCCGTGTTGCCGAGTGCTGGTGAAGCCGGACTGCTGCAAGTGAGGGTCGACACCCCCTGCCTGCTGCTGCACCGGCGAACCTGGTCAGACGGCTTTCTGGTCTCCTATGCCAGATTGTTGTCGCCGGGTTCCCGCTACAAGCTGAGCTCCAAGACGCGTCTCGCATAATTGTATATACATATTGAGCATTTAAAAGCCCACCTCTCGGTGGGCTTTTTTGTGCTTACACTCTAATAAAGCCGCTGTTATCAAGATGTGAACTTGATCCTTTCTTTCTTTTCAGAGATCGGCTATAAATTATTGTATATACATTTTGAGGTCGGTATGAACAAGGAACTGTTGAACTGCGAGCGTGTCTGGCTCAACGTGACACCCGCCACCCTGCGCCCCGATCTGGCGGACTACGGCCTGCTGGAGCCCCATGCCCTTGGCGTGCGGGATGGCAAGATCCACGCTCTGGTCCCCATGCAGGATCTCAAGGGCCCCTATGCCGCCTCCTGGCAGGACATGAAGGGGAAGCTGGTCACCCCCGGTCTTATCGATTGCCACACCCACCTCATCTTCGCCGGCAGCCGCGCCGAAGAGTTCGAACTTCGCCAGAAGGGAGTCCCCTATGCGGAGATTGCCCGCAAGGGGGGCGGTATCATCAGCACGGTGCGCGCCACCCGGGCAGCCAGCGAGGAGCGACTCTATGAGCTGGCGTTGCCGCGGATCAAGTCCCTGATCCGGGAAGGGGTCACCACAGTCGAAATCAAGTCCGGCTACGGCCTCACCCTGGAAGACGAGCTCAAGATGTTGCGGGTGGCCCGTCGTCTGGGAGAGACGCAGCCCATCCGGGTCAAGACCACGCTGCTGGCGGCCCATGCGGTGCCGCCGGAGTATCGCGACGATCCAGACTCCTGGGTCGAGACCATCTGCCAGGAGATCATCCCGGCGGCGGCCGAGGCAGGTCTCGCGGATGCGGTGGATGTCTTCTGCGAACACATCGGCTTCTCCCTTGCCCAGACCGAGCAAGTCTATCTGGCGGCGGATCAGTACAACCTCGCGGTGAAAGGGCACATGGATCAGCTCTCCAACCTGGGGGGCAGCACGCTCGCCGCCCACTTCGGCGCTCTCTCGGTGGATCATCTGGAATATCTGGATCAGGACGGGATCCAGGCGCTGGCTCACCGTGGCGTGGTCGCCACCCTGCTGCCCACCGCTTTCTATTTCCTCAAGGAGACCAAGCTGCCCCCGGTCGCCGCCTTGCGCAAGGCGGGGGTACCCATGGCTGTCTCCTCCGACATCAACCCGGGCACGGCTCCCATCGTCTCCCTGCGCATGGCCATGAACATGGCTTGCACCCTGTTTGGCCTGACCCCGGTGGAGGCCATGGCCGGGGTGACCCGCCACGCCGCCAGGGCGCTTGGCGAGCAGGAACGGCTGGGGCAGCTCAAGGTCGGCATGCTGGCGGATTTCCTTGTCTGGAACTGCGGCCATCCGGCCGAGCTCAGCTACCTCATCGGTGTCGATCAGCTGGTGAGCCGTGTGGTCAACGGGGAGGAAACCCTTCATGGATAAGTTCAACGGGATCGACATGTCGGTCTGGCAGGGGCGTCAGGATCCCGAAGACGGCGAGCTGGCCCTGCGCTGGCACGACAGGGTGCAACCCTGGCAGGGGAATCGCGAACCCGGCGTGGTACTGCTCGGCTTTGCCTGTGACGAAGGGGTGCGCCGCAACAAGGGGCGGGTCGGTGCGGCCGGTGCACCGCTGGCGGTGCGCAAGCTGCTGGCCAACACGGCCTGGCACCTGGGCGCCCCCGTCTATGACGGCGGGGATCTGGCCTGTGAGGACGGCGATCTCGATGCCGCCCACGGGCGCTTGGCCGAGCGGGTCGCGAGTGCACTGGATCAGGGGCACTTCCCCCTGGTGCTGGGAGGCGGCCACGAGGTGGCGTTTGGCAGCTGGAGCGGCCTGAACCGTCATCTTGGCGGCGAAGGGCGGGTCGGGATCATCAATTTCGACGCCCACTTCGATCTGCGCATGAAACAGGAGCAGGCGAGCTCGGGCACCCCCTTCTTCCAGATTGCCGAGCAATGCGCCGCCCAGGGCACCCCCTTTCACTATGCCTGTCTCGGGGTGGCCGAAACCGCCAATACCGCGGCGCTCTTTGCCCGCGCCGAGGCGCTGGGAGTCTGGCACGTGCTGGACGAAGCGATGATGCCGACCGAGCTGCCAGCCTTGCTCAGCGGGCTGGATGCCTTCATCGCCCGTTGCGACCACCTCTATCTCACCATCGATCTCGACGTGCTGCCGGCGGCGGTGATGCCGGGAGTGAGTGCTCCCGCCGCTCGCGGCGTGGAGCTGGCGGTCATCGAACCGCTTATCGCCCATATCCGGGCCAGCGGCAAGCTCAGGCTCGCCGATCTGGCCGAGTACAACCCGAACCTGGATCAGGACAATCGCAGTGCCCGCGTGGCCGCGCGCCTGGTTCACCAGTTGACCAAGTAGTGGCGCACCGCGCCGCCTGACTGCATCGCTAAACAAGGAGTGTCTATGTCTGTACAACACCAGGATCCCCGCCACGATCCGAGCCGCGTGATCCGTGCTCCCCACGGCACCCAGCTGACCGCCAAGAGCTGGCTCACCGAAGCGCCATTGCGGATGCTGATGAACAACCTGGATCCGGATGTTGCCGAGCATCCCCAGTCCCTGGTGGTGTACGGCGGCATCGGCCGCGCCGCCCGCAACTGGGCCTGCTATGACAAGATCGTCGAGGTGCTGACCCGGCTCGAGGACGATCAGACCCTGCTGGTGCAATCCGGCAAGCCGGTCGGGGTGTTCCAGACCCACAAGGATGCGCCGCGGGTGCTCATCGCCAACTCCAACCTGGTGCCCCACTGGGCCAACTGGGAGCACTTCAACGATCTCGATAAAAAGGGTTTGATGATGTACGGCCAGATGACCGCTGGCTCCTGGATCTACATCGGCACCCAGGGCATCGTGCAGGGCACCTACGAGACCTTCTTCGCGGTGGCCAACCAGCACTTCAACGGTGAACCCAAAGGGCGCTGGATCCTGACCGGGGGCCTGGGTGGCATGGGCGGTGCCCAGCCCCTTGCCGCCACCATGGCCGGTTTCTCCATGATCGCCGTGGAGTGCGACGAGACCCGTATCGATTTCCGTCTGCGTACCCGCTACGTCGACAAGAAGGCCCACAGCCTGGATGAGGCGCTGGCCATGGTCGAGGAGGCCAAACGCAGCGGCACCGCCGTCTCCGTCGGCCTGCTCGGCAACGCCGCCGACGTCTTCGCCGAGCTGGTGGCTCGCGGCATCACGCCGGACGTGGTGACCGACCAGACCTCCGCCCATGATCCGGTACACGGCTACCTGCCCCAGGGCTGGAGCGTGGCCCAATGGCGCGATCTGCAAAAGAACGCACCGGACGAGGTCAACGTGGCGGCTCGCCGCTCCATGGCCCGTCAGGTCGAAGCCAT
The DNA here is from genome assembly GCF_001898585.1 of Aeromonas sp. 62-46. NCBI lineage: Bacteria > Pseudomonadati > Pseudomonadota > Gammaproteobacteria > Aeromonadales > Aeromonadaceae > Aeromonas > Aeromonas sp. 62-46. The sequence goes on along the minus strand of NZ_MKUI01000047.1, from coordinate 224,735 downwards.
GCTGACCCTGCAATCCCGCGGCGCCGCCACGCTCGATTACGGCAACAACATCCGCCAGATGGCGCTGGAAGAGGGGGTCAAGAATGCCTTCGACTTCCCGGGCTTCGTGCCGGCCTACATCCGCCCGCTGTTCTGCGAGGGCATTGGCCCGTTCCGCTGGGTGGCGCTCTCCGGCGACCCGGAAGACATCTACAAGACCGACCAGAAGGTAAAAGAGCTGATCCCGGACGATCCCCACCTGCACAACTGGCTCGACATGGCCCGCGAGCGCATCGCCTTCCAGGGCCTGCCGGCGCGGATCTGTTGGGTTGGCGTCAAGGATCGGGTGCGCCTGGGCCTGGCCTTCAACGAGATGGTGAAGAATGGCGAGCTGAAGGCTCCGGTCGTCATCGGCCGTGACCACCTTGACTCCGGCTCGGTGGCGAGCCCGAACCGCGAGACCGAGTCCATGATGGATGGCTCCGACGCCGTCTCCGACTGGCCGCTGCTCAACGCCCTGCTCAACACCGCAGGCGGCGCGACCTGGGTCTCCCTGCACCACGGCGGCGGTGTGGGCATGGGCTTCTCCCAGCACTCCGGCGTGGTGATCGTCTGTGACGGCACCGATGACGCCGCCAAACGGGTCGGCCGCGTGCTGCGCAACGACCCGGCCACCGGCGTGATGCGTCACGCGGACGCCGGCTACGAGATTGCCATCAACTGTGCCCAAGAGGCGAAACTGGATCTGCCGATGCTGAACACAGCTGGCAAGGGAGCGAAATAAGATGTTTGAACTCAATCTGCAACCGGGCAAGCTCTGCCTCGCCACCCTGCGCCGCGTCAGCCGCGAGCCGGTACACATTTCGCTGGATCCGTCCGCCCTGCCGGGGATCCACGCCTCCGCCGCCGTGGTCACCAAGGTGATCGAGCAAAACCGGGTGGTATACGGCATCAACACCGGCTTTGGCCTGCTGGCCAACACCCGCATCCCGGTGGAGCAACTGGACGAACTGCAGCGATCCATAGTGCTCTCTCATGCCGCCGGCATCGGCGAGTACATGGATGACGCCACGGTGCGGCTGATGATGGTGCTCAAGGTCAATTCGCTGGCCCGCGGCTTCTCCGGCATCCGCCTGACGGTGCTGGAGGCCCTGATGACCCTCATCAACGCCGAAGTCTACCCCGTGGTGCCGAAGAAGGGCTCCGTCGGCGCCTCCGGCGATCTGGCCCCCCTGGCCCATATGAGCTGCCTGCTGATAGGCGAAGGCAAGGCCCGCCACAAGGGGGAGCTTATCGACGCCGCCACGGCGCTCAAGATTGCGGGCTTGGAGCCCATCGCCCTGGCGCCTAAAGAGGGGTTAGCCCTGCTCAACGGCACCCAGGCCAGCACGGCGTTCGCGCTGGAGGGGCTGTTCCACGCCGAGGATCTCTACGCCGGCGCCATCACCATAGGTGCCATGAGCGTGGAGGCGGCGCTGGGCAGCCGCCGTCCGTTCGATGCCCGCATCCACGCGGTGCGCGGCCAGCGCGGCCAGATAGACGCGGCCGCCTGCTATCGCCACCTGCTGGTGGAGGAGAGCGAGATCGGCATGTCCCACCACAACTGCGAGAAGGTGCAGGATCCCTACTCCCTGCGCTGCCAGCCCCAGGTGATGGGCGCCTGCCTGACCCAGATCCGCCAGGCGGCCGAGGTGCTGGTGTGCGAGGCCAATGCGGTCTCCGATAATCCGCTGGTGTTTGCCGAGGATGAGGAGATCATCTCCGGCGGCAACTTCCACGCAGAACCCGTGGCCTTTGCAGCCGACAATCTGGCCCTGGCCATCGCCGAGATCGGGTCGCTGTCCGAGCGGCGTATGGCGCTGCTGATTGACTCACGCATGTCCGGCCTGCCGGCCTTCCTGGTGAACAACGGCGGGGTGAACTCCGGTTTCATGATCGCCCAGGTCACCTCGGCGGCCCTGGCCTCCGAGAACAAGACGCTAGCCCATCCGGCCTCGGTGGACAGCCTGCCCACCTCGGCCAACCAGGAGGACCACGTCTCCATGGCCACCTTCGCCGGTCGCCGGCTGGCGGACATGGCCGAGAACACCCGTGGCATCCTGGCGGTGGAACTGCTGGCAGCGGCCCAGGGGCTCGACTTCCGTGCTCCCCTGCGCTCCACCGAGCTCATCGAGCTGGCCAAGGGCCGTCTGCGGGAAGAGGTCAGCTTCTATGACAAGGACAGGTACTTTGCACCGGACATCGAGGCGGCGGCCGCCCTGCTGGGCCGTGCCAGCTACAACGACCTGATCCCGGCAGGGACCCTGCCCAGCCTCTGAATTGGAGCCTGAGCAACCATAAAAAAGACCGCCCATGGGGCGGTCTTTTTATTTTCGTCTCTCGCGCCCCGCGTCGGGGCCATCGGAAGCGCGCTGCGCAGAGTGGCAGCAGACAGAGGCGGCGGCTTTATCCGTGTTCAAACATCCGGAACAGATAAACCACGAACAGCACGGGGTGAGTGCTGGCAGCCTTATCCGTGTTCAAACATCAGGAACAGGTAAACGACAAACAGCACAAGATGGGTGGCGCCGTGCAGGGCGTGGGTGCGGCCGCTGCTGAAGGTCACTTTACAGACCATGAGGGTGGTGATGAGCAGCACCATGTCGGCAGGGGAGAGGCCCAGGCGCACTTCCTGCCCCATCAGGGAGCCGATGAAGAGCACGGAGGGTACCGTGAGGGCGATGGTGGCCAGCACGGAGCCGAAGTAGAGATTCATGGCCCGCTGCAACTGGTTGTTGAAGGCCGCCTTGATGGCGCCGACCGCTTCGGGAGCCAGCACGATACAGGCGACGATGAAGCCACCCAGTGCCATCGGGGCTTCCATCACGTGCACCCCGTAGTTGATGGGGATGGCCAGGGTCTTGGCCAGCAGGATCACCACCACCAGGTAGGCGAGCAGCAAGAGGGTGTGATAGACGTTGCTCTGCAGCGGGCCGTGGTGATCCTCGAGATCCTCGTGATCGCTGTCGACGAAGAAGTGGCTGTGGCTGCGGGTCTGGATCAGCAGGAAGACACCATAGAGCAGGATGGAGATGATGATCAGCATCCATGACATGGCCTTGGAGAGGCTGCCCAGAGTGCCGCCCTGGGTGAAGTTCGGCAGGACCAGACAGAGCAGTGCCAGGGGAATGATGGCCACCAGATAGGATTTGACCCCGTCCAGATTGAAGTTCTGGGTGTGATAGCGCCAGCCGCCAAACAGCAGGGTGAAGCCCACCAGACCGTTGGTGACCAGCATCACCACCGCGAACATGGTGTCCCGGGCCATGGTGGGATTGGGATCGCCGGTCAGCATGACGGAGGAGATCATCACCACTTCCAGGGAGATGACCGAGAGGGTCAGGATCAGGGTACCGAAGGGTTCCCCGAGCTTGATGGCGAGGGCGTCAGAGTGACGCACGACGGAGAAGATGGCCCAGGTTACGATGGCAAGCAGGGCCAGCGACACCGGCAGGTAGACCGCAAGGGGGGTTGTCTCTGCCAGCAGGTCGCTCCCCAGGGTTTTGAAGAAGAGCAGGGTCAGCAGACCGGCAGGCAGAGCAATCTCTTGTCGGATAAAAGACTTCATAGGCAGTGGTTCTCATCTCGGGGCGGCCTCGGCCGACGGGGTATGGAGCGACTTGGTGCACCCAAGGTGCACAGACCCATGATAAGGGGAGATGCTCCTCATGCGGAGCATCATTTTGTTGCAAAGGGTGAGAGACGGGGCAGATACCGCCTCAGTGCGGGTCGGAGGGGCTGGTTGTCTCGCCCTCTTGCCATGCCATCAGCCAGATCTTCAGTTTGCTCAGGGGCATGGGCTTGGCATAGACGTAGCCCTGGATCAGGTGGACTCCGTGGCGATGCAGGTATTCCACCTGCTCCTGGGTTTCGACCCCTTCGGCGATCATCTCCATGCCCGATTTGAGGCCGAAGGCGATGGTGGCATCCAGCACGCTGCGCTTGAGGTCGTCCGTGCCTATGGTATCCACGAACATCTTGTCGATCTTGATCTGGCGAATGCCGAGCCGTTGCAAGTAGGCAAAGCCGCCATAACCGGTGCCGAAGTCATCCAGCTTGAAGTGATAGCCCCTCTCCTGCAGGGCTGCGATCTCCGCCATGGCCCCCTGGATGTGCTTGATGGGATCCCGCTCGGTGAGTTCGAAGGTGAGGCGGGCCGGCGAGGGCCAGCCATGGCGCTGCAACTGGGTGCGCAGACGAGGCTGCTCGATATGGCCCGCCACCAGATTGACGCTGACCCACTGGTGCGGGGCCAGGACGGGGAGATCCGCCAGGATGCGCTCCAGCAGTTGATCCGTCATCGGCAGGATCAGCCCCTGCTCCTCTGCATAGGCGATGAAGGTGCCTGGCGACACCAGATCCCGTCCTCGCTGCCAGCGCAGCAAGGCCTCGAAGCCCACCACCCTTCGGTTTCTGCTGTCCACTATGGGCTGATAGAAGGGGATGAACTCCCGCCGAGCCAGCCCTCTTTGCAGCAATCCTTTGAGGGAGCGCCGGTAGTTTCTAAGGCTCCAGTAGAGGGCCGCCAGCAGCGCCCCCAGCGCCCCGGCCGACCAGAGGCCATCACGGTGTATCTGTGAGCGGGCGTAGCGTTTCAGTGCCTCGCCAGCCCAGAGGGTCTGTTCCACCTGATGCTGGGGATCGAAACTGAGCAGCCGCATCGGGTGTGCCTCTTCTCGAATGTGCTTGTTGCCACGGGGGAAAAAGAGCCCGGACTGGGTCGGGTGCTTGTGGTTGAACTCCAGGTAGAAACAGTCGTTGCAGGGGGTGCGCAGCAGCTCATGGCTCCAGCTGCTGTCGAGTACCCAATAGGCCAGATTGCCGTTGCGCCTCGCATAGACCAGGGTTTCGCGTTCGGTATCGAACATGGGGGCCGTGCTGGATATATGAAAGTCGGGGGAGACCGGTATGCCGGCGTCGGCAAGCTGGGGGAGGGCGGGGCCCAGAGTGGAGCAGCCGCTCCCGTTGGCAAGCTGCAGGCCGGCCAGGCGAATATGGCGGTTGTAATACTGGGGTGAGCGCAGCAGCGCCATGTCTTTGGGGCCGCAATCGAAGGCAAAGTGGGCGAGTTGAGCGGGGACATCGTGATCCAGGAGCTGGTTGCGCTCCTGCTGGTAGTCGAGCAGAGCCCTTTCCTTTGTCTGCAACAGGTGGTGAGCCAGCTTGTCGCTCAACAGGGGGGTGAGCAACAGCATCAGCAGCGGGGGCACACAGAAGAGGCCCAGAGGAATCCATAACGGAGATCGTGCAGACATGGTGGGCATCCTTCTTCCATGAAATGAAACAACCCGATTGAGACTCAAGCATCATAGCATTAGCTGCATCGATTTGAGCCAAGTTGGTCACACTTGGAACAAAAACGATAATTAATTGATAAATAAAGGATATGGCTACACACCTGAACAAGATTCAATCGCTGACCTGTCATAAATGACAATTGTCCAGCTTATCTGAAGTGGCTAAAGTAGCGGTGCGGTTTGACTCACCGTGTGTTCAATACTCCTGTATCTATTTTTGTCAGTAGCACAGAGTGTTAGTTTTGATATGAGTGTTTCTTTTGGTCCCCGTTGTGGGACCATTTTTCTGTCCGCTCCTCAGCCTGTGTCCCCTCGTTCTCTCCCTTGATGCCTGTTTTGCGGCCCGCACAACGGCGCCGCATGACGCATCCGCCCGCTTATTTGCAGAAGCGGGATCTTCATCCATAGGCGGCGTTTGGTCTGGGCTGATACCATGATGCCCTATGGATGCTGTCGGCTACGGAAAGGCACATGAAACTGACCACTCAACTCGTCTCTTTTATTACGCTGTGCGTGATCTCGGCCATGGCCATGGTGATGCTCGGCGGGGTCTTCAGTTTCCGCCAGATGGGAATGGAGCTGCAGCAGAACCGGGTCGACTCCCTGGTAGAGATCATCGACAAGCAGCTCGGGGTGACCGATGACCAGCAAGCCCTTGCCCGCTGGCTGCCCTCCCTGTTGCGGGCCTCCCATGTGGTGGAGCTGGAGATCCGTCAGGACAAGCAGCGAGTCTACTGGTTTCGCGATGTGCAGCAGCAGACGGACGAGAGTCTGCTGATCGCCTACAGCGAGGCGATCCCCAATCAGGCCGGGATGCGGGCCGACTTCAAGCTGGACAGGCCGTTCAAGGAGTTCGAGTACTCCATGAAGGCGATGTTCGGCATCTCTCTGGGTATCTTCATCGTGGTGTTCGGGCTCTGGTACTCCATCCGCTGGCTCCGCCAGCAGTTGCGCGGTGCCGAGCTGCTGGCGGAGCGTGCCCAGCTGATCCTGGATGGCAAGCTGACCAAGCTGGCCCATGATCCTGCCGAAGAGTGGCCTGTCTCGGCCAGTCAGGCCCTCACCCATCTGCTGACCGAGCTGGCCGACGCCCGCAAGGAGCGCAGCCGCTTCGACAACTTCATCCGCAGCAACGCCTTCGTCGACAAGACGACGGGCATCGGCAATCGCCTCTTCTTCGACAACCGGCTGGAGAGCGCCATCATGGAGGCAAGCGTGATCAGCGGCGGCGTGTTGCTGATTGAGCTGGCCGGTCTGGAGGAGCTGGATCCCGAGCTGAGCGGGCGCCCGAGCCAGGAACTCCTGATGGAGGCGAGCGCCACCATCGCCGCCTTCGTGCGCAAGCACAGCGGAGCCCTGCAGGCGCGCTATGCCGGTCAGGTCTTTGCCGTGCTGCTGCCGAACATGTCAGAGAGCGAGATGGTGGACGGCGCCAGCCAGTTGCTCAAGAGTCTGCAACGACTGCACTGGCCCGAAGCGGTCAATGCCGACACCGCCGTCTATCTCGGTGCGGTCTGCTATCAAGCACAGGATTCCCTGCTCAAGGTGCAGGAAGAGGCGGAGCTGGCGCTCAAGAGCGCGCGCCTGCAAGGACACAGCGGCTGGTTCCTGTTCGAGAAATCCCTCAACGAGGAGGCGAGCAGCAAGGGAACGGTGCGCTGGCGCACCCTGATCAGCCGTCGCATCGAGGAGCAGGGCATCGACTTCTACGTCCAGCCTGTGCAGCAGGAGCGGGATCAGGTGGTGTTGCAGCAGGAGCTGCTCATCCGCCTTCACGACGAGCAGGGCCGGGAGCTGCAGGCGGGGGTCTTCATGCCCATGGCGGAGAAGGCCGGTCTGCTGCTGCCGCTGGACAGGCTGGTGGTGGCCCGAGCCTTGCGACTGCTGCGCCAGCGACCGGCATCGAGCTGCCCCATCAGCCTCTCTCTGTGCGCCCAGAACCTGCTCACCCGCGAGTTCCAGCGCGAGCTCTTCTTCGAGCTGTTCCAGTTGCCGCGCAGTACCAACGAGGGGTTGATCCTGCAGTTGTCGGAGTCTCAGGTGACCCGCCACTACGAAGCCCTCAAGCGGCCGCTTCGGGCGATGCGCATGCTGGGGTGCAGGCTTGCCATCGATCATGCGGGCCAGGACGTGGTGAGCACCCAGTACATCAAGGAGTTCGAGATCCACTTCCTCAAGCTGCACCCCAGCCTGGTGCGGGAGATCCACCTGCGCCAGGTCAACCAGATGGCGGTACGCAGTCTGGTGGGGGGCTGTGCCAATACCCAGGCCCGGGTCATCGCGGTGGGGGTGGAGAGTGGCGACGAGTGGAAGATGCTGCGACACCTAGGCGTGCATGCCGGTCAAGGTCCCTGGTTTGCCGACCCCGAGCCCCTCAACCTGCCTGACTAGCGCCCCGGCCGGGGTGACAGGCGGCCCTGCTCCTCCAGGCCCGCCAGCCCCTGCAAGCCACCTGTGTGGATGAAGATGATCTTGCTGCCGCGCGCAATGCGGCCTGCCGCCAGTTCGCGAAACAGCCCCCACATCGCCTTACCACTGTAGATGGGTTCCAGCGGCAAGCCGGTTTCGGCACTGAATGCCTGCACCCATTGCCAGAGTGCCGGACTGAACCTGGCATAGCCGCCGTCGTGGTGATCCAGCGCAATGCGCCAGCCCGGAGTAGTGGCCGCTGCCGGATGCAACCGGCATACCTCGCCGGTGATGAAGTCGGCCCCCTTGAGCACCGCGATGGCCAGGATCTGCTCCTGCGCCCGCTTGCCCGCGATGAGCCCCGCCAGGGTGCCGCCGCTGGCGCAGGGCAGCACCCAGAGATCCGGCGAGAAGGGCACCTCGTCGACCAGCTCGGCCACCCCGGGGATGGCCAGCGGGCTGCTGCCTCCTTCCGGTACCAGCAGGGTGTCGTCATCCTCGAACCGGGCAAGCCATTCGGGATCCTGGCGCCGGCGATAGTCCTGCCGGTCGACAAAAACGAGATCCATGCCCCAGCCTTTGGCCGCTTTCAGGGTGGGATTGCTGACGGTATCCCCTTCACCGCGTATGATGCCCGTGGTACGCAGTCCCAGTCTGAGTCCTGCTGCGGCCAGGGCGTGGATGTGATTGGAGTAGGCGCCGCCAAAGGAGAGGATGTGGCCCTTGCCCAGCATCTGTGCCTGTTGCAGATGGTATTTGAGCTTTCGCCACTTGTTGCCGGAGAGGGTCGGGTGGATCAGATCATCCCGCTTGCACCAGAGCGTGACGTCATGGGCGGCCAGCAGAGGATGCCGGATCCGGTGCAGGGGGGAGGGGAGCTGAAGGGGAGCCATGGGATCGTCTCCCGTGGGTGCCAGCGTGGCCGTCGATGCATCGTTTGTCATAAAGTTGGAGGCTAATAGCCTGTTTATGTTAAGGTTTAGTCCGTTTTACGCGGCCAGGTGAAGATCCAGATGAAGTCACTGTTCAGGCGTTCTCCCTCCAGCCATCAGGTCGGGATCCTGCTGGCCAGCGATCGCATTCTGCTGGCCTGCGTGGACCCCGTTCCTGTGTTTGCCAGCCAGCCTGTCAACGGCCCCCACGACTGGTCCAAGGCCCTGGCCGAGCTGTTTTCCCGGCACGGTCTGGCCAAGTCTAAGGTGCGGGTGGCCCTCGCGGCCAGCCTTTATCAGCAGATCCAGATCGACAAGCCCGCCGTCCCCGATGCCGAGATGGCGGGGGCCCTGCCCTGGGCTATCAAGGATTTCGTCAACGAGCCGGTGTTGCAGCTCGCCATGGATTATGTGGACCTGCCGACGCCCCCTGCCGGGCGTCCGCGCATCAACGTTGTCTGCATGCCCAAGAGCCGGGTGCAACAGGTGGCGGATGCGGTCAACGGCGCGGCGACCCTGGAGGCCATCGTCAGTGACGAGCTGGCCATGACGGCCCTCTACGAGGCGGACCAGATGGTGCGCATGCTGCTCTGGCAACCCCGGGGGCAGGAGCTGCAACTGCTGGTCTTCCATCGGGGCGGACTCTGTTTCTCCCGCCAGTTGCGCGGATTTGCGAGCCTCACCGGCAGCCATGAGCCAGATGCCGACCAGCTCGACGCGCTGGCGCTGGAGATCCAGCGATCCATCGATTATCTGGCCGGCCATCTCAAGCTGCCCGAGCCCGGCCAGTTGCAACTGGCCATCGCCTCCTCCGCCATGGGGGTATTGGTGCGTCACCTGGAACAGACATTCGGTTTCCCGGTGTCGGCCATGGCAAACAAGGCGGTACTGGCAGGAGTCGAATACCTCAGTGCCTATGGCGCGGCCCTGGGCAGGAGCGACTGATGAAACACCATATCAACCTCTATGGCGCCGAATTCCGGCCAAGACGCCTGTGGGCCAGCCTGCCCCAGATGGCGTTGGTCTGGGGCGGCGTCCTGGTGCTGCTGCTGGGGGCCACCCTCTTCTATGGCTGGCAACAGCAGGGCCTCGATCGTGAATTGGCTGGCGTGCGGGCACAGCTCGACGTGCAGCGCGGCGAGGCCAGGCGTCTCGATGCGGAGCTGGCGCGCCATCTGGCGAATGCAGACTTGCAGCGGCAACTGGCCGACAAGCGGGAAGAGCTGGGGGCCAAACAGGCGCTGATGCAGCAGCTTGGCCACCTCTCCCTGCAAAAATCCCAGGGCTATGCGGGGGTGATGGCGGACCTGGCCCGCCTGCGGGATCCCCGCCTCTCCCTGCAACGGATCGAAATAAGCGACGGGCGCATCAACCTCGCGGGCGTGGCCGAACGCAGTCAGGACGTGCCCGCCTGGGTGAACCGCTTCAAGCAGACCCCCTCCCTGGCGGGCAAGCAGTTTGGCGAGCTCACCCTGAGTCGGGACAAGGAGGGCCAGCTTGCCTTCCAGCTCAGTGGCATAGCGCGGGAGACTCCCTGATGGACATGAAGGCACAATGGCAGGGATGGGCGCAGCAGATCGCAGCCCTCAGCCTGCGTGAGCGGATCCTCATTCTGTTGACCGGGGTCGTGCTGCTCGGGGCCATGGGCATCTATGGCTGGCTGGATGACGCCGACACCCGGCTGGACCAGGATCGGCAGGCCCTGGCTGCGGCGCAGCGGGATCTGGAGATCCTGACCCTGGAAAACCAGGGCAAGCAGGCCAGGCTGGGGCGGGATCCCGATGCCCAGGTACGCGAGCAGCTCGCCGGTGTCGAGACCACTCTGCGCCAGATGGATGCCGAGCTGCTGGCTCAGACGGTGGATCTGATCCCCGCCCACGAAATGCCCGCGGTGCTGGAGGCCCTGTTGTCCCGCTCCGCCAACCTGCATATGCTGGCGCTCACCTCCCTCAAACCCGAGCCGCTGATGGCCGGGGAGCAGAAGGTGAACCTGTTCAGGCACGGCATCCGGCTTCAGCTGGAGGGCGGCTATTTCGATGTCTACCAGTACCTGAAAGCGCTCGAAGCCCTGCCTCGGCACTTCTACTGGAAGGGCTTTGACTACCGGGTGGTCGAGCATCCCAAGGCGGCGGTAGCGATGGAGATCTACACCCTCAGCACCAGCAAGGAGTTCATCCGTGGTTAAGCGGCATGTCGGCGGGACGGGATCCCGCATTTTTGCCTTCCCATCCTGGCGCTGGCTGGCCCTGTGGGGGAGCCTGCTCGCGCTGCAGGCCCAGGCCGAGGTGCTGCAGGATCCCACCTTGCCCCTGGCGGGATCCGGCTCGGCGGCGAGTGTCGCCAAGGAGGCCGGTCTGCCCAGGTTGCAGAGCGTCATCCTGGGGAGCGGGCCTGCCCTGGCGGTGCTCGACGGTCAAAGCTACCGGGTCGGCCAGCAGGTCAACGGATTCCGGCTGGTGGGGATCAGCGCCGACAGCGTGGTGCTGGAAAAAGCGGGCAAACGCCAGACACTGACCCTGTTTGGCAGCAAGATCCGGATGTGAAGTGGGTGTCGCACGGGATGGTGCGGGCCAGGTTTGTCGAGTTTCATAGCGAGTCAGGTGCACGAATAACATGAAAAAACACCCTTTTTGTCTGCTTCCCCTCGCGCTGGCGGTGGCGGGTTGCACTACCTATCGTCACCCCGAGCCGGTACAGGCCAAAGATGCACTCAAGCAGGCGATGAGCGAGCAGAGCCCGACCGCCCCCCTGACTTCCCTGCCGCCCTCGGTGCAGAGCGAGCTGTTGCAGCTCAATCGTCCTCAGCAGCCGATGACCATTCCCGAGAAGCGGATGCGCATCGCGGCCCATGACGTGGACGCGGTGGAGTTCTTCGGCTCCCTGTTCAAGGGCTCCCGCTACAGCGTGGCGGTCCATCCCGGTGTGGCGGGTGTCATTTCGGTAGAGCTCAAGGATGTGACCCTGCAGGAGGCGCTGGCGACCGTCGGCGACATGTACGGCTTCGACGTACAGCGCAAGGGCAACGTGTTCCACGTCTATCCCGCCGGTCTGCGCACCGAGACCATTCCGGTCAACTACCTGATGATGGCCCGGCGCGGTCTCTCCCGTACCTCGGTGAGCACAGGCGGGGTGACGGCCAACGACAACAACAATGGCAATAACAACAACTTCGACAACGGCCTGAACAACAGCGGCAACAACAACAGCCAGGGCAACACCGCCAGCGGTGACAACAACACCAACAGCAACGGCACCCGCATCGAGACGGACAGCAACAACGACTACTGGACCGATCTGCGGGATGCCCTGCAGACCCTGATCGGCACAGGGGAAGGGCGGGCCGTCATCACCAGTCCCCAGGCGGGCCTGGTCACGGTGCGTGCCTATCCCAAAGAGCTCAAGGCGGTGCGCGAGTTCCTGGACCAGTCCGGCGAACACCTCAAGCGCCAGGTGGTGCTGGAGGCGCGGATCCTGGAAGTGTCCCTCAACGAGGGTTACGAGCAGGGGGTGGACTGGAGCGGCCTCTCCGCAAGCTGGGACGGCGGCAAGGGCATCACGGGGGGCGGCTCCCTCATGGACAGCCCCATCGCTTCGACCCCCAACCAGATCTTCCGGGCTCTGGGGGGCGGCGCCGGCTTCACCATCTCTGATGGCAACTTCAACGTCGCGGTCAGCCTGCTCAAGACCCAGGGGGATGTGAACACCCTCTCCAGCCCGCGTGTGACGGCCACCAACAACCAGAAAGCGGTGATCAAGGTGGGGACGGACGAATACTTCGTCACCAACGCCTCGACCACCACCACCACCTCGGGGACTTCGGCCCCCATCGTCACCCCGAACGTGGAGCTGACCCCCTTCTTCTCGGGGATAGCCCTGGACGTGACGCCCCAGATCGACGAGCAGGGCAAGGTATTGCTGCATATCCACCCCTCCGTCATCGACACCGAAGAGCAGAGCAAGACCATCAACGTCGGCACCGCCGATCCCCTGGTGTTGCCGCTGGCCAAGAGCTCCATCCGCGAGTCCGATACCGTGGTGCAGGCCAACAATGGGGACATCATCGTCATCGGTGGTCTGATGAAGACCGACAGGCAGGAGATTGTCAGCAAGGTGCCCCTGCTGGGTGACATCCCCTGGGTCGGCGAGGCCTTCACCAACCGCCGGGAGAGCAACCGCAAGGTGGAGCTGGTGATCCTGCTCAAGCCCACCGTGGTGGAAAAGGACACCTGGCAGAAAGAGCTGCAACGCTCCTCGGAGCTGCTCGACAAATGGTATCCCCCCAAGGGCTGATCCGGGATGACGCGCCTGTTGAGCACTCCTTCTCCCATGTGGCGGCGCCTCCCGGCTGTCGCCAGTCTGCCCTGCCCGACGGCGGTGGCGCCATGTCGCTGATCCGGGGCTGTCTGCGGCTGCGCGCCCTGGACTCTGGCCGGGAGGGTGCATGTATCTGAGTCACTTCGGACTGCGGGAGGCCCCCTTCGGCCTGACCCCGAACACCGGTTTCTATTACGGCCTGCCCCCCCACGAGGAGGCCATGCAGGTGCTCAACTGGGCGCTTTCCCAGGGGGAGGGGTTCATCAAGGTGACCGGCGAGGTCGGCACCGGCAAGACCCTGCTCTGTCGCAAACTGCTGAGCGAGCTCGGCTCCGAGGCCTGCCCGGTGCGCCTGGCCTGGCTGCCCAACCCCCATCTCACTCCGGGGGAGCTGCGCATGGCCCTGGCCCTGGAGCTGGGGTTGACGCTGGCGGGGGAGAGCGAGCTGGATCTCACGGATCGTATTCACCGCCATCTGATCTCCCTGCATCGTCAGGGGAGCCGGGTGGTGGTGCTGATCGACGAGGCGCAAGCCCTGCCGGACGAGACCCTGGAGGCGATCCGGCTGTTTGGCAACCTGGAAACCGAATCCAGCAAGCTGCTGCAAATCGTGCTGTTCGGCCAGCCCGAGCTGGATGCCAGGCTCGGGCAGCCCCGTCTTCGCCAGTTGCGCCAGCGCATCGGTTTTTCCTACCGCCTGCGGCCGCTGCGGCTCGACGAGACCCGGGCCTATCTGGAGTACCGGCTGCAGGTGTCCGGCTATCGCGGGGCCGCCCTGTTCGATGGCCTCGCCTTGCGCAGGCTGTGGCGCGCATCCCGCGGCATTCCCCGCCTCATCAACATACTGGCGCAGAAGTGCCTGATGCTGGCCTATGGCCGCGGTGTGCGGCGGATCGACAGCGCCCTGGTCCGGCTCGCCATCCGGGATACCGATGATGCCCGCCGTGGCCGTCTCACCCTCTGGTGGCCCCTGTTGTTGTTGCTGGGCACTGCCCTGGCGTATGGAGTCTGGTCATGAGCGTGATCAATCAGATGCTGAAAGATCTGGATAGGCGTCAGCAAGAGGCCGAGGGCGCCGCCGTCTATGTGGCGCCGGTGCGCCAGCAAGGCTGGTGGATGCTGGTGCTGACCCTGCTGTGTACCCTGGCCCTGGGGATCCTCGGCTGGCGCACCTGGATCTTCTGGCAGCAGAGCCAGCGAGCCTCCCTGCCAGCGGCGCAGGTCGAGGCCCCCCGCATCGCCCCTGCGGTGGCGCCATCCGCGCCCCTGGCGGTGGTGGCCACCACGCAGGCGGTCTCCTCTGCCGCGCCAGTGGCAAAGGTGCCCGCCGCCAGTGCCGAGTCGACCGCCGCCAGAGTGGCCCCCTCCGCAGCCGAGCAGGCTCCGGCCGATGAGGCCGTGCTCGCCGATGAGGGCAATCCGGAGGAAGCGCTGGGGGACGAGACGATCCCGAGCGACGAGGAGCTGCAACCGGACCTCTATGCCGAACTGGCTGCTGAGCAGGGCGCCGAAGAGGCGCCTGCACCCGCCGCGCCGCGCAAACCCGGGATCCTGAAGATCGAGACGGTGGAACTCTCCGACGCCGAGCTGGCCACCCTGGCCGAGCGCAAGGCGACCACGGCCATGGCCAAGGGACGGATGGAGGAGGCGCAGGATGGCTACTACGAGGTGCTGGCCCACGATCCCCACAACCAGGGGGCGCGGGAACAGCTGGCGGGCCTGCTCTATGGCGCCGGACGGCTGACCGAGGCCGCCCAGGTGCTGGAAGAGGGGCTGAGGCTGGATCCCGCGCAGGCGGACCTGCGTCTGCTGCTGGCCCGTGTGGCCATCAGCGGCGGGGATCGGCAGAAGGCGCTGGACTGGCTCACCGGCTATCAGCCCGATATCGCCAGCAATCTGGATTATTACGCCACCTGGGCCGGTCTTGCCCAGGAGATGGGGCAGCCTGTCCAGGCGTCCGAGATGTACGTCAGGCTGTTGCGCCAGCAGCCGGATCAGGGGCGCTGGTGGCTGGGACTGGGGGTGGCGGAGGATGGTCAGGGACACCGTCAGCGGGCACTGGATGCCTATCGCAATGCCCAGTTGCACGGCAATCTGGGGGAGGCCTCCACCCAATGGCTCGAACAACGAATTGGCCAACTGACCCATTGATAGAACGGCAGTTCGATGAGCCCATGCCATCGGACCAGGCAGCGGGCGTGAAGCAACAGAGATCGGAGCAACAATGGCACAACCCAGACTGAAAATGCGCCTAGGCGACCTGCTGGTACAGGAACAGATCATCTCGGATGATCAGCTGCAGCTCGCCCTGCAGCAGCAGCGCCAGACCGGCCGCAAGCTGGGGACCACCCTCATCGATCTCGGCTTCATCAGCGAGGTGCAACTGCTGACCTTCCTCGCCCGTCAGCTGGATGTGCCTTTCTTCGATCTCAACAACCTCACCATCGACGTCTCGGCCGTGGCGCTGTTGCCCGAGGTGCAGGCGCGTCGCTACCGGGCGCTGGCCGTCAACCTGAGCGACGACAAGGTCACCGTGGTGATGTCGGATCCGGCGGATCTGAGCGCCCTCGACGCCATCGCCGCCCTGCTCAGCCCGCGGGAGCTGGTGCTGGCCGTGGCCCGTGAAGGCCAGCTGCTGGAGTATTTCGACCGCCTCTATCGCCGCACCCGGGAGATAGAGAACTTCGCGGTGCAACTGCACGAAGAGCACCAGGAGACCGGCTTCGAGCTGGGGGCTGGCAGCCTCAATGCCGCAACCGACGAGGGGGAGGCGACGGTGGCCAAGCTGCTGCGCTCCCTGTTCGAGGACGCGGTACAGGTGGGGGCCTCCGACATCCATATCGAACCGGACGAGAAGGTGCTGCGCATTCGCCAGCGTATCGACGGTGTGCTGCACGAGAACATCCTGAGCGAGGTGCGCATCGCCCAGGCGCTGGTGCTGCGCCTCAAGCTGGTGGCCGGGCTCGACATCTCGGAGAAGCGTCTGCCCCAGGATGGCCGCTTCAACATGAAGGTGCGCGGCCGCGACGTGGATGTGCGGATGTCCACCATGCCGGTGCAATATGGCGAGTCCGTGGTGATGCGGCTGCTGGATCAATCCTCCGGCATCTTGTCGCTCGCCGAGACCGGGATGCCACCCGCCATCCTGACCCGCTTTCGTCGTCAGCTCAAACGCCCTCACGGTATGATCCTGGTGACGGGCCCGACCGGCAGCGGCAAGACCACGACGCTCTACGGCGCCCTCTCCGAGCTCAACCAGGCCAGCCACAAGATCATCACGGTGGAAGATCCGGTGGAGTACCGTCTGCCCCGCATCAGCCAGGTGCAGGTCAATCCCAAGATAGGGCTCACCTTCTCCCAGGTGCTGCGCTCCACCCTGCGCCAGGATCCGGACATCCTGCTGGTGGGGGAGATGCGGGACAACGAGACGGTGGAGATCGGCCTGCGCGGTGCCATCACGGGCCACCTGGTGCTGACCACCTTGCACACCAACGACGCCGTGACCAGCGCCCTGCGTCTCATCGACATGGGGGCGCCCGGCTATCTGGTGGCGAGCGCCCTGCGGGCCGTGGTGGCCCAGCGCCTGGTGCGGCGGGTGTGTGAACACTGCGCCTGCGAGACGGCGCCGGACGAGGGGCAGGCCACCTGGCTCTCCGTGCTTTCCGGTGAAGCGCCGGGGCAGCATCGCTATCGCAAGGGGCGGGGTTGCCAGAGCTGCAACTTCACCGGCTACGCGGGCCGGATCGGGGTGTACGAGCTGCTGGAGCTGGATCAACCCATGATGGATGCCCTGCGCCGCAACGATGCCGAGGGGTTTGCCCGAGCGGCACGGGCGCACGAGCACTACCGTCCCCTGGCCCTGACGGCGCTCGACTATGCCCGCGAGGGGATCACCTCGGTGGACGAGGTGCTCCGGCTGGCCGAGGACCTGGGGTAGCGCATGAGGCATCTGGATCGTACTGAATCACTCTGCCGGGGTCGCCCATGAACCGTTTTGCTTACAAGGGGCGTGACAGCCAGGGCCAGGCCGTCAGCGGCGTGGTGGAAGCGGTCAGCGAGCTGGCCGCCGCCGAGCAGCTGATGCGCCGCGGGGTGATGCCCACCGAGCTGAAGGCCGGCAAGGCCAGGTCTGCCAGCATCGACTGGTCGCTGCTGCTGGAAGGGAGCGTCAAGCTGGAGGAGCTGGTGGTCTTCAGCCGCCAGATGTATGCCCTGACCCGTGCAGGCATCCCTATCCTGCGCGCCATCGCGGGGCTGGAGGAGAGCGCCCACAGCAAGCCCCTCAAGCGGGCGCTTCACGCTCTGGGGGAGGATCTGGCCAACGGCCGGCCGCTGTCGAGCGCGATGCAGTCGCACCCGAAGGTGTTCAGCAGCCTTTTCGTGGCCATCATCCACGTGGGGGAGAACACGGGTCAGCTGGAGGAGGCCTTCCTGCAGCTCGCCAACTATTTCGATCTGGAGCTGGAGACCCGCAAGCGGATCAAGACCGCCATGCGCTACCCCACCTTCGTGCTGATTGCCATCGCCGTCGCCATGGTGATCCTCAACATCATGGTGATCCCCGTCTTTGCCGGGATGTTTGCCAAGTTCGGGGTGGAGCTGCCGCTGGCGACCCGGATCCTGCTGGCCACCTCCCACTTCTTCGTTCACTACTGGTGGCTGCTGCTCGCCATCCTGGTGGGCGCCGTCGTCGGCTGGCGACGCTGGGTCGCCACCACCAAAGGCAGGCTGACCTGGCACAGATGGCAGCTGCGGCTGCCCATCGTCGGCTCCATCATAGAGCGCTCCCTGCTTGCCCGTTTTGCCCGCAGCTTCTCCATGATGCTCAAGGCCGGGGTGCCGCTCAACACGGCGCTGACCCTGGTGGCCGATGCGGTGGACAACGCCTGGATGGCGGGGCAGATCCGCGACATGCGGGGCGGCATCGAGCGGGGGGAGAGCCTGCTGCGCACCGCCGGGGCCAGCGGCCTCTTCACCCCTCTGGTGATGCAGATGATCGCGGTGGGAGAGGAGACCGGCCAGGTGGACGAGCTGCTGCACGAAGCGGCCGAGTATTACGAGCGTGAGGTGGATTATGACCTCAAGAGCCTCACCGCCCGCATCGAACCCATCCTCATCGGCATAGTGGCGGTCATGGTACTGGTGCTGGCGCTGGGTATCTTCACTCCCATGTGGGACATGATGCGGGCCGTGCGTGGTCAATAGACGGTATCTTCACTCCTCCTGGTGGGGGACATGATGAGAGCGGTGCGGGGGCAGTGATGAGCTGGGCTATTTTCACTGCCAAACAGGATGCGGGAGAGGTATGAGCAGACAGTCCGAGCAGGATGAGCGCTGGCTGGGAGGCTACAGGCGGTTGATCGCCTGCATCCTGCTGTTGGTCATCCTTGCCACCCTGGCCCTGAGCTATCGCAGCCACAGGGAAGAGGCGCTGGCGGTCAGCCTGACCCTGCTGGGGGAGCAGTTTGCCGAGCGAGTCCAGGGGCTGCACGGGCGCTGGCTCGATGAGCGGCGCCCCGCCGTGCTCCATGCAGAGGGGCGGGCCTGGCAGTTTGATGGACGGGGCTGGCCGCTGGCGGTGTTGCCGCTACAGTCACCGTCCGAGAACTGCCGCGGGCTCTGGTCGGCCTTGCTCGGCCAGGAGGCGCTGTCGATGCCCACCCTGCAGGTGCTGGCTAGCCCGGATGGGGAGGGATGCGAATTTGGTTGGGAGGCTAACTGGTTGATCTATCGCTTCGCCGACGGCAGTTTTCTGAACAAATCTTGAACAGTATCGTTCTAGCGTCTCGGCGACATGATTTTTTTCTATCTGCATGAAATAATGCGGAACATTACGGAGGCAGCATGGCAACAAAGAGAGTGATACCCGGCCAGGGGCCCGGTCAGATGGCCGGTTTTTCCCTGATTGAGCTGGTGATCGTCATCGTGATCCTGGGGATCCTGGCCGTCACCGCCTTGCCCCGTTTTCTCGATGTGACCGACGAGGCGAAGAAGGCGAGCGTGGAAGGGGTGTCCGGCGGTTTCGCCACCGGGGTCTCCCTGGTGCGGGCCCAGTGGGAGGCCGAGGGGCGTGCCAGGCAGGATGGACTCAACACCGTGCTCTATGACGGCTCGCGTTTCTATCTGACCACGCCGACCGACAGCCAGGTCAGCAATGGCGAGCTCTCTCCCGGGTATCCCATGGACACGGCGTCAAGCGGCACGCCCGATGTGGATCCGGCCAGCCTGACGGCGGCCCGCTGCCTCAATATTTGGGAGGGGTTGTTGCAGAATCCTCCCAAGGCTACTGCCCGCTTTGACGAGGTGCGCGGTAGCGGCAATGACCTGAAGTTCTATGCCACGGTGAGCAACAATGGACTGGATTCGGTCTGCCGTTACTATCTGGTCAACAGCCTGAGCAAGGGAAGTGATGGACGTTATCAGGACCCGCAAGGGAGCACGGATGCGTTCATGAGTTTCAGTTATCGCCCGGCCTCCGGCCAGGTGACCACCCATATCAATTGATAAACCGAGGAAAGACGTAATGAAAAAGCAATCGGGCTTTACCCTGATCGAACTGGTCATCGTGATCATCATTCTGGGCATTCTGGCGGTCACCGCCGCACCCAAGTTCCTGAATCTGCAGGATGATGCCAAGGCCGCTGCGGCACAGGGTGTACAAGCTGCACTGCAAAGTGCTTCTGGTCTGGTGTACAGCAAGGCTGCCTTGGAAGGTGTTGAGGCATCCTCTACCGTGAAGAATGTCTCTGTTGCTGGCGGTACTGTCACCACTCTGTTTGGTTACCCGACTGCAAATGCTGACGGTATTGTGAAAGCGGTCAGCCTGGACGGTTGGGCGATCAGTGGCGCGGGTTCTACCGACGCTGGTGGTATCGCAAAGTTCTATCCGACAAATACCAAGGGTGATGGTTGCTATGTTGTCTATACCGCAGCCACCTCCACCTCTACAGCGACTGCCGCTGTGTCAGGTTCTTTGGCAACCTGTAAATAACGTCTAAATGAACGGGGCATCTTAAGTTGCCCCGTTCATTTTTCATTTAATAGGGTCTTTATGCAGAAGGGTTTCACCCTGATTGAACTGGTGATCGTGATCCTGTTGCTCGGGATTCTGGCCGCCTTTGCCGTGCCTAAATGGCTGGGCAAAGGCGGCTTTGAAACCCATACCCTGCGTGACGAGCTGGTGGCCCGGCTGCGGCTGGTGCAGACCATGAACATGCAGGAAGGGGACGCGCGCTGCACCCAGCTGGTGCTGGAGGCGGGGCGTTTTGGCCATCTGACCGGGGCGAGCTGTGCGCCTGCCCCCATTTCAGGCTGGCGTGGGAATGAGCAGAGTCGCGGGCGCCTGGTGCAGGCGTCCGGCAACCTGCAATTCTCCCCCCAGGGGACATTCCATTTCGACAAGCGCAGCGGCAGGCCCCTGTGGCCTGGCTGCATCAACGGCTGTGAACTGGCGGTCAGCAGCGGCCAGGAGAGTGCCCGGCTGCGCATCGAGCCGGAAGGCTATATCCATGCGATCCCCTAAGATCTGCCGCGGCTTCACCCTGGTCGAGTTCGTGGTCGGCATCGTGCTGCTGGCCGTCGCCCTGACCGGCATCCTGGGGCTTCTTATCAATCAGGCTCCCCAGGCGGTGGATCCGGTGCAGCAGGTACGCGCCGCCCAGCTCGCCCAGCGCATCCTCGGCGAGATGCTGGAGAAGTCTTTCGACGAGCATTCCGATCACAACGGCGGCCGTTTTCGCTGTGGCGAGACGGCTGGTGTGCCCGTCTTCACCTATCCCCCCTGCACGGCGAGCGCCGACTATGGCCCCGATGGTGGCGAGACCCGCCCCTACACGTTCAACGACGTGGACGATTTCGACACGGCAGGCCGCTGGGTGGACGCCAGCTACTTTACCCAGGCCTCGGCCGCGAGCAGCGAAGAGGAGTATCGGCGCTACCAGGTGAAGATCGCGGTAGTGCCGGATACCCTCTTTGGCAGCGCGGGGGAGGGAGCCGAGTCCATCGGCAAGCGCATCACCCTGACCGTGCGCCTGCCGGACGGGAGCGAGCTGGTCTTCGGCCTCTATCGGGGGAACTACTGATGGGCAAGCCACATTCCCGTGATGCCGCGTGGGAACAGCCATGTGCCAGACTCGCCCGTGACCGCGTTCGACCCGGGCGTGAGGGGGGCTTCACCCTGGTGGAGCTGGTGATGGTGATCCTGCTGCTCGGGGTGATGGCGACATTTTCCAGCCAGTTTATCGGCATCGGTACCCAGATCTACGGAGATGCCAGCCGCCGCGAGCAACTGATGAGCGATGCCCGTTTCGCCCTGGAGCGGCTCAATCGCGAGGTGCGCGACGCGGTCCCCGGTTCGGTGCGGGTCGAGGACGAAGGGGGCGGTGCCCAGGAGCAGGGGGCCTGTCTGCGGTTCTGGCCCATCGCTACCGCCAGTCGCTATCTGGGCTCTGTGGCCAGCACTGGGCTCAGCATAGTCACGCCATCCGTGCTCCCCAAGAAAAATGAGGATCTTGCCATCGTGTATCCCCTCGCGAGCACGGGCCTCCTGAATCAGGGCTGCCTGCAGGGAAGCTGTACCGCCCGCGTCACCGATGTGGGCAGCGACGTATCGGGCGCACTGCCCTTGACTCTCAGTAACGGTTTCGTCAAGGACTCGCCGGGGCAGCGCATCTATTTTGCGAACCAGCAGGTGCTCTATTGCGTGAGAGGGGGCAGCCTCTGGCGCATGGCCATGCCCCTGGACGACACCCTGAGCAGCAGCGAGACCACCCAGTTGATGGCGGAGCATATTCGTCCCGCCGCCTATTACTTCTATCGGGAACCCGCCGCCTTCAACCAGAGCGAGGTGGGGCTGCGGCTGGAGTTCGAGCAGCGCGACGAGCGCGTCGTCTTCCACCACAAGCTGGAGACCCTCAATGCGCCCTGACACTCCCTCCATGGTGAGGTCTCAGCGGGGCAGCGCCATCCTGATCGCCCTCTTCGTCATCGTCATCATGGCCCTGCTGGCGGCGGCCATGGGGCGTTTCCTGGTGGACAGCAGTGAGAAGCACACGGTGGAGGTGCGCGGTGTGCGTGCCCTGATGGCGGCCCAGAGCGGGCTGGAAATTGCCCTCTATCGACTCTATCCCAATGGCCAGTGGCAAGGGCAGCAATGCGCCGCCAGCACCAGTCTCAGTTTCACCGATGCGGGACTGACGGGCTGTCAGGCCATCGTCACCTGCAACAAGGTGCCGGTGAGTGCGGCCGGCGGGACCCAAACCGGATACCGATTCAGCAGCGAAGGGCGCTGTGGCCAGCCCGATGCCGGCAGTAGCCCGAACCCCGATTTTGCCGTCAGCCGCACCCTGGTGGCGGAAGCCTTTGATGGAGCGACGCCATGAGCCCCCTGCCAAGGAGCCAGACCCCATGAAGTCCAGCCAGCCTCTTCGCGGCGCCCTGTTGTGGATCTTGCTGGGATCCACCTCGGTGCAGGCCGCCAGCCAGTGTACCGAAGCCTTCCTCTTCCCGGTGCAGAGCCACGCCTCCCCCGGCGTGCTGAGCATGAACAATGAAAGCAAGATCATCAGCACCACTGTGGGGGCCAGTTACCCCTTCCTGACCAAAAACATCCAGCCCAACGCCAACTGCAACAACGGTGGTTTCTGGAACAACGGCACCTGGGTCTCCAATTGCAACGTCAGCGGCACCCTTGCCAGTGTGCTCAAGGATGTGACCTTCATCAGCGATCCCGACGCGTTTCCGGCCAACCCGGGGGGCTTCCCCTCCTACAGCGGGAAAAATGATCTCGCTTGCGACGGGACCACCTCTCCTGCTGCCGGTGACTACAAGAACGCCTCGTGGGGGGGCAACAGCTGCGTGGCGACCCTGAAATCGGGCCAGACCTATCGCTTCGATACCTTGTCTATCAGCGAAGGGGCGATGCTCAACCTCAACGGTGCGACCGTCTATGCCCAGAAGATGACCATCAAGAATGGTTACAACAGTGGCGTCACCGGGTCGGGAGATCTTCATGTGAACGATCTGACGGTGACGGGTCAGGGCAAGCTCAATGACGCCAGGGTCACCGTCTACAGCACCCTTGAGGTCTCGGGCAATGGCAATACCGGGACTGCCGTCTTCCAGCCGCACTACCTGGACAAGGTCACCATGGAGGTCTCTGCCAGTGGCCAGAGCGTGCTCATGGGGGCAGGGGACTGGTTTATCAAAAGCCTGGGGATGAAGAGCAACAGTGCCATGACCTTCCAGGGGCAGAGCTCCCTCGCCGTCTATGGGCTCAAGATGGAAAACGAGAGCCGGATCTCCGCTGCGGGGAGTCGCAGCGACCTGACGCTCCAGCTTCACCAGACCCTGGAGGTGAGTGGCAACGGCACCATCAACGGATATCTGCAGGCCCGCTACCTCAAGACGTTCAAACACCAGAGCACCTCCAACATCAATTTCTACTTTCGTGGCGGCAACCACTGGATAGACAAGATGGAGCTCGGTCAGAACGACAAGCTGATCTTTGACAGCGGCAGTGCCGCGAGGTTGTACATCAAGAGCGATCTGGCCCTGAGCGACCAGATGGAGGTCAATGCCGGGGGCAAGGCCAACGACCTGATGATGTATCACTTCGGCAAGGTCACCATGAGCGGCAACACCAAACTCAACGCCATTCTCTATGTGAACACCGGGGATCTGGCCATGAGTGGTCAGGCCGTGCTGACCGGTGCCGTGTCGGCGGTGAACGTCTCCATGACCAACAACAGCAAGGTGATCCACGAGCCCTTCAACGGCGACTGGCCGGGCATGTGTGAAGACCCACTGACCTGTTTCAGCGACGACTTCTCCGCCAGCACCCTTGGCAGCGACTGGGTGGTGGCTCAACGCAATGGCAGCACCTTGCCCTCTTTGCAAAACGGTCGCCTGCGGCTGACCCAGAATACGACCAACCAGGCCACCTCTGCGACCTTCCAGCGCCTCTTCCCGGGGGCCAGCAATCTGGTGACTATCGAGTTCGATCAGTATGCCTACAAGACCTCCGGCTCGAGCGGGGCGGACGGGATGGCGGTGGTGCTCTCCGATGCGACGATCACGCCCCAGCCCGGCGCCTTCGGTGGCCCGCTGGGTTATGGCTTCAAGACCGGGATCAGCGGTTTTGCCGGTGGCTGGATGGGGGTCGGTATCGACGAATACGGCAACTATGCCAACGAGGGGGGCTCCTATAATCCCGGGTCTCGTCCTCAGGCCGTTTCCATTCGTGGCTCCGGTGCCAGCTCGGGGACCTCGGGCTATCGCTATCTGGCGGGAACGGCGAGCAACCTGAGCCCGGCAGTGGACAGCGGAACCAATGGCAACCGCCCCCATCGTTACCGCATCACCATTGACTCGCGCACTGCCGGCAGTTCACTTGCGTCGGTTGAGCGGAACACGGGCTCGGGCTACACCATGCTGGTGGGGCCCATCAATATGGTGAACCAGACGGGGCAGGCGGCGGTGCCCGCCAACTTCCTGCTGTCGCTCACCGGCTCCACCGGTTCTGTGACGAACTACCATGAGCTCGACAACGTCCGGATCTGCGCCCTCAAATCCAATCCGGTGGGCACCCAGATCGATCACTTCGAGTTCGATCACTCCGGTCAGGCCCTGACCTGCAACCCGGAGACCCTCGTCATACGGGCCTGCGCCAACGCCAGTTGCAGCCAACTGTTCACGGACCCGGTGAGCGCCATCCTGACCCCCCTCAAGAATGGCAGCAACGGCTGGATAGCCGACAGCCAGGTGAGCTACAACGGCAACACGGCCACCGTGAATTTCAGCGGCGGCACGACCACCTTGCAGCTACGCAACAATCTGGCGACGGCCATCACAGTGGGGGTGAGCGGCTCGACGCCGTCCACCAAACCCCTGAGCACCACCCTGTGCCGCGCCGGCAGTGGTGCCCTGAGCGCCGCCGCCTGTACCTTGAGCTTTGCCGACAGCGGCTTCGTGTTCGATGTGCTGGATACCCTGGCGAACAGGCCGCAGCAGGTGGTGATGAAGGCAGTCAAGAAAGACGATGCCAGCCAGCAGTGCGTGCCGAGCTTTGCCGGTGTGAGCAAACCTGTTCGTTTCTGGAGCGACTATGTGAGCCCGGCGAGCAACACCTTCGGCAGCAAGGTGACGGTCAACGGCAATGCCATCGCTACGTCGCAGGGGGCGTCCACCATCAGCAACCTGAGCTTCGATAGCAAAGGGGAGACTACCCTGACGGTGAGCTACCCGGATGCGGGCCAGATGCGGCTCAATGCCCGCCACGATGGCAGCGGTGATACCGCAGGGCTGGTGATGACGGGCTCGGATCTGTTCGTGAGCCGCCCGGTAGGGCTCTGCATCACGCCCACCCAGGGGGCCTGCGCGGCAGGTGATATCACCTGCCCTGTGTTCAAGAGGACGGGAGACAGCTTCTCGCTCAATATCCAGGCCATGGCGTGGCAGAGCGACAGCGATGGGGATATCTGCACCGGCAATGGCACCACCCCCAACTTCGTGTTGTCCGACATCGCCCTGACCAGCGAGCTGGTGGCTCCTCAGGGTGGTGTGGTCGCCCAGGTCACCCCGACCAGGTACAGCCACGTTGCAGCCAGTGCCAGCCTCAATACACCCGCCCTCAGCCTCAACGAGGTCGGGGTCTTCAGGATCAAGGCGACGCCACCAGCGGCTACGTTGCCAGAGGGAAGCACAGTATCAACGGGCTATTTCGGTTACACCATCCCTCCCGCCACCAGCGTACCGTTGGGGCGCTTCGTACCCTGGGACTTCAACATGACGAGCGGTACCGTCACCCCGGCCTGCGGCGGTTTCAGCTATATGAGCCAGCCATTCGGGATACAGACGGTGGTGGAGGCGCGCAACAAGGAAGGGAGTGTCACGAGGAACTACCGTGATGCCTTTGCCAGAGGGGCCCTCACCCTGGTGGCCGCCAACAATCAGGACGGGGTGGACAGATCCAATCGGTTGGCACCTCTGGCCGCCAGCTGGACCGAAGGAACAGGCAAGCAGTCAGGTCAAACCCGCTTTATGCGGCTGCGCGAACTGACCCCTAGCCTGACCGCACCGGAAGAGCCCTTGCCGCTCCTGCGACTAGGGCTCAGAGTGACGGACGGTGAGACTCCTGAGACCAGCTTCCTCAGCGGTCGGAACATGAATCCGGCCGTCAGCGGCAACTGCCAGAGCGGGGTGAACTGCACCGCCAGGCAGCTCTCTATTTTGCAAGGGAAGAACGACACCATGATCGCCTATTACGGCCGCCTGCTGGCCAGCACTCGTCAGGGGGCGGCCAGCGCCCCGCTGGCGCTGCCGCTTCAGGTGCAATATTTCGAAGGGGGCCAGTGGCGGGTGAATCAGGACGATCTCTGTACCCGGATATCCCTCGCGAACGATGGCATTCGCTTTACCGATGGCGAGCAGCATTACGACGCCGCGACCGGAGATCTGGGCCTCAAGGATGGCCCCCGGATCCGTCTCGGCCTGGGGCCGGTTGCCCCTGGCGGCAGCGATGTTCGCATCAATGGTGGGGAGACCCGGTTCCATTTCGCCGCGCCGAACCAGAGTGTGCGCATTCCCTACGAGATCCTGCTGGACAAACAGCCCCTCTCCCCCGTTTGGCTGGCGGATCCGGCCACGGCGGATCACCTGCTGGGAGAGGCAATTTTTGGCCGGGATCGGGGTAATGACAGAATTATTTATCGCCGCGAAGTGATGCCCTGACACCCGGGCTGACACGAGGAGATAGACGCATTGCTGTACAGTGGCGTCTTATCTCCTTGTTTCGTAGTGTTTGTCGGCCTGAGCGGGTGAGTGATGACTCGCATTTTTGTCGCGCCTGATTGATTGGCGACAGTTTGAGCGCTTGCCCATTGGGGTGGGCATTGGTAAAGTTAGCCGGTTTTCTGCACCTCCAAATTCTTAGGATTTCCCGTAGCCATGTTCAAAAAGCTCAGAGGCGTCTTTTCCAACGATCTGTCGATCGACTTGGGAACTGCCAACACCCTGATCTATGTAAAAGATCAAGGGATCGTCCTTAACGAACCCTCAGTTGTCGCCATTCGCCAAGAGCGCGGGAACGCCAAATCGGTCGCTGCTGTCGGTCATGCCGCCAAGCAGATGCTGGGTCGTACCCCGGGTAACATCTCCGCCATTCGCCCGATGAAAGACGGCGTGATCGCCGATTTCTACGTGACCGAGAAGATGCTGCAGCACTTCATCAAACAGGTTCACGACAACAACTATTTCCGCCCCAGCCCGCGCGTGCTGGTGTGCGTACCCTGCGGCTCCACCCAGGTGGAACGTCGCGCCATCAAGGAATCCGCTCTGGGCGCCGGCGCCCGCGAGGTTTACCTGATCGATGAACCCATGGCTGCCGCCATCGGTGCCGGCCTGCCGGTCTCCGAAGCGACCGGTTCCATGGTGGTGGACATCGGTGGCGGTACCACCGAAGTGGCCATCATCTCCCTGAACGGCGTGGTCTACTCCCAGTCCGTCCGTATCGGTGGCGACAAGTTCGACGAAGCCATCATCAGCTACGTCCGTCGCAACTACGGCAGCCTGATCGGGGAAGCCACCGCCGAGCGCATCAAGCACGAGATCGGCTCCGCCTATCCGGGCGAAGAGGTGCGCGAGATCGAAGTACGCGGTCGCAACCTGGCCGAGGGTGTGCCCCGCAGCTTCACCCTGAACTCCAACGAGATCCTGGAAGCGCTGCAAGAGCCGCTCTCCGGCATCGTCTCCGCCGTCATGGTGGCCCTGGAGCAATCCCCGCCCGAGCTGGCGTCCGACATCTCCGAGCGCGGCATGGTGCTGACCGGTGGTGGCGCCCTGCTCAAGGACATCGACCGTCTGCTGATGGAAGAGACCGGCATCCCGGTCGTCGTGGCTGAAGATCCCCTCACCTGTGTCGCCCGTGGCGGTGGCAAGGCGCTGGAGCTGATCGATATGCACGGTGGCGATCTGTTCCACTACGAATAAGACCCAAAGCCGGCCGAGCGCCGGCTCTTTTTTGACGACTCATGAAACCCATCTTCGGTAGAGGCCCTTCGCTTCAGTTACGGTTGTTTCTCGCCGTCATCATCTCCGTCGCTGCCATCGTCGCGGATTCCCGCTTCGGTGTGTTCAGCCATGTCCGCGTTTATCTGAGCTCCCTGGTGAGCCCGCTGCAATACATCGCCAACGCCCCCGGCACCCTGCTCGACACCATGTCGACCCAAGTGCAGACCCGCGCCGATCTCATCGAGCAGACCAAGCAGCAGGAGCAGCAACTGTTCACCCTGCGCTCGCGCCTGCTCAAGATGGATCAGCTGGAGCACGAGAACCAGCGTCTGCGCGAGCTGCTGGGGTCGCCGGTACACAAGGAGTCCCGCAAGATGGTGGCCGAGCTGCTGTCGGTGGATTCCGACCCCTTCAGCCATCAGGTGCTGATCAACAAGGGGGCGCTGGACGGCGTCTACAACGGCCAGCCGGTGATCAACGATCAGGGGGTGGTCGGTCAGGTGCTCCACGTGGGCTCCACCACCAGTCGCGTCCTGCTCATCACCGACTCCAGCCACGGCATCCCGGTGCGGGTGTTGCGCAACGACTTGCGCGCCATCGCCTCCGGCAGCGGTGAGCTGGACAAGCTGGAGCTGCGCAACCTGCCCCGCAACACCGACGTCCAGGTCGGCGATCTGCTGGTCACCTCGGGCCTGGGCGGCCGCTTCCCGGAAGGTTATCCGGTGGCGACCGTGACCCGCTCCGACTACGTGGAGGGCAAGCCCTTCGCCCAGATCGAGGCCAAGCCGCTGGTGGCGCTGGACCGTCTGCGCTACCTGCTGCTGCTGTGGACCGACAAGAAACCGGAAGTACACGACAAGGATGCCCTTGAGCCTGCGGCGAGCGCCTCGGCGGCCACGGCAACCTCGGCGGCGGGGGCGACGCGCTGATGCTGCAACCCGCCAGCGGCAGGATCTGGATCTGGTGTTCGATCCTGCTGGCCCTGTGCCTCTCCATCCTGCCGCTTCCCTTTCAATTCGAACCCTTCCGTCCGGACTGGCTCGCCATGGTGCTCATCTACTGGGCGCTGGCGCTGCCGCACCGGACCAACGTCGGCACCGCCTGGGTGGCGGGCCTGCTGCTGGACGTGCTGCTCGGCAGCACCCTCGGCGTGCGGGCCATGGCCATGGCCATCACCACCTACCTGGCGGCATTCCAGTTCCAGAAGATCCGCAACTTCTCCCTCTGGCAGCAGGCGCTGATCATCGGTCTGCTCTCCCTGGTGGGGAAGATCACCGTGTTCTGGGCGGAGCATCTGTTCAGCCGGGCCAGCCTCAACTTCGCCTACTTTTGGTCGACGTTGACGACGATGTTAATATGGCCCTGGATTTTTATGGTCTTGCGCAAGGTGCGGCGTCGCTTCAATATCAAGTGAATGTGAATAAAAACAACGCATTGTAACTGCGCATCGTCTCATTGAGTGAAGTATGAACAAGCACAACGAACTGCAACTCTATCTCGCCTCGGGCTCCCCCCGCCGGCACGAGCTTCTGACCCGCCTGGGCTACCGTTTCGAGGTCCTCAAGCTGGATGTGCCGGAGCTGCGCAACGACGGTGAGAAGCCCCAGGATTACGTCTGCCGGCTGGCCCGCGACAAGGCCATGGCCGGTGTGGCCGCGGCGCCGACGGCGCTGCCTGTGCTGGGGGCCGACACCATAGTGGTGCTGGGGGAGCGGGTGCTGGAGAAACCCTCCGACCTGCTGGACGCCAAGGACATGCTGGAAGCCCTCTCCGGGCGGGTACACCAGGTGATGACGGCGGTGGCTCTGGCCACCCCGGAGCGGTGCGATGTGCGGCTGGTCACCACCAACGTGGCGTTTCGCAAGCTGGACGAGGCCGAGATCGAAGCCTACTGGCGCACCGGCGAGCCGTGCGACAAGGCGGGCGCCTATGCTATCCAGGGCATTGCCGGCAAATTCGTCAGTCGCCTCGAGGGGAGCTACAGTGCCGTGGTCGGTCTGCCCCTGCTGGAGACGGACCTGTTGATCAAGCAACACCTCGAGCAGACCCGGTAATCCTCTCGTCAGCAGTGCGCTGCTGAGTTACCCGTTGTTCGTCGTGCCAGAATTCAAAACTAGAAAGGCAAGGTAACTTATGTCGGTAGAACTGCTGGTAAACGTCACCCCCTCCGAAACCCGGGTCGCCCTGGTCGAGAACGGTCTGCTGCAGGAAGTGCATGTGGAGCGTCAGGCCAAGCGCGGCATCGTGGGCAACATCTACAAGGGCAAGATCAGCCGCGTGCTGCCCGGCATGCAGGCCGCCTTCGTCGACATCGGCATGGACAAGGCCGCCTTTCTGCACGCCTCCGACATCGTCCCCCATACCGAGTGCGTGGCGATCAAGGAGAAGGAGCAGTTCCAGGCCGGCAACATCGCCGAACTGGTGCGCCAGGGGCAGGACATCATGGTACAGGTGGTCAAAGACCCGCTCGGTACCAAGGGGGCCCGCCTCACCACCGACATCACCCTGCCATCCCGTTATCTGGTCTTCATGCCGGGCAGTGCCCACGTGGGGGTCTCCCAGCGCATCGAATCCGAGGCGGAGCGCGAGCGCCTCAAGCGCACCGTGGCCGGCTATGTGGACGAACTGGGCGGCTACATCATCCGCACCGCCGCCGAAGGGGTGGGGGAGCAGGAGCTGGAGCAGGACGCCGCCTTCTTGAAGCGCCTGTGGCGCAAGATCCTCGAGCGCAAGCAGAAGTACCCCCCCTGCAAGATCCTCTACGAGGATCCCAGCCTGGCGTTCAGGGTGGTGCGTGACTTCGTCGGTGCCGAGCTCGACAAGATCCGGGTCGACTCGCGCCAGAGCTTCGATCAGCTCAAGCGCTTCACTGAGGAGTACGTGCCCGAGCTTGCCAACAAGCTGGAGTACTACACCGGCGAGTCGCCGATCTTCGATCTCTACGACGTGGAGAACGAGATCCAGCGGGCCCTGGAGCGCAAGGTGGAGCTCAAATCCGGCGGCTACCTCATCATCGACCAGACCGAAGCCATGACCACGGTGGACATCAACACCGGGGCCTTCGTCGGCCATCGCAATCTGGAAGAGACCATCTTCAACACCAACGTCGAGGCCACCGCCGCCATCGCCCGTCACCTGCGCCTGCGCAACCTCGGCGGCATCATCATCATCGACTTCATCGACATGCAGTCCGAGGATCACCGTCGCCGGGTGCTGCACAGCCTGGAGCTGGCGCTGGCCAAGGACAGGGCCAAGACCAACGTCAACGGTTTCTCCCAGCTCGGGCTGGTGGAGATGACCCGCAAGCGCACCCGGGAGAGCCTGGAACACGTGCTCTGCGCCGAGTGCCCCGAGTGCAAGGGGCGCGGCCGGGTCAAGACGGTGGAGTCGGTCTGCTTCGAGATCCTGCGGGAGATCATCCGGGTCAACCGCGCCTACGACGCGGATCAGTTCACCGTCTATGCGGCCCCCTCGGTGGCCGATTACCTGCGGGGGGAGGAGTCCCACAGTCTGGCGGAGCTGGAAGTCTTCATCGGCAAGCAGGTCAGGGTGGTCTCCGAGCCGCTCTGTGGGCAGGAACAGTTCGATGTGGTGATGATGTAATTGGTCTATCGCTGGCTGAGTCGGGGCTGGTTGGCCCTCGGAGTCTTCTTCGTGCTGCTGGCCGTTCTGGTCAGCGTGGTACGACTGGGCGGCCCTTTGCTCAACCAGCACCGAGCGGCCGTGATAGGGACCCTGCTCGGAGAGAGTCAGCTCGAGGTGAGCGTGGATCACGTCGGGCTGGAGTGGACTCCCCGCGGCCCGGCCATCGGGCTGGAAGGACTGGCCATCGCCCCCGATTCGGGGCGTTTCTCCCTGCGCCTTGGCAAGGTGTGGGCCCACCTCGACTTCTGGCGCTCCCTCAACGAACTCAGACCGGTGTTTGGCCAGCTGATCCTGAGCGACGGCAACATCGCGCTGGACATGACCCAGCCCGCCACCCCCGTCAGCGGGAAGAGCGCGAACCAGCAGGAGGCCCTGCTGCGCTTCCTGCTGACCCAGCTCTCCACCTTCGACATTCACGACACTCGCCTGAGCCTCACCACGGCACTGGGGGAGGTGCGCGCCCTCGACATCGCCCAGTTGCGCTGGCAGAACCGCGGCAAGCGGCATCAGGGGGTCGGCAAGGCCTATCTCATCAACGGGGTGGGGGAGAGCACCCTGGACCTCATCATCGATGTGGATGCCCCCGAGGTGCGGCTCGACCGCCTCAAGGGCCAGCTCTATCTGGGGGCCCGGGAGCTGGACATCAGCCCCATGCTGGCCCGGATCCACGCCGGCGCGCCGCCGGTGAGCGGCCAGCTCGACTTCCAGCTCTGGAGCGAGTTCGAGAAGGGCAGGCTCGGCAACTCCCTGCTGGCCTTTGGCAACAACCACCTGATCTGGAAAGACGAGATCAAGGGGGAGCCGCACCGCCTCGACCTGCAGGGGGGCAAGATCCAGCTGCGCCGGGACGGCGAGGCGTGGCAGCTCGCCAGCCACGACGTCATCTTCAAGCTCGATGGCGCCACCTGGCTACACAGCCGCCTGCAGCTCGAGCGCATCGGCTCGCGCATCCAGGGCTATGTGCCCGCCATCGATCTCGACCAGATTGCCAACCTGAGCCAGCTGGTCTCCGGCCTCTATCCCGAGCTGACCGAGACCCTCAAGCGCACCCGGCCAAGGGGCCAGTTGCAGGAGCTGGTCCTGCAGGCCGACGGGGACTGGCAGGGGCTCTCTTTGCAGGGGCAACTGCGCGGCTTCGAGACCCGGGCCTGGCACGATGTGCCCGGTCTGCAAAAGCTGGACGGCGACTTCTGGCTGACCCCGAACGGGGGACGCGCCCGCCTGATCCTGGGCAAAGGCAAGGTGGATCCGGCCCGCCACTTCAAGGAACCCATCCCGGTGGACAGCCTGAGTGCGGCCCTCGACTGGTGGCGGGCGCCGCAAGGCTGGGTGCTCTATGGCCAGGACATTTCCCTGGACAACCCGGATCTGCGCCTCGCCAGCCGGTTTCGCCTCGAGCTGTTCGAGCACCCCTTCCTCGCCCTGACCGGGCGGATCGACGTCAAGAACGCGGCCCATGCGGATCGCTACTACCCCCTGGCGGTGATGGATGAGGGGCTGGTGAGCTACCTGAGCGGCGCCATCAAGGGGGGCAAGGCCAAGGGGGCCGACCTGCTCTGGTACGGCGAATTCCGTGACTTCCCCTACGACAACGGCAAGGGCGTCTTCCAGGTGGCGGTGCCGCTGCAACAGGCCACCTACGAGTTTTTCCCGGGCTGGCAGCCGCTGACCGACCTGCAGATCGATCTGCTGTTCCAGAACGCCAGCCTCGACATGAACAGCCGCGCCACCCAGCTCGGCAAGGCCAGCTCCGACTCGGTGCACGCCTGGATCCCGGACCTCTATCCGGGGGCTCACCTCTACGTGGATGCCAAGGTTGAGGGTGAGGGCAAGGCCATCAGCGACTATTTGCAGGACTCGCCGCTGGGGGGATCCGTCGGTCAGGCGCTGCGGGAGGTGGAGATCCGCGGCCCCATGAAGGGCACGGTGAAGCTCGACATACCGCTGGATGGCGAGGGGGAGGTCAAGGCCAGCGGGGAAGCCAGCTTCAAGGACAACAAGGTGAGGATCGCCTCCCTGGATCTGCCCCTCGACGGGGTCGCAGGGACGCTCGAGTATGACAACGAGCAGACGCGCATTCACAACCTCAAGGCCAGTCTGTGGAACCAGCCGCTGACCCTGGATTATCAGGGGCGGCAACTGCCCCACGGCTATCAGGCCGACCTCAAGTTCCAGGGGCAGTGGGACAGCCGCCGCCAGCGCCGGGACATACCGGCCCTCGAGATGCTCCAGGGGCGCAGCAACTGGTCCGGTACCCTGGGGCTGACCCTGCCCGAGAACAAGGCGTTCAGCTTCCAGCTGGCGCTGGACTCCAACCTGCAGGGCATGGGGCTGGATCTGCCTGTGCCCCTGACCAAGGCGGCGGGTACCCGGCTGCCCCTCAAGGTGACGGCCCGTGGGCGGGATGGCAGCGCCGACATCCGCGCCGTGCTGGGGGCGGACATCGACATGCAGAGCCGCCTGGTGTACGGCGACGGCGTCCCCTACCTCAGCCGGGTGCGGGTCAACATCGGCCAGCCCGGGGCGCGGGTGATGCAGGACAAGCCCATGCTGCTCGCCATCAACCAGCAGCAGGCGGACGTGGCCGGCTGGCTGGCTCGTCTCAAGCAGTGGCTGCCGGCCGGTTCGGCGCCGAGTGACAATGCGGTGGTGGGCCCCTCTTTCTTGCCCCAGGAGTGGTGGGTGGATGGCCAGCTGGCCCGTGCCGACATCGGCAGTGCCAGCCTCAAGGCGGTACATTTCACCCTGGGGCCGGTGAACCAGGCCACCGAGGTGATGATCGACAGCCCCGACGTGATGGGGGTGGTGCGGGTGCCGGTGGCCGATGGGCGCCCCATCGATGCCAAGTTTGCCCGCATCTACTGGTCCGGCAAGGGGACCGATCTCAGCCCGGATCCCGATGAGCGCCAGGACAGGGCCATCATGAATGCCATTCCCTGGCTCACCTTCAGCTGCGTGGATTGCCGCTTCGGCGAGCTGCCCCTGGGTGAGGTGAAAGGGGAGCTGCTGCCCGGGGCCAACCGGCTGGATCTCAAGGGACTGGAGATGCGCCTGGCGGGCAGCACCCTGCGCGGCAGCGCCGAGTGGCTGGCCCGTGGCAGCCAGATGCAGACCCGTGCCAGGGTGAACCTCGAGACCCGCAACAGCGAGCTGCTGCTCAAGCGGCTCGGCTACACCTCACCCATCGGGGATGCCCCGGGCAAGCTGGCGCTGGATCTGAACTGGCGTGACGTGCCCTACCGCCTGAGCCTGCCGACTCTGGCGGGCAGTGCCGACTACCAGCTGGAGGGAGGCACCCTGCGGGAGGTCAACGACAAGGGGGCCCGGCTGCTCTCCCTGCTGAGCCTCGACTCCCTGATGCGCAAGCTGCGCCTCGATTTTCGCGATGTGTTCGACAAGGGCTTCTATTTCGAGTCCATGTCCGCCTCCGCCAAGGTCAATCAGGGGGTGGTGGAGAACAACGATTTCTACATGAAGGGGGCCGCGGGCAACCTGCGGGGCAAGGGCATCGCGGATCTGGTGCGCTGGCGGCTCGACTTTGATCTGAGCTTCTCCCCGAACCTGGGGGGCACCCTGCCGGTGGTGGCGGCCTTCTCCCTGACCCCCATCACCGGGCTCTATGTGCTGGCCCTCTCCAAGCTGCTGGAGCCCGTGGTGGACGTGGTGACCCGCATCGATTTTCGGGTCTCCGGCCCGCTGGACGCCCCCAGGCTGGTGGAGGCGGGGCGGGATCGCGCCCGCATCAAGCTCAACCAGCACCAGAAGGATGCGGTGGATGCGGTGGCGCCCGGCCTGCCCGCCAAGGAGGTCACCCCCTTCCTGCTCGATCCCAAGCATCAGGGCTCGGGTCAGCGCTGAGGGCATGTACCGGGCAGGGGGACTTTCCCCCGGCCGCCAAACCCCTCATAGTGCAGATATTGCCCCGCGAGCCGAGAAGGCCTTCTGTCACCGGTCACCGGCTCGCCCAACAGAAGGAGCGCGTCATGTGGCTAGCCGCCATGCAGTTGATTTCGGGTCGTACCTGGCAGGATAACCGGGAGCGGATCGCCGCCGAGCTGGCGAGTCTGCCCGGGGAGCGCCCCTTGCTGGTGCTGCTGCCGGAAAACTTCGCCCTCTTTGGCGAGCGGCAGGGGTATCTGGACGGGGCAGAGCCATTGGGAAATGGCCCAATCCAGCAGCAACTCTCTGATTGGGCCAAATCCCACGGCATCTGGCTGGTGGCCGGGGCCATGCCCACCGCCATCGCCGGTGCCGACCACATCCACACCAGTACCCTGGTGTTCGATCCCGACGGCGAGCTCAAGGGGCATTACCACAAGATCCACCTGTTCGACGTGGACGTGGCGGACAATCACGGCCGCTACCGGGAGTCGGAGACCTTCAGCCCGGGTGATCAGCCTGTGCTGGTGGACTCCCCCTTTGGTCCCCTCGGCCTTTCTATCTGTTATGATCTGCGCTTTCCCGAGCTGTACCGCCAGTTGGCCAGGGCCGGTGCCCGGGTGCTGCTGGTGCCTGCCGCCTTTACCGCCGTCACCGGCGAGGCGCACTGGGAACCTCTGCTGCGGGCCCGTGCCATCGAGAACCAGTGCTACGTGGTGGCCGCCAACCAGGGGGGCACCCACGAGACGGGGCGCCAGACCTGGGGCCACAGCATGGTGATCGACCCCTGGGGCCGGGTGCTGGCCTGTCGGGCGTCGGGGCAGGGCACTGTGCTGGCGCCGCTGGATGGGGCCCTGGTCGATGAATTGAAACGCACCATGCCGGTGCTGCAACACGCCCGCCTGCTGTGAGCCCGCGGCCGTGGATTTAACCGTTACGACATCTCGCATGAGAGTGGAGAGAAAGATTTGAGTCTATTGAGCCAGGTTAGTGCCTCCCTGTTGGCCCCGAACGATCTCGACGAAGGGCGGCTGCAACAGCTGCTCGGCAGCCTGATGAGCCATCAGGTGGAGTTCGGCGACCTCTATTTCCAGCGCAGCTGGCACGAGTCCTGGATGCTGGAGGACGGCATCGTCAAGGATGGCAGCTACAACATCGATCAGGGGGTGGGGGTGCGCGCCGTCAGCGGCGAGAAGACCGGTTTCGCCTACTCGGACGAGCTGAGCCTGCTGGCGCTGCAACAGTCGGTGACTGCCGCTCGCGGCATCGCCGCCGCCGGTGCGCAGGGCAAGGTAAAAGCATGGGCTCGCACCGAAGCAAACCTGCTCTACCCGGCGCTGGATCCCCTGCAGACCCTCGACAAGCAGCAGAAAATTGCCCTGCTGGAGCAGATGGACAAGTTCGCCAGAAGCCTGGATCCCGCCATCAATCAGGTGATGGCCTCCATCAGCGGGGTCTATGAAGAGATCCTGGTGGCCGCCACCGATGGCACCCTGGCCGCCGACGTGCGTCCGCTGGTGCGCCTCTCGGTGACCGTCATCGCCGAGAAGGGGGATCGCCGTGAGCGCGGCAGCGCGGGGGGCGGTGGCCGCTTCGGTTACGACCATTTCCTCGAGCTGGACGGGCTCGAGAGCCGGGCGTTTGGCTATGTGCGCGAAGCGGTACGCCAGGCGCTGGTCAACCTGGAGGCCATCGACGCCCCGGCCGGCACCATGCCGGTGGTGCTCGGTGCCGGCTGGCCCGGTGTGCTGCTGCACGAGGCGGTGGGTCACGGTCTGGAAGGGGACTTCAACCGCAAGGGCTCCTCCGCCTTTGCCGGGCGCATCGGCGAGCAGGTGGCTTCCAAACACTGCACCATCGTCGATGACGGCACCCTGCCGGGTCGGCGCGGCTCCGTCTCCATCGACGACGAGGGGACGCCGGGGGGTTACAACGTGCTGATCGAGAACGGCATTCTCAAGGGTTACCTGCAGGACAAGCAGAACGCCCGCCTGATGGGGGTGCCGCTCACCGGCAACGGCCGCCGCGAATCCTACGCCGCCCTGCCGATGCCGCGCATGACCAACACCTACATGCTGGCGGGTCAGTACGATCCGGCGGAGATCATCGCCTCGGTGAAGAAGGGCATTTACGCCCCCAACTTCGGTGGCGGCCAGGTGGACATCACCTCCGGCAAGTTCGTCTTCTCCGCCTCCGAGGCCTACCTCATCGAGGATGGCAGGATCACTGCGCCCATCAAGGGGGCGACCCTGATCGGCAACGGCCCCGAGGCGATGAGCCAGGTTTCCATGGTGGGCCGTGATCTCGCGCTGGATCGCGGGGTCGGGGTCTGCGGCAAGGAGGGGCAGAGCGTGCCGGTCGGCGTCGGCCAGCCCACCCTCAAGCTGGATCAGCTCACCGTGGGCGGCACCCAGTAAGGGGCCGCAGAACAAGCAGCAGAGAGAATCCATGCTTACCCTGTCAAAAATTTCCAATATCCGCAGTCAGCTCTCCCCCAGCGAGCTCAAGATCGCCGATTACATCCTGGCGTGCCCGGAGCAGGTGACCCACTTCTCCTCTCAGGAGCTGGCGCAGCAGGCTGACGTCAGCCAGTCGAGCATAGTGAAGTTCACCCAGAAGATCGGGTTCAAGGGCTTCACCGCCTTCAAGCTGGCGGTGAGCGAGGATCTGGGGCGCAAGCACGCCATCAAGACCGACAACGTAGGGGATCTCTACAACGGCATCGGCCGGGACGACGATCTGGAGACCATGGCCAAGAAGCTGGCCCAGGAGAAGATCAACTCCATCGTAGAGACCACCCAGGCCCTCGACAATGCCACTTTGGCGCGGGTGCTGGACGTCATCAACCAGGCTGGCCGGGTCCAGCTGGTGGGGATCGGCGGCTCGGCGCTGACCGCCAAGGATCTCTGGTACAAGCTGCTCAAGATCGGGGTCACCACCCTGTTCGCCCAGGACAGCCACGTGCAGATCTCCATCGCCCAGACCCTGGGCCCGGGGGACGTGCAGCTGGTGGTCTCCTATTCCGGCGCCAGCCGGGATGTGCTGGCGGCGGCCGAGCTGGCCAAGCGCAACGGCGCCACCCTGATCGCGGTCACCTCGTTTCGCAACACCCCTCTGCGGCAGATGGCCGACATGGTGCTGGACACGGTGGCCGACGAGAACGAGCTGCGCATCTCCTCCATCTCGTCGCGTACCGCCCAGAACACCATCACCGACATCCTGTTCCTCGGTCTGGTGCAGCGCCGTGACGAGCAGGCCTGGGCCCTCATCGATGGCACGCGGGACGCCATCGACCGTCTCAACAAGGAGTGACGCGGGCCCGGCTGCAACAGACGCCGAGACCTGCCTAAAGAGAAAAACCACCCGCCTGCGGGTGGTTTTTTTATGGGCCAGTGCCGGCTCAGAGGGCGAGAGCCCAGCGCAGGAAGGCCTTGCGCTGAGCCTCGTCGGCGGCGAGGTAGCGCCGTTGCAGTTCGGGGTCGACGGGCACGGCGCCCGGGGTGGCTGCGGGCAGCACGGGCGTGACGGCTGGCAGGGCGGTGGCTGCGCTGGCTGACCCGTCGTAACGGGCCAGCAGCGCCTGATAATCCGTCATTAGACTGTCCTGGCTGCGGGGGAGGGTGGTTGCCGACAGGGGGTGGCTACCCTCGGGGGTCTCAAGCCGCAGGTTGGGGTGGGTGGCAAAGTGGCGAATGGCCCGGGAGTCGGCCAGCGGCGGAGTGGTCAGTTTCAGGGTGCCGCTGGCGGGCAGGGTCAGGGTCAGCAGCAGCGGGGCGGAGCGGACGCGCCCCTGGCTCTCGTTGGTGGAGCCGGGGTCGAGGGGGCTGTCGAAACGTACCAGCAGCCGGGTGTCGCCAGCGGGCAGGGTGAGCGCTCGATCGAAGGGGGAGACCTGGCCCCGGGATGAGGCCAGCAGGACGAGGGTGTCTGCCAGCTCCAGCCGGGCGGCCTGGACCGACAGGGTCATGGGCAGCAGCAGGATGAAGAGGAACAGGAGGCGGATCATGGGGAGCTCCAGCAGAAAGAAAATGCCGGCCAGAGGCCGGCAGGGGATCAGAACTCGTAGCGCAGGCCGAGGTGGTAGAAGCTCTCGCTGTTGCTGCTGCCGCCAAAGCTGGTGATGGTGTTGTCAGCCAGACCATCCTCGCCATCACGGAACACGTAGGCGCTGTAGAGGGAGGATCGCGGGGTGAGCTTGTACTGCAGCTCCAGGGTGGTATCCCGCAGACTCATGCCGTCTCCCCCGTCGTTGTCGAGGTGACGATAGCCTGCGCGGGCTGCCCACTTCTGGCTGATGTCGTAGACAG
Organism: Aeromonas sp. 62-46; assembly: GCF_001898585.1. Lineage (NCBI taxonomy): Bacteria > Pseudomonadati > Pseudomonadota > Gammaproteobacteria > Aeromonadales > Aeromonadaceae > Aeromonas > Aeromonas sp. 62-46. The sequence goes on along the minus strand of NZ_MKUI01000047.1, from coordinate 184,928 downwards.
CGGTCAGTTCCCATACCTTGTCCTCACTTTCTGCCCGGCCGTTGCGATAGCTCACCTGATCCTTCGCGTAGAGGGCGCCCAGCATCAGCGAACCCAGGGTGTAGCGGGCGCCGATGCCGCTGAAGCGGTACTGGTCGGCGTCGGGATCCACCTTGCTGGCATCGGTCTGGGCCGCCTTGCTCTGCTGGTAGGCGATGACCGGTGCCAGCTTGCCCGCCGCGCCGAGGTCGAAGGTGTAACGCAGGGCGCCGTTGTAGCCGTAGTCGAGATCCGAGGTGCCGTTGCCGAGGATGTAGGCTAGCGATACATCCAGATTGCCGAGGGTGTTCTGGTATTGCAGGGTACCGTCCTGGCGGAACACCTGGACCGCAGTGGAGTCCACTTTGCTGGCCTGGCGCGCCATGGAGACATCGGAGGCGGCAAACACGTCGCCGATGTCGGTGAACATGATGAGGCCGGAAGAGACCCGGTCACCTTGCCCCACTCGCCGCCATCGAGCCCGGCCCAGACGTAACGGGCGGTGAGGTCGCTGCTGTTCTTCTGCACGTTGTTGGCGTATTCGGCGGCATTGACCTGGTACTGGGCCATGCCGATCACGGCCACCTGCTCGTTGACAGTCTGGCGGGCGGTAAAGCCGATGCGACCGTCGAAGTCCCCCTGGCTGTTGCCGTTCTTCTTGTCCGAGACGTTGAAGCCGAGGCGACCGTAGAGATCGACGTTGGAGCCGTCATCGGCCTGGTAGGTGACGGCGGCCTGCGCCGTACCGGCGGCAAACAGGGCAGGAATGGCCAGGGCAAGCATGGACTGTTTCATTGTTGTCTTTCCTGTGTGGGCTCTTGTGCCAGAGCCGGGGTGAGTGAAGCCGTGACCCCGATTGCTCGGGGCCAGATAGCCAGCTGGATAGAGGAGAGAGGGTTAGCTCAGATCGACGTTCTTGCAGCCGAAGAGCAGGGTGAAGAGGTAACCGCCGAAGTAGGCAACCGCCAGACCGAGGCCATAGACCATCATGCCGGGGAAGATCCCCTGGGCCGAGGTCATCAGCGGCAGCGCGACGATGCCGGAAGGGCCGAACACGGTGTTGAGGCCGACCGGAAGGCCCATCCAGGAGATGAGACCGACCACGAACCCCCCCAGCGATCCGCCGCAGCAGGCGGTGATGAAGGGTTTGACCCGCGGCAAGGTGACGCCGTAGATGAGCGGCTCACCGACCCCGAGCAGGCCGGGGATGATGGTGCCCTTGACCTGGGTGCGCAGCAGGGAGTCCTTGGCTGCGCGACTGTAAAGCGCCAGGGCGGCGCCGACCTGGCCGGCCCCTGCCAGCGCGAGGATGGGGAAGAGGGAGTTGAAGCCCTGGGCATCCATCAGTGCGAAGTAAACGGGCACGAACCCCTGGTGAATGCCGAACATCACCGAGATGAGGAACAAACCGGCCAGGATGGCGGTACCGAACGGGTTGCCGTTGAGGTGGATGAAGAGCCAGGACATGCCGTTGTAGAGTTGCACCCCCAGGGGCATGATCAGGACGAAGGTGACGGCCCCCATGATCAGCAGGGTGATGCAGGAGGTGAGTATCATGTCGAGGCTGTCCGGCATGAAGCGACGCACCTGGCGTTCCACCGAGGCGCCGATGATGCAGGCGATCAGCACCCCGATTATGTTGCCACGAGGATCAATGTGGTGGCCGAAGAAATCGGTGATGCCTGAGTAGATGCCGCTGGTGGCTTGGGGGTCATAGCCCATCACAAACAGGGAGGCCAGGATGGCACCGTTGACCCCGGAGCCGCCGAACGCCTTCTGGGCGTTGTAGCCGATGAGAATGCTGAGGAAGCTGAACAATCCCTTGCTGAACAGCTTCATGTAACCGACCAGCTCCACCAGCATGCCGCTGGTGGCTGCGCCGTCCTGCAGCAGGGTCTGTTCGATCAGGGTGGCCAAGCCGAGCAGCAGCCCCGCGGCGATAAAGCCGGGGATCAGTGGTGTAAAAATGGTGGCAAACTTGGCCAGGAAGCGGTGGGCCGCACTGCTCTGTTTCTGCTTGAGTGCCTGCTTGTTGGCCGAGGCGATGTCGCCAAGCTCGGTGGGGGCCGCAGCCGGAGCCTCCAGCGCCCCCAGTCCTGCGCTCAGCATGTCGTTCATCAGCTCGCAGGCGGCCTGGGCCTTGCCCGGCCCCAGCACGATCTGGAACTGGTTGTCGCTCTCAATCACCCCCATGACGCCGGCGATGCGCTTGATGGTATCGCGATCCGCATGCAGGCTGTCCGCCAGGCTCAGTCGCAATCGGGTCATGCAGTGGCCGCAGTGAGTGATGTTGTCCCGGCCGCCGATGGCCTGGATGATCTGGCCGATCATGGTGTCAGTTATTTTTGCCATAAAGAACCCAGTCAGTCTGTGGTGTCAGCAGGGTGCCTGGCACCCTGTTCTCGTTATGTGATGGTCATCCCTGGCCTGGCCAATGTGCGGTTGGCCGATCAGTGGGTGCATTGGCTGATGAAGCCGTTGCTGCTCTGCAGACGGGTGCGGGCTTCGTCGGCCGTGAGTCCGGCCAGGATCATCACGATGGCTGTCTTGCAGTGGTTGTCCGCCTGCGCCAGCGCCCGCTCCGCCACGGCGCGCTCGCAGTCGGTGGCCTCCATCACGATGCGTTTTTGCCGCTCCACCAGCTTGGCGTTGGTGGCTTCCACGTCCACCATCAGGTTGCCGTAGACCTTGCCGGTGCGGATCATGGCGCCGGTGGAGAGCATGTTGAGGATCAGCTTCTGCGCCGTGCCCGCCTTCATGCGGGAGGAGCCGGTGACGATCTCGGGGCCGACCACCGCCACCATGCTGATGTCGGCGGCCCGGGCCAGCGGGCTGCCGGGGTTGCAGCTGATGCTGCAGACCGTGGCACCCACCGCGCTGGCGTGGGCCATGGCGCCCAGTACGTAGGGGGTTCTGCCGCTGGCGGCGATGCCCACCAGCACATCGTTGGCGCAGAACTGGATGTTCTTCAGATCCCGGGCACCCAGCTCTGCGTCATCCTCGGCGTTCTCGACCGCCTGCAAGATGGCCTTGTGGCCGCCAGCAATCAGGCCTATCACCTGCTCGGCAGAGACGCCATAGGTGGGCGGGCATTCACTGGCATCCAGGATGCCGAGCCGGCCCGAGGTGCCGGCGCCGATATAGACCAGGCGCCCGCCCTTGCCAAAGGCTGCCGCGATGGCATCGACCGCCCGGGCGATTTCGGGCAGCAGTTGGCCCACCGCCAGCGCCACCTGCTGATCCTCCTGATTGATGACGCGCAGCATCTCCAGGGTCGACAGCTGGTCGATTTCGACGCTGGCCGGGTTGCGGGTCTCGGTAATCATGCTTGATAGGTCAATGGTCATCGTTTCCTCTGCTTAAGGTCATCGCCACTCCCGGCGTAAAACATCCCTCTCGATGATGAACATGATCATCGATTTTTGATTTCTATGATGAGATCAATGTCGCATAATTAATTATTCCGTTAATTTCTAATTATTAGCTGTGAAAATTCCTGCACGGAGAGGGTTGGGTGGGACTGGGGTGATGCCGATGGCACTAGAGGGGGGAGAGGCTGAAGGGCAGCCAATAAAAAGCCCCGGCAGGCGCCGGGGCTGGGAAAGGGCTCGGGTCAGTTGACCGAAATGGCGCGGGCGTCGATGAAGAAGCGGGCGTGGCCGTGGTCATCCACCCTTATCTGGGCGAGCAGGCGATCCTTTCGCTTGAACTCCCATCCTGTCTTGATCCGGGTCAGCGCGGGGCTGGCGGCACCGACCACATTCAGATACTCATGAAACAGGCTGTAGCTTCCAATCTCGGTCAGCATCTTTTCCATTTGCATATCTCCTCAAGTAATGGGCTCAGCACATGCCACGCTAGCGGCAACCTTCTGAACCCTGCCTGTACAAAAACCAGACTACCCCATCAAGATGAAGGCAATATGATCAGGCGCAAGATCAGGAGGGATTTGCACGAAAAATGACACCGTTTTCAATCAGGGCTGGCGCGGCACGGCGAGATGATCGAAGGCGGTGGATCCGGCATGGGACGGCAAGGCGGCAGCGGGTTGTTCCATCACCTGACCATGGAAGACGGGATCCTGCGCCACCTCCTTGACGCCGTTGATGCAGAACTGCATACCCATGCACACCAGCAGGAAACCCATGATGCGTGTCATGGCGTCGATGCCGGTGGCACCCAGGATCTTGCACACGGGATCTGCCAGCTTGAGCACACCCCAGCTGATCAGGCTCATCAGGGCGAAGGCGGTGACCATGGCGGCATAGATGACGACGCGATCGGCCTCGGCCGGCAGCTCGGCGATCTGGGCCGCGCCGCTGATCACCAGCGCCATGGTGCCGGGTCCGCACATGCTGGGCATGGTGAGGGGCACGAAGGCGATATTCTGGTTGGCCTCGATCCCCGCAGACTGGTTTGGCGAGGGGAAGAGCATGCGAAAGCCGATGAAGGCGATGATGAGGCCACCGGCCAGGCGCAGCCCGGGAATGGAGATCCCGAACAGATCCAGGATGGAGGATCCGATGAAGAAGCTGACGCACAGGGTGGCGAACAGATAGAGGGTGGCCATGTTGATCTGGCGGCGGATGTGCTCGCGGGACATGCCCTTGCTCAGTCCCAGCAGAAGGGTGGCCGTGGTGGGCGGGTTGACCATGGGCAGCAGGGCCAGCAAGGCGAGAAAGACGACCTGGAAGAACATAGTGGACCTCGGGCAGGTGGACGGATTGGGGTGAGCTGGCAGGTCCGCAGCGGACCGCCACCCGGTCGATGATATCCGCAAAGAACAAGCCCCGACAGTGCGGGGCTTGCTTGGGAAGGATCAGGCGGCCTGCGGGGTGGCCTGGCGTTGGCCGCGCTGGCGCAGCCAGAGCCAGATGCCGAGTACGAAACCGAGGGCGGCCAGGCTGACCACATAGTGGGAGGGGGCCAGCACATCGTTCTTCATCCAGAGGGTGACCAGCATAGGGGTCAGGCCGCCGAAGATGGCGTAGGCCACGTTGTAGGAGAACGACAGCCCGGAGAAGCGCACCACCGGCGGGAAGGCATTGACCATGACGTAGGGCACGGCGCCGACGATCCCCACCGCAAAGCCCGCCAGCATGTAGAGGGGCACCAGCTGATCCGTGCCCGCCGCCAGGCTGTGGTAGAAGGAGTAAGTGGCACCGGCCAGCAGCAGGGAGCCCAGGATGAAGGTAGGACCGCTGCCGATGGCATCGATCAGGCGGCCATAGACGATGCAGCCCAGGGTGAGGGCGACGATGGCCAGGGAGTTGGCGGTCAGGGCATCGGCCGGGCTGATGCCGTGCACCTTCTGCAGATAGGTCGGGGTCATCAGGATCACCACCACGATGCCGGCGGAGAGCAGCCAGGTCAGCAGCATGGAGACGACGACGCTGCCCTTGTGTTCACGCAGCACCGTCTTGAGGGGCAGCTCCTCGGCCAGGGACTTGTTGGCCTGCATCTCGGCGAAGACCGGGGTTTCGTGCAGCCAGCGGCGCAGGTACATGGCGACGATGCCGAACACGCCGCCGAGCACGAAGGCCAGACGCCAGCCCCAGTCGCTCACATCGCCCGGGCTCATGCCACGGTTGATGGCGGTCGCCACCAGGGAGCCGAGCAGGATGCCGGCGGTCAGCCCCGCGGTGAGGGTGCCGCAGGCGACACCGACTCGGCGGGCGGGCACGTGCTCGGCCACGAAGACCCAGGCACCGGGGACTTCCCCGCCGATGGCGGCCCCTTGCAGGATCCGCAGCAGCAGCAACAGCAGGGGGGCGGCGATGCCGAGCACGGCGTAGGTGGGCAGCAGGCCGATCAGCAGGGTCGGCAAGGCCATCAGGATGATGCTGAGGGTGAACATCCGCTTGCGGCCGATGAGATCGCCAAAGTGGGCCATGATGATGCCCCCCAGGGGGCGGGCCAGGTAGCCGGCGGCGAAGATGCCGAAGGTCTGGAACTGGCGCAGCCACTCGGGAATGTCGGCCGGGAAGAAGAGCTCGCCGATGACCACGGCGAAGAAGACGAAGATGATGAAGTCGTAGAATTCGAGGGCGCCGCCCAGCGCCGCCAGGCTCAGGGTCTTGTAATCCTGTCGATTGAGGGGGCGACCGTGGTCGTGCGATGTGCTGACTTTACTCATATCCTTATGTTTCCCATCGTTTTTTTAGTTATTCTCCCCGGTGTGCTGCGGGGATACGCTCACCCACGAGGGTATGCTTTTGTGTCCCGCAATGTAAATCGCACAATTCGCAACACTGTCTTGCAGCACGGTGCGGCAAGTAGCTGGAGAGATCATGACGAAGAAAAAGGTACTGCTCTCCTGGAGCAGCGGAAAAGACAGCGCCTGGGCCTTGCATCGCCTGCGCCAGGATCCGGCCATCGAGGTGGTGGGGCTGTTCACCACCCTCAACCAGGCGTTCGAGCGGGTGGCCATGCACGGGGTGCGCAAGCAGTTGCTGCTGGCACAGGCTGAGTGTGTGGGCTTGCCGCTGACCACCATCGACCTGCCCTGGCCCTGCAGTAACGAGGAGTATGGGCGCATCATGACGGGCTTCATCGCCGATGTGCAGGCCAAGGACATTTACCACATGGCGTTCGGGGATCTCTTTCTTGAGGATGTGCGCGCCTATCGGGAGCGGCAACTGGTGGGGACCGGCATCACGCCGCTCTTCCCGCTCTGGGGCAGCGACACGACCGAGATGGCGCAGGCGATGATCGACGCCGGGCTCAAGGCCAGGGTCTGCACCCTGGATCCGGGCAAGCTGGACGCCGGGTTAGGTGGTCATGAATTCGGTCCGGCCTTGCTGGCTGCCCTGCCCGCCGGGGTGGATCCCTGCGGCGAGAACGGGGAATTTCACACCCTGGCCTGGGACGGCCCCATGTTCCTGCATCCCTTGCCCATCCGGGTGGGGGAGACGGTGCTGCGGGACGGCTTCGTCTTCACCGATCTGCTGCCCGCCACCGCCTAGTCGCGATTGGACTCCCGCTCGCCCTTGTCGTCGTTGTAACGCAGGGCGATCTCGTGGAACTGCTGGTGGATGCGGGCAAAGGCGTCCGTGATGTCGGGGTCGAAGTGATTGCCTCGTCCCGCCAGTATGATCGGCACCACCTCCTGGTGGGACATGGCAGCCTTGTAGCAGCGCTTGCTGATGAGGGCGTCGTACACGTCGGCCAGCGCCATCAAGCGGGCCGAGAGCGGGATCTCGTCACCGTGCAGGCCATAGGGATAGCCGGTGCCGTCCCACTTTTCGTGGTGGTAGCAGGCGATCTCCTTGGCCAGTCGCAGAAATTCCACCTCTACCCCCAGCGCCTCCTCGGCATGGACGATGGCCTCCTTGCCGAGAATGGAGTGGTGCTTCATCTGGGCAAACTCGTCCGCATCCAGCTTGCCAGGCTTGAGCAGGATCCGGTCTGGCACGCCGACCTTGCCGATGTCGTGCAGCGGGGCCGATTTGAACAGCAGATCGATGGTCTTGGGGGTCAGCTCTGCACGAAAGCGGGCATGCTCGCAGAGGGTCTCCGCCAGCAGCCGCACATAGTGCTGGGTGCGCAGGATATGGTTGCCGGTCTCGTTGTCGCGGGTTTCGGCAAGAGAGGCGAGGGAGTGGATGGTGATGTTCTGGATCAGTTCGTTCTCCCGGGTGCGCCGCTCCACCTCCTGCTCCAGAAAGGCGTTCTGGTCGTGCAGCAGATCCCGCGCCGCTTTCAGCTCCAGGTGGTTTCTGACCCGGGCCAGCACGATGGCGGGGGTGATCGGCTTGTGGATGTAGTCGACGGCCCCCAGCGCCAGGCCGTGCGCCTCCGCACTCTCCTCCACCTTGGCGGTCAGGAAGATCACCGGGATCTCCCGCACCTGCGGCATCTCCTGCAGCGCCTGCATCACCTGATAGCCGTCCATCTGGGGCATCACCACGTCGAGCAGGATCAGATCCACCCGGGTGCCGGCCGAGAGGATCTCCAGCGCCCGCTGGCCGCTGATGGCGACCTTGACCCGGTAGTGGGGGCTGAGCAGGGCGCTGAGCAGGGAGAGGTTCTCCGGTGTGTCATCGACCACCAGCAGGGTGGGTTTGGTATCGGGATCCAGCAAGTTGAGCATGATGGCGCCTCACTCTTGGTTGAACAGATCGGGTCTGAGGGCCCGGACTTGTTGCAGATATGCCAGGGCATCGGCGAAGCGAAAACGGGTCATGGCATCGTGCATGGCCGGTGCTGCCTCGCCCAGCAGGGGAGCGAGCCTGGCCTGATTGTGCTGGAACAGGATGAAGGCTTCCGCATCGTCTTCCAGCAGCAGCCCGGTCAGCTGGTGCAGCAGGGGGGCCAGCTCGGCGGGGGTAGCCTCCGGCAAGCCGGGGGTGGCAGGGGCCGGCAGCAGTGTCAGCAGGCTGGCGGCCAGTTGCTGCTGCTGTTGCAGCCCCAGCTCGGCCAGCGGCAGCAGGCTGGTGGCATCGTCTCCCCGGGCGAGGGCGCTCTCCAGCCGGGCCGAGACATCCTGCAGCGACCCGGCCCCCAGCGTTGCGGCTATGCCCTTGAGGGTATGGGCCTGTCGATGCGCTTCTTCCCGGTCATTCGCCTGCAGGGCGGCCAGCAGGGTTTCCATCGGCTGACTCCCCTGGCGGGCGAAACGTTGCAGCAGATCCCGATACCACTCCCAGTTGTGCATCAATCGTTGCAGGGCTGGCTCGGCGTTGAGCCCGATCGCCTGCAACTGTGGCAGCAAGGCGGTGGCGGGTGATGCGTGTGAGGCAGTGAGCGTGCTGTTGACCTCGCGGCTGAAGGAGGTTGCCCAGCGCTGCAGGGCCGCATACAGCCTGTCGGGGTCGATGGGCTTGGCAATGTGATCGTCCATCCCGGCAGCGAGGCAGCGTTCGCGGTCACCGGCCATGACGTTGGCCGTCATCGCCAGGATCGGGGTGTGTTGCCCGATGTCTTCCCGCTCGCGCAACAGCCGGGTGGCGGCCAGGCCATCCATCACCGGCATCTGCATGTCCATCAGGATCAGGTCGTAGTGGGTCTGGACCACCATCTCCAGCGCGATGGCACCATTGCCGGCGATGCTGACATCGGCACCGACCGCCCGCAGCAGCTCCAGCGCGACTTGTTGATTGAGCTCGTTGTCTTCCGCCAGCAGGATCCTGAGTCCGTCGAAGCGGTAGCGATGGGTCACCTGCGGTGGTTTGAAGGTGAGTGAACTGGTTTGCTGGCCAAACAGGCCGATGACGGTATCGAACAGCACGGAGGCGCATACGGGCTTGACCAGCACCCGATCAAAGCCGGCGGCATCGGCCTGGCGAAAGACCTCTTCCCGTCCGTAGCCGGTCACCATGACCCGATAGGGACGCGGGCCCATGCCGCGGGCGATGAGGCGGCGACCGGTCTCGATGCCATCCAGCCCCGGCATGTGCCAGTCCAGCAATACCACTTCGTAAGGCTGTCCCTCCTGCTCGGCGCCGGCGATCATCTGTAGTGCCTGCTGGCCCGACTCGGCGGTGTCCACCACAAAGCTCATGCTGCGCAGCAGGGCGGCCATGATGGTGCGGGCGCTGGCACTGTCGTCGGCCACCAGCATGCGGCGCCCGCGCAGATCCAGGCTCGGCAGATAGCGGGATCTGCGCCTGCCCCTACCGAGTCGGGCGGTAAACCAGAAGGTGCTGCCCTGGCCTGGTTCGCTCTGTACCCCCACCTCGCCGCCCATCAGCTCGGCCAGTTTGCGGGAGATGGCGAGGCCGAGGCCGGTGCCGCCGTACTTGCGGGTGGTGGAGCTGTCCGCCTGCTGGAATGACTGGAACAGCCGCTGCTGCTGCTCCTGGCTCATGCCGATCCCGGTGTCCTGTACCGAGCAGTGCAGCAACACCTCCTGGGGTTGTTTCTCCAGGCAGCTGACCTTGACCAGGATCTCCCCCTGCTCGGTGAACTTGACCGCGTTGTTGGCGTAGTTGATCAGGATCTGGCCGAGGCGAAGGGGATCGCCATAGAGCAGGGTGTCGAGCTGGTGGTCGACCTCGAACAGCAACTCTATGCCCTTGGCTTCCGCCTTTTCGCCCACCAGGGTGGTCAGATTCTCCAGTACATGGTCGAGATCGAATTCGATCCGCTCCAGATCCAGCTTGCCGGCCTCGATCTTGGAGAAGTCGAGGATGTCGTTGATGATGCCGAGCAGATGCTGGGCCGAACGCTGGATCTTGCTGACATAGTCGAACTGCTGCGGATCGAGCCGGGTCTGCAGGGCGAGATGGGACATGCCGAGGATGGCGTTCATGGGAGTACGGATCTCGTGGCTCATGTTGGCGAGAAAATCGCTCTTGGCCCGGGTTGCGCCCTCCGCCAGCTCATAGGCCACTTCCAGCTCCTGGTTCTTGGCCTGCATCACCGCAAACAGCTCGTCCCGGGTCGGTTCTGCGAACTGCTGTTGCATCTGTTGCAGCAGCAGTTCATCGGGCCAGCGGGGCAGGCGATAGACCAGGGCGATGGCGTTGTCCGCGTGCGCGACCAATCGGATGCCACATGAATGGCGGCCGTCCGGCTCGGGGGGGATGGGGGCGTCAGCCGAGAGCGAGAGCCACAACTCCTGTGTGCTAGGCTCCAGCCACAACTGCAGTTGCAGCGGCTCCGTGTTCGCCACCAGCTGGCGTACCAGCTCGGAGGTGGCGCCCGCCAGCGGTGCCACGAAGGTGGGGCTTCTGTCGAGGCAGGTGAGTACCTGGATCACCTTGCGCCGGGCGGTGAGTGCTGCCGCCGGGCCTGACAGCAGGGTTTCGCCGATCAGTTGCCGCATCTAGTCCTCCTTTCCTGCCAGCACGCGCAGCACGATGCAGCTGGCATCGTCGGTGCTGCGGCCACTGTGGGCGATCACCTGGCGTGCCAGCTGGGCGGGCTCGGCGGCCAGATCCAGCGCACCGTCGCGCAGGTTGAGGGATTCGCTGATACCGTCCGAATAGAGCATCACCACGTCCCCCGCGACGAGCTGCTGGCGCTGCAGCAAAGGGGTGGGGAAACGCTCCCCAAGCACCCCGTCGCGGGAGATGCCGCGCCAGGGTTCGTGGCCGCGCAGGCAGATGCGGGTATTGCCGATGCCGGCATAGCTCAGCTCACCCCGTTCGCCGTTGACCAGGGCCACGCCGGCGGCGGCGCCCCGGGTACCGATGCAGTGCTGGTGCAGCAGTTGCAACAGGCGGGCCGGTTCCTGCTCGTGGGTTTGCTGCAGCGCTGCCTCCAGCACCTGTACCAGCTTGTTGGCCGAGGCACCGTGGCCGCTCACGTCGATCAGGATCAGCGATACCCCCTCCGGCCCCGGTCTGATGAAGGCCAGATCACCGGAGACCCGTTCCGGATAGCAGGGGCGGTTCTCGCTGGCCCATGTCAGTTGCAGGCCGGCGTGCAGCTGGCCTGTGCAGGCGAGGGGAGCGATTGGCCTGGATACCAGAGGGGCCGCGCCCAGCCACTTGCGGGCCTGTACCAGAGTTCCCCCTTCCGGCGGGGTGCTGATGGTGAGTTCCGACATCATGCGGCGCACGCCGGGCAGGCCTAGCCCCAGGGTGCCCGAGGTGCTGTAGTGGTCCTGCATGGCCTGATGCACATCCCCAATGCCGGGTCCCTGATCGCGGGCGATGATGTCGATGCAGGGACGCCCGCTGGGATGGTGGAGGGTGAGGGTGATCTCCCCCCGCTCGGCGTATTTCAGGATGTTGCTGCCAAGCTCGGAGACCACGGTGGAGAGCATGGCACGGTCCACCTCGGGCAGGTTGGCGATGAAGGGGAGGCGGCGTACCGCCATCACCGTCAGGTGCAGGTCGATGTCGTGGCGCAGCGGGTAGCTGGCTTCTTGAAGGCTCTGTTCCAACTGCATGATGCGCTACTCCTCATCCTTGAGCGTCCTGCGAACATGGGCGAAGGCATCGTCCATGTCGAGAAAGCAGCGCAGCGGCCCGGGCTCGGCATCGGCCAGCGCCAGGAAGGCGGCGATCCCCGCATTCAGCCCCACCAGCAGGCAGACGGCACCGAGCAGGCGGCACACCTCGGCCAGTTTGCGTACCTGCCTGAATTCGTGGTGATCGAGCAGCATGACCCCGGAGAAGTCGAGCAGTACCGCGTGCTGGCGGCCCAGCATCAGCCGCTGGGAAAGGGCCTGCATCAGTTGCTGTATGCCCTCGTCACCGAGGTCGGGACGCATGCTGACTACGATGCAGTCGGCCACGTCGGCGATGCCCAGATCATTGTTGAGCAGCATGCATCTCTCCTAGAGGGTGGATCCGACCCGCTTGAGGGCGATCTCGAAGGCATCCCGCAGGGTCGCCGTGGTACGGATGTCGCCGACAGAGACCCCCAGCTCCACCATGGTGCGGGCGATGGCGGGCGAGACGCCGGAGATGATGGCCTCGCACCCCATGAACTGGGTTGCCTTGGTGATCTTGATCAGCTGGTTGGCGACGCCGGTATCCACGGTGGCGACCCCGGCGATGTCCAGCACGAAGACCCGGGCCCGGGTCTCGGCAATCTTGGTGAGCGACTTGTTCATCACGTCGGCGGTGCGCATGGAATCGATGATCCCCACCAGCGGCAGCAGCAGGATCCCGTCCCAGATGGGGGTGACCGGGGTCGACATCTCCTGCAGCGACTTGTGCAGCTCCTCGCGCACCCTGGCGGCCTCTTCCGCCTCCTCCATGGCGCGCTTGAGCTGGTGATGCTGTTCTACTTGGGCTGTGATGTCGGTGGCAAACTTGACGATCTTGCTGGGCTTGCCGGTGAGATCCAGCACCGGGTTGTAGGAGCCCTGGATCCAGATCTCTTCACCCTGTTTGCCGATTCGGCAGAACTCTCCCGCCAGGAATTCACCGCGGCGCAGGGTTTCCCAGAAGGTGCGATAGTCGGCCGACTGGGCGTAGTCGGGATCGACCAGCAGCCTGTGGTGCTGGCCCTTCAGCTCTTCCAGCTGATAGCCCACAGTCTCCAGGAAGCGGGCATTGGCATCGAGGATGATGCCATCCAGTGAAAACTCCACCTTGCCCATGACCCGGCTCAGGGCGTTAAGCTGCCCCTCGAAGTTGGCGTTCATCTGCTTCTGTTCGGTCAGGTCCATGGTGTATTCGATGACCTGAACCAGCGCGCCCTGTTCGTCCAGCAGGGGGCTGCAACTGCCTCGCAGCCATATGTCCCGCCCCTGCCGATCCCGGCGGCGAAACTCTCCCTCCTGTGCCTGCCCCGTTCGCAGCGCCTGCCAACGGGCGGCTTCGTCGGCGGATTCTTCTGCCTCCGAGGGGAACAGCATGCTGTAGTGCTGACCCTTGAGCTCGGCCAGCTGGTATCCCATGATGGCGAGAAAGCGGGGGTTGGCATCCAGAATCAATCCGTCTGGCGCGATCTCGAGCCGGGCCATCAGCTGGTCGACGGCCTCCAGTCTGGCCTGGGATGAAGCGGGAGTGACAGTATTCGAATGGGTAGCTGCGGTGTGCACGTCCATGGCATCTCCGGTAAATGGTGCAATTGATTTGAATGCCATTAGAAGGCGTACAGCAGTTATAGCCCACCGGGGCGAGAGCGGGGGACAAGAAGTGCCGAAAGAGCCTGCTGGTAGGGGGGGCTTGGGCCTGGGGAGTTCGTCATGAACACCTTATATCGGGATTAATGTCATTATCGCCCCGCTTTGCCCTGGTTGCCGCCAGCCTGACCCTGCCCGCCGTGGCAATCGAAATCCCGACCAGCCCCGCCGGTGTCATTGCGGTGAGCCTGGCCCAGCAGGCCCCTTTCACTGGGTGTCGGTGACGCAGATTGCCAGGAGCCTGGATGGGCTGCTGCCGATGGCGGTGGGTTTCGACATCGACGACACCCTGCTCTTCTCCTGCCCGGGGTGCTATCGCGGCAAGCAGGCGTTCTCCCCCAATGGTGAGAGCTACCTGAAGAATCCGGCCTTCTGGGAGAAGATGAGCAACGGCTGGGACGCGTTCAGCGTGCCGAAAGAGGTGGGCAAGGCGCTCATCGCCATGCACTTCCCGCGCGGCGATCACATCTACTTCGTCACCGGCCGTTCGGCCAACTCCACCTACTTGCCCCTGCCGCTGGCTGGCGCATGGGAGGAGGAGGTGATCGTCAACTCCCTGTACTGAGGTTCCCATGCATGGCAAAAGGGCCGGATCCTGTCAGGTTCCGGCCCTTCTTTTGGGCGTCTAGCGGGCGGCGAAGGTGTCGCAACTGGCGGGCTTGCCGCTGTCAAAACCGCGTTTGAACCAGGCGAGGCGCTGGGCCGAGGTGCCGTGGGTGAAGCTGTCGGGAACGACCCGGCCCTGACCTTGCTGCTGCAACCTGTCGTCGCCGATGGCCTGGGCGGCATTGAGCGCCTCTTCCAGATCGCCGCGCTCCAGCACCTGCTCTTTTTCCATGTAGTGGCCCCAGACCCCGGCGAAGCAGTCCGCCTGCAGTTCGAGCTTGACCGACAACCGGTTCTGGGCGACCTGGCTCAGCCCCTGTTGCTGCTGGCGCACCTTGGTGGAGATGCCGAGCAGGTTCTGCACGTGGTGGCCCACTTCGTGGGCGATCACATAGCCCTGGGCGAAGTCGCCGTCGGCCCCCAGCTTGTCGCGCATGTCCTGATAGAAGGAGAGATCGATGTAGACGGTGCTGTCGGCCGGACAGTAGAAGGGCCCCATCACCGACTGCCCCTGGCCGCAGCCGGTGCGGGTCGCACCGCGATAGAGCACCAGTCTGGGGGCCTGATAGTGGTTGCCGCTTTGCTGGAACATCTCGTCCCAGGCGTCCTCCGTGGAGGCGAGCATCACCGAGGTGAAGCGGGCGAGGGGATCGTTTGCAGCCTGGGACGAGTTCTGACGCTGGGGCTGGCTCTGCGGGGCCGGATCCTGCAGCAGGGGGCCGAGGTCCACGCCGTAGTACCCCGCCACCATGACCACCACCAGCAGGATCAGACGCCCCTTGCCACCGATGGGCAGGCCGCCGCCCCCGTTGCCGCCTTGCTGGCGTCGGTCTTCCACATTGTTGCTCTCACGGCGATCTTGCCAGCGCATATCCCCATACTCCCGTCATTGGTGGTGGCAGTAATGATAATGGCTGGCGCCGGGGCTTGCCTAATCGGCCCGGGTCATTCGGCCCAGGGCATCTCGGGCAGGCTGTCGAGAAACTCGCCGTAACGGACGAGGTTGAAGGGGCCCTGTTCGGCTTCCATGGCCATGAGTTCGGCGCCCAGGGCGCAGGCGATGTATTGCAGCGCCTCTTCCCGAGGGGTGCCCTTCATCACCAGGCGCATCAGGGTGGCTTTCACCTGGAGGGGATGGCCGTCGGCGAGCTGGTTCTCCACCATCTCCAGCAGTGTCTCTTCATCAAAAAATTCGGGGGTATCGGTCATGGCCGTTCTCCTGCCTGTTCCATGGGGTGGGCAGTATAGCGGGGACGCGGCTCCCGGGGCGAAAATATCGTCCGGGTCTTGCCAAGGAAGCGGGGCGGGAGCAGTCTTGGACACTCTCTACTGCCGAACGAGCCCATGTCATGATCCTCTCCGAGCGCCTGGAACTGCGCAAACTGACCATTGTCGATGCCCCCTTCATTCTCGAACTGCTCAACGATGGTGATTTTCACCGCTACATCGGCGATCGCGGGGTGCGTACCCTGGCGGATGCCGAAAACTACATCCAGCAGGGGCCTGCGGTCAGTTATGCCCGCCACGGTCACGGACTCTATCTGGTGGTGCGGCGGGAAGACGGGGCCAGGCTCGGCATCTGCGGTCTGATCAAGCGCGATACCCTGCCCTGTGAAGACATCGGCTATGCCTTCCTGCCCGCCTGGCGCGGCCAGGGCTATGCCATCGAAGCCGCGCGGGCGGCCATGGCAGATGGCCGTGAACGGCTCGGCATCGAGCGGGTGGTCGCCATCGTCACCCCGGGCAATGAGCGCTCGGTCCGGCTACTCGCCAAGCTGGGGCTGAGTCAGGGCAAACGGGTTAGGCTGGGAGCCGGCGAGGAGGAGTGCCTGCTGCTGGAGGCGCCGGACAAGGAGACTTGCGGGGTCTAGTCATCGCTCGGGTGGTGAGGCCATGCAGACTATGACGTCAGGCAAGGAGGCCGCCGTGAGTTGCGGCCTGTCTGCATCGGGCGCTGCCTGGGCAGGCAGGATCAGTTGAGCTCTTCGATGGAGAACTCGCCGGCGATGCCATCACAGGAGATGGCGAAGCCGCCGCTGAAGCGGGTGCTGAACTGGATCAGGAACGCATCGTCGTCGTGCTCTTGCACGGGCAGGTTGATGGGTTTGCTGCGACGCAGGGGTTTGCGGATCTGTACGTGTTTCATCATGGTATTTCTCTATATAAATTAAGTGTTTGCTCCTTGTATTGGCAAATGTCAGGTCAATGGGCGCGGTCAGCACGATGGCGGACGAGCGCGCAGGAATACCCAGCCCGGTTCAGGGGCGTCTGCACTTTCAAGGAAGGCGCCAAGGACCACGCGGATGCATGATGCTACTTGGGAGTGGGCAGATCGGGTCTGCACCGTGAGAGCCGGGCAACGCAGGCAGACAGCCTGAACGGTTCTCAAGGCGAGTAAATCAGAAGAAGGTTATGCGGGTACTGGCAGGATTCATCGTGAGGTGAAGCATTGCGAACATAATCAGGGCTGATTAACTAGCCGGCGCGCATTCTCTCCTCGAAATGTGTAAAAAGCAAACACTAATTGTGCGTTCACCCAATCATTCCCTGTTTTTCACTGCCACGGGGACGGCAAAAGGGCTCCCGAGGGAGCCCTTTTCATTGCCGGTCAGGGACGGGCTCAGGCGTCGCCACAGGCCTTCTTGGCGGCGGTGATCATGGGGGTAATGGTCATGCCCTGTACCACGATGGAGAACATCACCACCGAGTAGGTCATCACCAGGATCACCTGGCGCAGATCGACGTTGTGTTCCGGGATCATCATGACACCGGATGGCAGGGCCAGGGCCATGGCCATGGCCAGGCCGCCACGCAGGCCGCCCCAGGTGAGGATGCGCACCGAGAAGGTGTTGTAGCTGCGGAACTTGCGGAACGCCACATAGGGCAGGGAGACGCTGATGAAGCGGGCGGCCAGGCAGAGCGGCACCGCGATGACCAGCAGGATCCAGTCGCGCCAGGCCAGATCCAGCAGCACCAGTGCCAGACCGATCAGCAGGAACAGCAGGGCGTTGAGGAACTGATCCATCAACTCCCAGAAGTGATCCAGGTGGTGCTGGCTCTGCTCGGAGAAGCCGGAATGACGGGTCCAGTTGCCGATCATGATGCCGGTCACCACCATGGCCAGGGCGCCGGAGACGCCGATCATGTTGGCGAAGGCGAAGCCCGCGGTCGGGATGCAGAGGGTCAGCAGCAGCTCCAGGGAGCCGTCGTCGGTGGCGCTGATCATCACGTGGGCGATGAGGCCCAACACGGCCCCGAACAGGATGCCGCCGAGGGCCTCATGCAGGAACAGACCGGCCACGCTGCCGAAGGTGGGCTCCACGCCGCCAAAGGCCACGGCAAACACGGTGGCGAAGATGACGAGGCCGACACCGTCGTTGAACAGGGATTCCCCCTCGATCTGGATGGCGATCTGGGGTGGCGCCTTCATCTTCTTGACGATGGCCAGTACGGCGATGGGGTCGGTGGGGGAGATCAGGGCACCGAACAACATGCAGTAGACCAGCGGCAGGTCCCAGCCCAGCAGCTTGGCGATGAACCAGAAGCCGTAGCCGATGAGGAAGGTGGAGAGCAGGGTGGCGGCTATGGCCAGAATGGTGATTTCCCACTTCTGGCTACGCAACGCCTTGAGGTTGATGCCAAGGCCGCCGGCGAACAGCAGGAAGCCCAGGATCCCCTTCAACAGGAAGTTCTGGAAGTCGATGCTCTCCATGGTCTTGATGGCGAGAGGCTCCAGATTGAACCAACCCAGTTTGCCAAACAGCACCAGCAGCGCGGAGATCAGCATGGAGCCCGCAGTGATGGCGATGGTGGTCTGGATCTTCACAACATACTGGTTGGCAAAGGCGATGAAGATCGCCAACGCTGCCAGGAAGCAGAGTGTGTAGTAGACGCTCATAGTTATTTTTCTCTTTGGTAAACAGCAAGCACGTATCCCTCTTGAGGACGGGCATAGGGTACTCCCGGGTTAGATCATGCTCATTACCTATTTATGGTTATATTTAATCGTCACCACGGACAGATAGACGGCTAGATTTCCATTTAATTTGATTGCTGCTAGGATGGGCATCACGCAGTTGCATGGATGTAAGGGGTACGAGCGGTGTCGAGCAGAGAGTCGAACAAGAAAGCGGATGTCACAACCAGGCTGGAAGCCTGTCTCAAGGAGCGGATCCTGATCATCGACGGGGCCATGGGCACCATGATCCAGGGTTACAAACTCGGTGAGGCGGACTATCGGGGGGAGCGGTTTGCCGACTGGCATACCGACATCAAGGGCAACAACGACCTGCTGGTGTTGAGCCGTCCCGCCGTCATTCGCGAGATCCACGACCAGTATTGTGCCGCCGGGGCCGACATCCTCGAGACCAACACCTTCAACGCCACCCGCATCGCCATGGCGGACTACGAGATGGAAGCGCTCTCGGCCGAGATAAACCGGGAGGCGGCCCGCCTGGCCCGCGCCGTGGCGGACGAGTGGACCGCCAAGGACCCGGCGAAACCGCGCTTTGTGGCAGGGGTTCTGGGCCCCACCAACCGTACCGCCTCCATCTCGCCGGACGTGAACGATCCGGGCAAGCGCAACGTCACCTATGACGAGCTGGTGGCCGCCTACACCGAATCGACCCACGCCCTCATCGAGGGCGGTGCCGACATCATCCTGATCGAGACCATCTTCGACACCCTCAACGCCAAGGCGGCCGCCTTCGCGGTGGACCTGGTGTTCGAGGAGCTGGGTTACAGCCTGCCGGTGATGATCTCCGGCACCATCACGGACGCCTCCGGTCGTACTCTCTCGGGCCAGACCACCGAGGCCTTCTACCACTCCCTTCGCCACGTCAAACCGGTCTCCTTCGGCCTCAACTGTGCGCTGGGGCCGGACGAGCTGCGCCAGTACGTGGAGGAGCTGTCCCGCATCAGCGAGACCCATGTCAGCGCCCACCCCAACGCCGGTCTGCCCAATGCGTTTGGCGAGTACGATCTGGACGCGGTCGAGATGGCGGAGCATATCCGCGAGTGGGCTTCGAGCGGCTTTCTCAACCTGGTGGGCGGCTGCTGCGGCACCACCCCGACCCACATCCGCGCCATGGCGGACGCCGTGGCGGGCATCACACCCCGCGCCCTGCCGGATCTGCCGGTGGCCTGTCGGTTGTCGGGCCTGGAGCCTCTCATCATCACGGCGGACTCCATGTTCGTGAACGTGGGTGAGCGGACCAACGTCACCGGTTCGGCCAAGTTCAAGCGCTTGATAAAAGAAGGGCTCTACGACGAGGCCCTGGACGTGGCCAAGCAGCAGGTGGAAAACGGCGCCCAGATCATCGACATCAACATGGATGAGGGGATGCTGGACGCCGAGGCGGCCATGGTGCGCTTCCTGAACCTCATCGCCGGGGAACCGGACATCGCCCGGGTGCCGGTGATGATCGACTCCTCCAAGTGGGAGGTGCTGGAGGCGGGCCTCAAGTGCGTGCAGGGCAAGCCGGTGGTCAACTCCATCTCCATGAAGGAGGGGGAGGACAAATTCATCGAGCAGGCGAAACTGCTGCGCCGCTACGGCGCCGCCGTCATCGTCATGGCGTTCGACGAGGTGGGCCAGGCCGATACCCGGGCCCGCAAGTTCGAGATCTGCCAGCGTGCCTACCGCATTCTGGTGGACCGCGTCGGCTTCCCGCCGGAAGACATCATCTTTGACCCCAACATCTTCGCGGTGGCGACCGGCATCGACGAGCACAACAACTACGCGGTGGACTTCATCGAAGCGGTGAAGGACATCAAGGAGCACCTGCCCCACGCCATGATCTCCGGCGGCGTCTCCAACGTCTCCTTCTCGTTTAGGGGCAACGAGCCGGTGCGCGAAGCCATCCACGCCGTCTTCCTCTACCACGCCATCAGGAACGGCATGGACATGGGGATCGTCAACGCGGGCCAGCTTGCCATCTACGAAGACATCCCGGCCGAGCTCAAAGAGAAGGTCGAGGCGGTGGTGCTGAACCTCAATTCGGACGCCACCGAGGCGCTGCTGGCCATCGCAGAGAAGTATCGCGGCGCGGGTGCCCAGGCGGAGGATCCGCGGGATCAGGCGTGGCGCAGCTGGCCGGTGGGCAAGCGGCTCGAACACGCCCTGGTCAAGGGGATCACTGATTTCATCGAGGAGGATACCGAGGAGGCGCGCGCCCAGGCCGAGAAGCCGCTGCACGTCATCGAGGGGCCGCTGATGGATGGCATGAATGTGGTGGGCGATTTGTTCGGCGCCGGCAAGATGTTCCTGCCCCAGGTGGTGAAGTCGGCCCGGGTGATGAAGCGGGCGGTGGCCTACCTGCAACCCTACATCGAGGCGGAGAAGTCCGGCGGCTCCAGCAACGGCAAAATCGTGCTGGCCACCGTCAAGGGCGACGTGCACGACATCGGCAAGAACATCGTCGGGGTGGTGCTCCAGTGCAACAACTTCGAGATCGTGGATCTCGGGGTCATGGTCTCCTGCGAGACCATCCTCAAGACGGCCCGGGAAGTGAACGCCGACATCATCGGCCTGTCGGGCCTCATCACTCCGTCCCTGGACGAGATGGTGCACGTAGCAAAGGAGATGGAGCGTCAGGGGTTCAAGCTGCCGCTGCTCATCGGCGGTGCCACCACTTCCAAGGCCCACACCGCGGTGAAGATAGAGCAGAACTACTCCGAGCCCGTGGTCTATGTCTCCAACGCCTCCCGCGCCGTGGGGGTGGCCCAGAGCCTGCTGAGCCCGGAGCTCAAGCCCGCCTTCGTCGCCCGCATCGACAAGGAGTACGAGATTGCCCGGGATCAGCATGCCCGCAAGCAGCCGCGCTCCAAGCCGGTCAGCCTGGCCCATGCCCGGGCCAACCGCCATCAGCTGGACTGGGTGGGCTATGAGCCCCCGGCGCCCCGGGAGCCCGGCGTGCAGACCTTCGAAAACGTGCCCATTTCAGTGCTGCGCCCCTACATCGACTGGACGCCGTTCTTCCTGAGCTGGGAGCTGGCGGGCAAGTTCCCCCGCATCCTGGAGGATGACGTCGTGGGGGAGGAGGCGACGCGCCTCTACGCCGACGCCAACGCCATGCTGGACCAGCTGGAGAAGGATCAGAGCGTGCGCTGCGCAGGCATTGTCGGCCTGTTCCCCGCCAACGCCGTGGGGGACAGCATCGAGGTCTACACCGACGAGTCCCGCACTGAAGTGAAAAAAGTGCTGCACCACCTGCGCCAGCAGAGCGAGAAGCAGGGCTTCCCCAACTACTGTCTGGCGGACTATGTGGCGCCGAAAGAGAGCGGCAAGGCCGACTGGATCGGTGCCTTCGCGGTGACCGGCGGCATCGGCGAGGAGGCCATCGCCAAGGCCTACAAGGCGGACCACGACGACTACAACGCCATTCTC
Organism: Aeromonas sp. 62-46; assembly: GCF_001898585.1. Taxonomy (NCBI): domain Bacteria; kingdom Pseudomonadati; phylum Pseudomonadota; class Gammaproteobacteria; order Aeromonadales; family Aeromonadaceae; genus Aeromonas; species Aeromonas sp. 62-46. The sequence continues at coordinate 163,389 of NZ_MKUI01000047.1, read as the reverse complement.
ATCCAGGCGGTGTGCGATCGCCTCGCCGAGGCCTTTGCCGAGTACCTGCACGAGCAGGTGCGCAAAGTGCACTGGGGCTATGCCCCGGACGAGGCGCTCAGCAACGAGGAACTGATTCGCGAAAATTACCAGGGGATACGTCCGGCGCCGGGCTACCCGGCCTGCCCGGAGCACACCGAGAAGGGGAGCATCTGGGAGTTGCTGGACGTGGAGCAGGCCATCGGCATGCAGCTCACCGAGTCCTACGCCATGTGGCCGGGGGCAGCGGTGTCGGGCTGGTACTTCTCCCACCCCGAGAGCAAGTATTTCGCCGTGGCCCAGATCCAGCAGGATCAGGTGGAAGACTACGCCATGCGCAAGGGGATGACCCTGGCAGAGGCCGAACGCTGGCTGGGGCCCAACCTGCATTGATCCCCGTCTGCCCCGTCTCACGCGGTGCGGGGCAGGCGCCGGGTACGCACGCCATATCGAGGTTGCCATGAAGATTGGATTTGTCGGTCTGGGGGCCGTAGTGCAGACAGCCTATCTACCTGCACTCACCGCACTGGCGGAAAATCCCGAGATATGGGGTTTTGATCCCGCCATCACCCTGCCCGGCGTCATGTCTGCCTCGACCCTGGAAGCTCTGCTGGCCGAACCCCTGGATCGGCTGGTGATCGCCACGCCCTCCCTGCTGCATCTGCCCGTGCTGGAACAGGCACTGGCCAGCGCCATTCCCCTCATCCTGGTGGAGAAACCCGTGGTGGCCACCCTGGCCCAGCACGATCGCCTGCACGCCCTGCTGGCGGACCCCGAGGTCGCGGCCAGGGTGCTGGCGCTGGATCACTGGATGGCCCGCAATGCCGTCCAGCAGTTGCTGCTGAGCGGCAAACTGGATGAAGGCTGGCAGCCTCGGGAACCAGGCTGCGCCGGGGTCGGGCTGGCCACCCTCGCCGATATCAGCGCGGTGGAGGGCTTTTTGCTGGAACCCTGCGGCCTGGACGAGGCGGGGCATCCCTATGCCCTCAACTTCGCCACCGGCGAGCCGGATCGGCGGCTGTTGCGCCACCCGGACGGTGTCATCCTCGACATCGGCACCCATCTGCTGGCGATGATCCGGGAACTGCTGGTGGCCCTGGGTGGGGACGACCGCCTGCACCTGATCGCGGAGGGCGTCTGCGACCGGCTGGGGCAGCCCATCCGGCGCGGGGATCTGGAGACTGCCGAGGGGCGGGCCTGCCTGCGCGGCGAGGCGGCAGGGGTGCCTCTGACCCTCTGGCTCGACAAGTATGCAGGTCCCGGGGTGGAGAAGAAGGGGCTTTGCCTGCACTTCAAAGACGGGCGGCGCATCGAGCTGCTTCGCCGCGGCAACCTGGAGTGGTTGCACCATCACGACGTCGACGGGATGCGGGGCTGGCAACATGAGGGGCCTCTCTATCGCCACTGCATCGCCCAGACCCTGCTGGCCCCCGTGCCTTTGGGAGGCTGGGCCGGCACCACGGCGCGCCGTTTGCAGGAGGTCGCCCTGCTGCTTGAGTTGCAGCAAGGGCTGCGCGGCCCCCATTGACGTCGCTGGCGTCATCGGGCATGAGGGCTGGTGGCTGGCGCCGTCTTGCAGAACGGTCTCTGGCTTTGGTCCGTCTTGAGTGCGGCACTCTCGGTTTTTGCCCGTTCTTGCAGAACCGCGCATGGTGAGGGGAAAGGATTGGCGTTGCCAGTCGTTCATGGCACCTTATACTCTCCAGTCCGATTATCAGGTCTGCCATTTCCATGAATATTGCCATTTTATCCCGTGAGCCCAACAACTACTCCACCCGCCGTCTGGTCGAGGTGGCCCGGGCCCGTGGGCACCAGGTCGAGGTGCTCGACACCCTGCGCTGCTACATGAACATCGCCTCCCACAGCCCCTCCATCCATTACGAAGGACGGGAGCTGGAGAGCTATGACGCCGTGATCCCGCGCATCGGTGCCAGCATCACCTTCTATGGCACCGCCGTGCTGCGCCAGTTCGAGATGATGAGCACCATGGCCCTCAACAGCTCGGTGGCCATCTCCCGCTCCCGGGACAAGCTGCGCGCCATGCAGCTGCTCTCCCGTCACGGCATCGGCCTGCCGGTGACCGGCTATGCCCACAGCACCCACGACGTACCGGATCTCATCACCATGGTGGGGGGGGCCCCCCTGGTGGTGAAACTGCTGGAGGGCACCCAGGGGATTGGCGTGGTGCTGTGCGAGACCCAGAAGGCCGCCGAGAGCGTCATCGAGGCCTTTATCCAGACCAACAACAACATCCTGGTGCAGGAGTACATCCGCGAGGCCAACGGCGCCGACATCCGCTGCCTGGTGGTCAACGGCAAGGTGGTGGCCGCCATGCGCCGCCAGGCCCAGCCGGGGGAGTTTCGCTCCAACCTGCACCGGGGCGGCACCGCCGAAGCCATCAAGATCACGCCGGAAGAGCGTGCCACCGCCGTGCAGGCCGCCAAGATCATGGGGCTGGACGTGGCCGGGGTGGACATCCTGCGAAGCGCCCGCGGCCCGCTGGTGCTGGAGGTGAACTCCTCCCCCGGCCTGCAGGGGGTGGAAGCTGCCTCCGGCAAGGACGTGGCGGGCAAGATCATCGAGTTCCTCGAGCTCAAGGCGAGCCGCAAGCACAAGCCGGCGGAATGAGTCCCAAACGAGTGTCAGACAGGTAAACACAGGGCGCCCTCGGGCGCCTTGTTGCTATCTGGGGGGGGGGCTGGAAGGCAGCGGGCTTGCCGGGAAGTGTCTCCCTTCTCCCGCTGTGTTGAACAGCCGGGGAGAAGGGCCGGGGATGAGGGGGCTATGCCGCCCCGGGGGCGCCGGGGATCATCACCAGCCGAGCGCTGAAGACCCCATCCACCAGGTGGGTCTCAATCTGCCAGCCCAGCTTCTCGCAGATGCGCTGGATGATGGTGAGGCCGCAGCCGTAGCCGAGGATCTGATCCGGCGCGGCGGCGGTGGGGTTGCTGATGGTGAGCACCTGCTCGTGAAGGGTGATCTCGATGTGCCCCTCGGCGTAGCTCAGGGCGTTTTTCAAGAGGTTGCCGAGGGCGATGGCGAGCAGGGAGAGGGGGGCCTGCACCTCGCTCTCCTCGTCCAGTTGCAGGCGAATGTCCAGCGTCTCCCGTTGCAGCAGGGGGGCGAGGCGGGTCAGCTCCCGGCGAATGAGCGGCGCCACCTGCTGGGGCGGGCGCTCCACGGCCTCCTTGCGTCCCAGCAGCAGGAAGGTTTCGGTGAGCAGGGCCATCTCGTCGGCGGCGGCGCGGATGCGGCTGACGGCGCGGGCTGCCGGGGCGGGCAGGTCATTCACCTTGCCGAGCAGGGCCGCGGATCCCTGGATCACCATGTTGGGGGTGCGCAGCTCGTGGCTGGCAAAGCGGCTGAACTCCTGTTCACGGGCAAACACGGCGGCTACCTCGTGCTTGCCCGCCAGCAGCGCCTGCTCTATCTCTCGCAGCTCCTGCCAGGGGGCATCGGGCACGAAGTCCCCCTGATCCGGGGTGAGGTGGGCGACCCGCTGGCGCAGCCGCTCCAGCGGCCTGGTGATGTGACGCACCAGCCAGATGCCGAAGGCGAGGCTCCCCAGCAGCAGAGCCAGGCCGATGAGGCGGGTCACCAGATGCAGCTTGGCTTCGTAAGGGTCGAGGTAGTCGTCCGCATCGTCGTTGAACACCAGATAGAGCAGCCCCTGACCCGAGGGGTGGGCGCGTACCAGGAAGTGCTTGTCCTCCCGACCCAGCTGATGCTCGAAGAAGCCGGGGCTCTGGTAGGCCTTGAGCCAGGCGGGCAGGCGGCCCGCCTCTGTCCAGTAGCTGGAGAACTGGCGCGGGCTGGGGGCGGGGGCCGCCATCCCGAGGCGCAACCAGTCGTCGTCATAGCGGGTTGCCTCCGCCTCCAGCCAGTGGCGCAGGCTCAGCTCCTCCATCTTGTTCTCGGCCACCACCATCAGCAGGCTCAGGATCACCAGCAGCAGCAGACCGGCCCCTCCCAGCGCCAGCACCAGGCGCCGGCGCAGGCTCGGCAGACCGGAGGCAAGGGGCGGCGTCGGGTTCGTCATGGGGTCACCAGCCGGTAGCCCTGGCCGTGCAGGGTCTCCAGCATGGGGGTGGGGAAGGGCTTGTCGAGTACATTGCGCAGGGCATAGATGTGGCTGCGCAGGGCGTCTGAGTCGGGCTCCTCGTCGCCCCAGACGGTGTCGAGCACCTCCTGGCGCGTCACCAGCTGTGGCGCGCGCTTCACCAGCAGGGTGAGGATCTGGAACGGGATCTTGCCGAGTTTGAGCTCCACCCCGGCGCGGGTGGCGCGGCCGCTGGCGGGATCCACCGTCAGATCGCCAAAGCAGAGCACGCCCATGTCCCCTCTGGGGCCACGCAGGCTGAGGGCCTCCAGGCGCACCTCCAGCTCCTCCATGGCGAACGGCTTGACCAGATAGTCGTCGCCCCCCGCCCGAAAGCCTGCCAGCTTGTCCTCCAGGCTGTCACGGGCGGTGAGAAAGAGCACCGGGGTCGCGATGCCGTCCGCACGCAGCCGCTCCACGGTACGCAGGCCGTCGAGGCGCGGCATCATGACGTCCATGATGATGACGTCGAAGCGCTCCTGGGCCAGCAGTTGCAGGGCCGCCTGGCCGTGATAGGCGCAATCTACCCTGTGCCCGGCCAGCGCCAGATAGTCCATGATGGTCTCCGCCACCTGGGGACTGTCTTCCACCACCAGTATTTTCATGCTCTGATCTCCTGGTCTGCGCCGCTATTTCACGGCCATTTCACACCGGATGGGTCATCCTGTGTGCCAGTGTAACCCCGAGGATCCCCGATGAAGAAGTCTCTCCGCGCCTTCTGGTTATTGATTCTATTGCCTTTTGGTCTGGTGCAGGCGGCCGAGTTCAAGCTCACGGGCCGCACCACCTGGCAGCTTGGCCAGTTGATGGTCAATGGCATTCCCTTCGTGATCGATGAGCGCACCCGCTTCAAGGATGGCCTGGATGAGGACGATCTCGGCGGGACCTGGGTCGATCTGGAAGGGGTCGTGCAGGAGACGGCGGCAGGGGCGCGGCGGCTCGTTCGCGAGGTGGAGGCGCTGGAAGAGGGGGACGAGATGGAACTGGAAGGGCCGGTGGAAGGGGGGCGGATCTGGGGCTATGTCACCTCGGATGGGAGCCTCTCCCCGTTCGAGGGACGCTGGCTGGAGCTGGAGTGCAAGTTTGACGGCATGCGCCTGAGCCAGTGCCGGGAGGATGACTGACCGGTCAGGGCGGACCGGGAAAAATTGCCCGTCCGGGGCCATAGTTAAACCTCACCCCGTGACCCCGGACCGCCTGCCATGACCCGAACCGCACTCTGCCTGCTGCTGTTGCCCTTCTGCACCCTTGCCGACGACGCCGAGCTCTGGCTGGTGGAGCTGGAGCACAACGACGGGGTGCGCCTGCAATTCCAGGGGGCTGAGCTGGAGCTCGGCAGTGCCGAACTGCACGGCGTGGCGCAGCCGGACGGGCTAGTGCCCGGCATGCACCTCGCGATCCAGAGCCGCTACGGCGTCGCCGAGACGATCCGGGTGCTCGACGGGGCGCCGGATCCGGCGCTCGGGGCCAGCTGGCGGCGGGCGGAGGATCGACTGCTCACCCATAATCAGCAGGCATTGCTGCTACAGGATCTCGGCGTGCTGGTGTTTGATGCTGACACTCGCTGGATCAACGGCAGCGCCGCCGATCTGCAACCGGGTCGCCGCCTGGTGCTGAGCCGGGATGAAGAGGGCCGCCTCACCGACATCCTCATTCCTGACCCCGAGGATCCCCTCGACGCCGAAGAGTGAGACCTCTCTCCCTTTCCCCTTGTTAATGGCTTGTACTTTAAATTTCCCCACTTATACTGGCGCACATCTTGTCGGAGTGCTGACCGTCGAACGACGCTAAGCTGAGACCGTTAATTCGGGATCCGTGGAACCTGATCAGGTTAAGACCTGCGAAGGGAAACAAGGGTAACTTGCGGGTTACCGCGCCGGGGAAGGCACACCTTTCCGCCAGCTGGAGGCAGACCGCCTCTGGCTGGCACAGGCGCACAGGGGGAGGTTGTCCCGCCGGGCCGTCAGGCCTGCGGATCTGCCACACCGGGCAGAGGGACGGCAGAGCAGGGAAGATCCATGCCCGACTCACTCCCCCGAGCACACCCCGCCGCAAGTTCATCTTCTCCTCGAACTCCAGACAAGCAAACACCCATAACTTCAACCAGTTAATGTGAGTTTTGCTATGTCTACCAATGTTTCTGATACCGCCAAATCCAGCCGCCGCGAGCAGCGCTCCAGCGCCCAGACCTTTATCGACAACCTCAAGGGGATGGCTCACCCCAACTCCCGCCGCATCTTTATCCAGGGTTCTCGCCCTGACATCCGGGTGCCTTTGCGGGAAATCCAGCTGGCCGACACCTTCGTCGGCGGCACCAAGGATGCTCCCCAGTTCGAGCCCAACGAGCCGGTGCCGGTTTACGATACCTCGGGCCCCTATGGGGAAGAGGCCGCCCCCATCGACGTGCGCCGCGGTCTGCCGCGCCTGCGGGAGAATTGGGTGCTGGAGCGGGATGACACCGACGCGCTGGACGGGCTGAGCTCCACCTTCACTCAGGAGCGGCTGGCGGACGAGGGGCTGGATCACCTGCGTTTCGAACATTTGCCGAGCGCCCGCCGTGCCAAGCCGGGCCGCCGGGTCACCCAGCTGCACTATGCCCGCCAAGGCATCGTCACCCCCGAGATGGAATTTATTGCCCTGCGCGAGAACATGGGCCGCGAGCGGGTGCGCTCCGAGCTCCTGCGCACCCAGCATCCGGGTCAGGGCTTTGGCGCCAGACTGCCCCAGAACATCACCCCCGAGTTCGTGCGTGATGAGGTGGCCGCCGGTCGCGCCATCATCCCCAGCAACATCAACCACCCGGAAGCGGAGCCCATGATCATCGGCCGCAACTTCCTGGTGAAGATCAACGCCAACATCGGCAACTCGGCGGTCACTTCCAGCATCGAAGAGGAAGTGGAGAAGCTGGTCTGGTCCACCCGCTGGGGCGCCGACACCGTGATGGATCTCTCCACCGGCCGCTACATCCACGAGACCCGCGAGTGGATCCTGCGCAACAGCCCGGTGCCCATCGGTACCGTGCCCATCTATCAGGCGCTGGAGAAGACCAACGGCATCGCCGAGGATCTCACCTGGGAGCTGTTCCGCGACACCCTGCTGGAGCAGGCCGAGCAGGGGGTGGACTACTTCACCATCCACGCAGGCGTCTTGCTGCGCTTCGTGCCCATGACCGCCAAGCGCCTCACCGGCATCGTTTCGCGCGGTGGCAGCATCATGGCCAAGTGGTGCCTGTCGCACCACAAGGAGAACTTCCTCTACGAGCACTTCCGCGAAATCTGCGAGATCTGCGCCGCCTACGACGTGAGCTTGTCGCTGGGTGACGGTCTGCGTCCGGGCTCCGTCTATGACGCCAACGACGAGGCCCAGTTCGCCGAGCTGCGCACCCTGGGCGAGCTCACCAAAATTGCCTGGGAATACGACGTGCAGGTGATGATCGAGGGGCCTGGTCACGTGCCCATGCACATGATCGAGCGCAACATGACCGAGCAGCTCGAGCACTGCCACGAGGCGCCCTTCTATACCCTGGGCCCGCTCACCACCGACATTGCCCCGGGGTACGATCACTTCACCTCCGGCATCGGCGCCGCGCTCATCGGCTGGTACGGCTGCGCCATGCTCTGCTACGTGACTCCCAAGGAACACCTGGGCCTGCCCAACAAGGAGGACGTGAAGCAGGGGCTCATTACCTACAAGATCGCCGCCCACGCGGCTGACCTTGCCAAGGGCCACCCGGGCGCCCAGATCCGCGACAACGCCATGTCCAAGGCGCGCTTCGAGTTCCGCTGGGAGGATCAATTCAACCTGGCCCTGGATCCCGACACCGCCCGCGCCTACCACGACGAGACCCTGCCTCAGGAGTCCGGCAAAGTGGCCCACTTCTGCTCCATGTGCGGGCCCAAGTTCTGCTCCATGAAGATCACCCAGGACGTGCGCGATTATGCGGCGAAACTGGAAGCCGTGGAGATCAAGCTGGTCGGCATGGACGGTCAGCAGGAGCGGGTGGTGGCCGAGGTGGAGAGCGGCATGGCCCGCATGGCGGAAACCTTCAAGGAGACCGGCGGCGAGATCTACCATCAGGCGGCGACCCTGAAGCAGGCCGCAGGGGAGGAGGCGTGAGCAGCGAGCGCGGGGCTGTCAGCCCCGCCGACCTGTCCGCCGTGACGGCGGCCCGCCCCCTGGGCTGTGCCCTCAAAATGAGAGTCTGGACCATCGCCGGGTCCGACTCCGGCGGCGGGGCCGGCATTCAGGCCGACTTGCACACGATGCATGACCTCGGCGTGCACGGCTGCTCCGTCATCTCCGCCATCACGGCCCAGAACTCGGTGGCGGTGAAGATGGTCGACCCCGTGCTGATGCAGACCTTCGCCGCCCAGATCGATGCCCTGGGGCTGGATCTGCCACCCGCCGCCATCAAGATCGGCCTGCTGCCGACCCGGCTGCATGTGGAGGTGCTGGCACGCAGGTTGTCGACCGTCGAGGCTCCCTTCGTGGTCTACGACCCGGTGGCCATCGCCAGCACCGGCACCCCCATGGCGGAGCCCGGCATGCTGGTGGCGGTGCGCGAGCACCTGCTGCCGCGCCTCTCCTTGATCACCCCCAATGGTCCCGAGCTGGAAGCCCTGACCGGCCTGCCCGCCACCAGTCCAGAGCTGGTGCGCCTCGCCGCCCGGCGGCTGCGCGAACTCGGCGCTCGCGCCGTGCTGGTCAAGGGGGGCCACCTTGAATGGGGCGGGGATCTCTGCCTCGACTACTACCAGGATGAGACCCGCGAATTCTGGCTCGCCGCGCCGCGCCTCGATACCCGCCACGGTCACGGCACCGGTTGCGCTTACGCCAGCGCCATCGCCGCCGTGGTGGCGCAGGACTATCCGGTGGAGGACGCCATCACCCTGGCGCGCGCCTACCTGCAACAGGGCTTGGCGGCGGCGCAAGGGGTGGGGGCAGGCCCGGGTCCCATCGCCCATCTCGGCTGGCCTGCCGATCTTGCCCACTTCCCCCGTGCCGTGCTGGCGGGCTCACCGCTCGATCGCCGCTTTGGATTGTATGAAGCGAGCAGCGCCCGTCTGCCGCAGGGCCCCTTTGCGCCGACCGAACACAACCTCGGCCTCTATCCGGTGGTGGACTCGGTCAAGTGGCTCAAACGCCTGCTGGGGGCCGGGGTCAAGACCATCCAGCTGCGGATCAAGAATCTGCCCGCCACAGAGGTGGCGCCGGCCATTCGTGATGCGGTAGCGCTCGGTCGCCGCCATGGGGCGCGGCTCTTTATCAACGACTACTGGCAGCAGGCCATCGAGGCGGGCGCCTGGGGCGTGCATCTGGGGCAGGAGGATATGGAGACCGCCGATCTCGCCGCCATTCAGGCGGCGGGGCTGCGCCTTGGCATCTCCACCCACGGCTACTTCGAGCTGATGCGGGCCCGCGAGCTTGCCCCCTCCTATATCGCGCTGGGCCATATCTTCCCGACCAACACCAAGGCGATGCCTTCGCGCCCCCAGGGGCTGGAGCGGCTGCATCGCTACCGCGCCCTGATGGCGCAGTGGCCGACGGTGGCCATCGGCGGCATCAGCGAGGAGCGGGTGGCGGCGGTCAAGGCAAGCGGGGTCGGCAGTATCGCGCTGGTCTCGGCCATCACGGCGAGCGATGACTGGCAGGGGGCGACCGAGCGGCTGCTCGCCGCCGTGGGGGCGGGGGATGAGCCGCGTTCGGCCACCGTGATACGGGAGGCTGAACATGCGCTCTGATGCCGCTTCTCTTAGTGACAAAGAGTACCTGAGATACGGCCGCCAGCTGATGCTGGCGGAAGTGGGGGAGGCGGGTCAGGCGCGGCTCAAGGATAAATCCGTGCTGATCGTGGGCCTCGGCGGGCTTGGCTCGCCGCTGGCCCTCTATCTGGCCGGTGCCGGGGTAGGCACCCTCTGGCTGGCCGATGGCGACACGGTGGATTCCAGCAATCTGCCGCGCCAGATCCTGTTCGATAGCGAGGCAGTCAACCACTCCAAAGCGGAGCTGGCCCGCGAGCGCTTGGCGGTCCACAACCCGTTGGTGGAGCTGATTGCCATCAACCAGCGGCTCGATGCCGCCAGCCTGCCGGAGTTTGTGGCGGAGGTGGATCTGGTGATCGACTGCTGCGATAACCTCGCCACCCGCCAGGCCATCAACGCCGCCTGCGTGGCTCAGGGCAAGCCCTGGATCTCCGCTGCCGCGGTGGGTTGGCAGGGGCAGCTGATGGCGCGCACCAGCAGTGAGCACGCCTGCTACGCCTGCCTCTATCCGCAGGATACCAAGATCAAGGAGAGCTGCGAGACCAGTGGCGTCACCGGCCCGCTGGTCGGGGTGATGGGCTCTTTGCAGGCGCTGGAGGCGCTGAAACTGCTGCTCGGGATGCCGAGCCCGGTGGCGGGCACATTGCGCCGGTTCGATGCGTTGACCCATCAGTGGCAGACCCTCACGCTGGCTCCCGACCCCGATTGCCCGGTTTGCGGCAGCACCCACCCGGCCCTGGAGAATTAACCATGAAGATCCGATTGAACGATATCGAGCTGACGCTGCCCACCGGCCAGCGCCTGACTGAGCTGCTGGCGGTGCAGGAGATTCCCCCTCAGGGGGTAGCGGTGGCCCTCAACGGCGCCGTGCTGCCCCGTGGCCGCTGGGCCGAGACCCGTCTCAATGACGGGGATGAACTTCACCTCTTCACCGCCATCGCGGGAGGCTGACCCATGATGCTCGCAGTCCCATCTTCGAGCGCCCTGCCTTGCGGCGGGGCCTCATCTCTTCTTATCGCAGTGGCCGGAGGCTGACATGCTCAAGATTGCCGATCACACCTTCTCTTCGCGCCTCTTCACCGGCACCGGCAAGTTTGCCCGCCCGGAACTGATGGCCGCCGCCATCGAGGCAAGTGGCTCCCAGCTGGTGACCATGGCCATCAAGCGCCTCGAACCGGGCAAGACCCACGACGATATCCTCACGCCTCTTCGACAACTCGGGGTCAAGCTGCTGCCCAACACCTCCGGCGCCAAGACCGCCGCCGAGGCGGTGTTTGCCGCCCACCTGGCCCGCGAGGCGCTGGGGACGAACTGGTTGAAGCTGGAGATCCACCCCGATCCGCGCTATCTGCTGCCCGATCCCATCGAGACGCTGAAAGCCGCCGAGCAGCTGGTCAAAGAGGGTTTCGTGGTGTTGCCCTACTGCGGTGCCGACCCTGTGCTGTGCAAACGGCTCGAAGAGGTGGGCTGCGCCGCCGTGATGCCGCTCGGCGCCCCCATCGGCTCCAATCAGGGGCTGGTGACCCGGGAGTTTCTCTCCATCATCGTCGAGCAGGCCAATGTGCCCGTGGTGGTAGATGCGGGCATAGGGGCGCCGAGCCACGCGGCCGCCGCCTTTGAACTGGGTGCCGATGCCGTGCTGGTCAACACCGCCATTGCGGTGAGCGGCGACCCGATCGCCATGGGCCGCGCCTTTGCGCTGGCCTGTGAGGCAGGCCGTAGCGCCTATAAGGCGGGCCTCGGCGCCCGCGCCCTGCAGGCCCAAGCCTCCAGCCCGCTTACCGATTTTCTGGGGGCGTTATGAGTCAGCATGCCAATGACCCCACCCCGACCCTCCCCTTGCCAGGGGAGGGAGTGTCGACTCCGCCCTCTTGTGAAGTAGGAGATCGGGGGAGCGGATTAACACCTCCCCCTTGTGAAGGGGGAGGCCGGGAGGGGGTTGAGAGAAAGTCGGAGAGTTTTCTCGATAGATGGCAGGAGCTGGAGTGGGACGATATCGGCATGCAGATCCGCGCCAAAACTGCCGCCGATGTGGCACGCGCCCTGAGTGCCCCGCGCCGCACCCTGAGCGATTTTATGGCGCTGATCTCCCCGGCCGCCGAGGCGTATCTGCCGCAGATGGCAGCCGAGGCCGAGCGCCTCACCCGCCAGCGCTTTGGCAACACCATCGGCTTCTATGTGCCCCTCTATCTGTCGAACCTGTGCGCCAACGACTGCACCTACTGCGGCTTCTCCATGAGCAACCGCCTCAAGCGCAAGACCTTGAATAGCGAGGAGATTGAGCGCGAGTGTCTGGCCATCAAGGCGCGCGGTTTTGACAGCGTGCTGCTGGTGACCGGTGAGCACGAGCACAAGGTGGGGCTCGCCTATTTTCGGCAGGTGATGCCCATCATCCGCCGCCACTTCAGCACGGTGGGGATGGAGGTGCAGCCCCTCTCTCAGGACGAATATGCCGAGCTGAAAACCCTCGGCCTCGATTCGGTCATGGTCTATCAGGAGACCTACCACGCCCCCACCTATGCCCGCCATCACCTGCGCGGCAACAAGCGGGACATCGCATGGCGCCTCGCCACGCCGGATCGGCTCGGCCACGCCGGTATCGACAAAATCGGGTTGGGGGCGCTGATCGGTCTCTCCTCGGACTGGCGCGCCGACAGCTACTTTGTCGCCGAGCACCTCGCCTGGCTGGAGCGCCACCACTGGCAGAGCCGCTACTCCCTCTCCTTCCCGCGCCTGCGCCCCTGCACCGGCGGGCTGGAGCCTGCCGTGGTCATGTCGGATCGCCAGCTGGCCCAGCTTATCTGCGCCTGGCGCCTCTTCTCGCCCACGCTGGATTTGTCCCTCTCCACCCGCGAGTCCGCCACCTTTCGCAACGGCGCGGTGCGCCTTGGTATCACCCAGATGTCGGCCGAGTCGCGCACCCAGCCCGGCGGCTATGCGGAGGGGGATGCCGAGGAGCTGGAGCAGTTCGCCATCCACGACGACCGCCCGGTGGGGGAAGTGGCCGCTGCCGTACGACAGGCGGGTTTGCAGCCGGTGTTTAAAGATTGGGAACCGTTTTTGGGTCGCTAAAGAGGCGTATCCCCAGTGATAACAGACAGCGGCAAGCAGATCGGAGGGGCATATCCCCGCCACTGCTTGCCGCTTTGCTTTGTTTGTTCCAACAGGATTGTCTCTCTGGTGTAACGATGGCTCTTGATATCGTTTCGCCAGTGCAAAAATCGTGGCTGCTGCTCAGCTTATCGAATTGGTCATTGCGACCATTAGCAATGGCCGATTTGGGGGAAAGGGGTTGCCGGTGGCGGCTATGTAGCCTGCGTAGGGTGCAATAAGCGGAGCGCATTACACCGCGATTGTGACAAGAGGTGCAACTCACTTCATTCATTACACTCTATGATGCAGATTTGTATTTGTTGCAGGAGGTTTAATCAAGCAAGAAAAGCAAAAAAATAAATGGCAGCACAAATATTGCCATTTATCTAATTCGTAGCTTTTTATTTTTTCCAATGTGAATGTCAGCTATTATTGTTATGTCTTTTCTCACGTAACAATACCTCAAATATCTGGATCATCTCTGAGATTTCTGCTGAGTTTGTTATATCTCTTACTTCATCTATTAGTTGAGATGGTTCGTTGAACTCATCAATGGGCACGTTGAATAACGATGATGCCTTTGATAATATTTTTTTTGATGGGCATTTTTTTCCATTTTCTATAGATGATAGATACGATGTTGTTATGTCTAATGCATCAGCAGTATATGCGAGACTATACTGCATCTTAATTCTCAGCCCTTTTAATTTGAATCCCGCAAAGGCCATGTTAATTTTAGTCATCACTTACTCTCTTTTAAGGTTTAAATGTTTAATTTGTAATTCACATCCCCCTCTAGTGTTGTGGTGAACAAGAGTTGACCACATATGAGCGCTACTAATAAAGATACCTGACCGTTCTTTAAAGTATAGTTTTAGTTTGTTGAATATAGACACAAAGTTTTCTCTGGCTTCGCTCGTTATTGCCACCGTCAGCCAAGGCTTAGGCTTTAATTCAGAGTCTCTACCTGCATAGATAAATCCAAGTTCACTGGATAATAGTTCCTCCAATACTATATCTATAGATAGGATTTCTTTATGGAAAAATTCCATTTTTTCTATCCTATTGAGATTGGAAATAACCATGTTAGCAAGTCTCTAATCAAAATTGAAAACCTGTTGATTACTTATCCTAAGCAAGGAAAATAGTCAGATTCTCTTGCTTTACAAAAAAGTGATTGCTTCACTTTTTTGCAGTACGGTCAATGGTTATGCTAAGAGAAATGAACTTTTCATGTTGCATACCTATAACCAAATGGAGTCAAAAGACTTGTTTTAGACAGATTTTTATAGTGTAGCTGTCATACCTATCACTTTGATGTACTATCTCAGTGCTTCCGGCATTGAGGGCTCGTTGTTGTTTACCAAAATACTTGGTGGCCCCAGTAATTGCAGTGACTGTACCACTGTGTTTTATTGTTACACCTCCATTAATGACAAATTTAATTATTTGTCGGCTATGGAGAGCTAAATTTGTAAGCTTGCAAGGCCTACAGTGAAGCGAGTGCTGTGTTAGGAGTCGGACAGTAAATCGAAAATGAACTTAAAAAGACCAATGGTCTTGATAATAGTGTTAGTGTTGAGTGCACTATTATCCAGATCGAGTAACAGTTGTTCTTTCACGTCACTCAACTGCTTAGTCATATCGTCTTGTTGATTCCTTGTTGTTGCTTCAATCAAGCTCTCAATCATTACCACAGCACGTTTGATTGCTTCACGATCATTATTAAATTTCATAGTGATACCTTATAGGTCAAGCGTGAAGCAATCACATTGACTGTATGGAGCTAGTAATCACGTCTAATCAACATGATGGAAGATAGCATTGAGCAAAAGTGAGATCAATTGATTTTTTAAAGTTTTTAACTTTTCCTGGGTGATGTTAATGACCCACATGATCCGCGTCTCATTGGCAGTTCGATACAGCAGTGATAACGAAGTACTTGCTGTTACGGCACTACTTTGGCAAGCCCAGTAAGGTAATCAATCAGCGAGAAAGGCTGAGCAAATTCCTTCATCCCGGCCAATCTATCCAGCTCTGCTTGGCCGACTTGCTGTAACTGGGTTTGCTGGGATGGCGTCAGGGTGGTAGCTCTCGCCTTGATCAGGGTGTCGAGAAAACTGCGGTCTCCCTCAACCGCCTGATGGAACGCCTTGAGCGCCAGCGCATCGACTTCTGCTGCGGTGCAGCGCTCCATGCTTTTCTCATGCAGATAGATCAGCACGGTCGCCTGCTGTGCTTTCTCCAGTGACCAGAAGGGGTCGCTTTTCGCGGGTAGTGTGGCGCTGTGTTGTGACTTGATCGCTGCGCACCGCTCAAATGCCGGATCCAGATCGTGTAGTGACAGGGCTAGGACGCTGGAGCTGGTTGCAAGCAGCGCAAAGAGCAAGGCAAGGCGCCTGTAGAAGGAGAAACTCCGGCTACCCGGCGCCTTGTCTATTGCAGGGCTGTTGCGGCCGCTCATCGGCTTATGACTGCTTTTTCAGAAAGTAACTGATATGCCCCGGCGGCATATCGGGCAGCTGGCCAAAGACCTCGTAACCCTGCTTCTGGTAGAAGGGGAGGGCCTGAAAACTGGTGGTTTCCAGGTGGTAGTTGGTGATGCCCTTGCTTTGGGCGTACTGCTCCATGGCGCCGAGCAGGCGGCCGCCCCAGCCGTCGCGGCGGATGCGTTCGTCGATCCAGAGCCAGTCGACGTGCAGCCAGCCCCACTTGATGTCGGCGATGATGCCGCCGTGAACCTTGCCCTCTTCATCCTTGATAAAGCTGGCGATCCGCTCGCGTAGATGGGTGCCGGCGTGATCCTTGTTGTAGCCCGAGAGACCAATGCGCAGCGCCTCAACATCATCGTCCTGAGGCGGTTGGGGTGGGGTGAGTTGCATGGTGCTTCCTGTTTGATGATGGCTGGGGGATGGCTTCCTGCACGGCTATCTGCCCGCGGCTGTTCAGTGTCACCTGCGGCTGACCTGTTCCACCGGGCAGACAAGAAGGCGGATATCCCAACATGACAGTCCCGGGTATGAAGGTGAATGATTGGTCAGGACTTTTCGGCGGCAACCCGCTTAAGCCCCATACCAAGACTGGCAGGCGCCGTGAGCGAGAAACCGAATTGTTGATAGAGTCGGTACGCCTCCCCATCTGCCAGCAAGCTGACATAGCCTGACTCCGGTACCTCGCGGGCGATATAGTCGGCGATCTCCGTCATGATCTTTTTGCCTACCCCTTGACCCTGATATTCAGGTAGCACTGCAATATCAACCACTTGATAAAATGTCCCGCCATCTCCGATGATGCGGCCCATGCCGATGGCGGTCTGGCCGCAAAACACCTGGACGGCAAACAGCGTATTGGGCAGACCACGCTCTGCGGCTTCAAGCGTCTTTGGGCTGAGCCCGGCTGCGGTTCGAAGATAGCGATAGGTTTCGACGGGCGGTGTTGAGTGGACGACAGTGAAAGCGGGTGTGGTCATGTTGATAACTCCAGTGGGACCTGATTGTTTTAAATTCCTTGTAACGCACTGATCTGGTTATGGATCCGTGCTCTCCAGGGCTGTTTGGGGAGGTTCTCCCGATGCCTTCAGGTGGGCAGCCATCACCCCGCCCTCTCCAACTCGTCCATTTCCCCGCCGCCGATCAAGTTCAAATTCCGGCTGATCCGCTCCACCGGCCAGTCCCACCAGGCGAGGGCGCCCAAACGGGCGATGGTGTCGTCGTCAAAGCGATAGCGGATCACCTTGGCGGGGTTGCCGCCGACCACGGCGTAGTCGGGCACGTCCGTGGTGACCACGGAGCGGGCGGCGATGATGGCGCCGTTGCCGACTTGGACCCCTGGCATGATCAGGGCGTCATAGCCTATCCAGACATCGTTGCCGATGACGGTATCCCCCTTGTAGGGGAGGCTGCCAGGGGCCGGGGCGGCACTCTCCCAGCCGTTGCCGAAGATAAAGAAGGGGTAGGTGGAGAAGCCGGAGGTCTGGTGGTTGGCACCGTTCATGATGAACTTCACCCCGCGGGCGATGGCGCAGAACTTGCCGATGATGAGCTTGTCGCCGATGAAGGGGAAGTGGTAGAGAACGTTGCGCTCGAAGCCCGCCGCATCCTCCGGGTCGTCGTAATAGGTGTAGTCACCCACCTCGATATTGGGTCCCTTGATGGTGTTCTTGATAAAGCACACCTGGGGGAAGCCGTTCATGGGGTGGGGGTTGGCGGGATCGGGTCCGTGCATGGGGGCTCCTCTGGGGTCTGGGGTCTGGCTACCCTAACGGAATCGGGTGGAGCCTTGCCACCCTTTTGTGCCCTCCGCTTCGCCAGTCTCTGTCGCCCCCTGCCCATGTGCGCATCGACCCGGGGCGGGTTTGTCTCTAGCATGGAGGGGCGGCGGAGTCTGGCTCCGTCAAAATGGATGATGGACGAAGTGCGCCTTGCACACTTCTGGCGGAGAGAAAAGATGAAGCTGCGTTCCTTGTTGATGGTGGGTGCCCTGCTGCTGGGCGGGTGTGCGGTCAATCCCTATGGGGGAACGCCTGCGCCGGTCGGCGAGCCGGACAAGCCGGTGACCAAACCAGAGAAACCCGTGGCCGAGCCTGACAAGGCCGAGCCGGTGCCTGCCCCCAAACCCGTGGCACCGACGGGGCTGGCGGTCGCCTTGGCCGATGACTTCCTGAAGGCCGCCGATGTGCAGGCACTGGCGGGCAGCAGCCCGGTACTGCTGCTGATGGCGCCCCAGAACGGCACAGGGGAAGCCTTCAGCACCCAGCCCCTGGCGGTGGCCATGATCCAGCGCATTCAGGCCAATAGCGGTTTTCGTTTCGCAGACCCGGGCCAGGTGGCGGCCATCACGGGTCAGCTCGAATACCAGCAGGGGGGCATGAACCCCGCCTCCCTGGTGCGTCTGGGTCGCCAGACCGGGGCGGGTTACATGCTCTACGGGGATCTCCTCTCTGAAGGGGGCCGCTATCGGCTCGCCATGAGCCTGATGGATCTCAAGAGCGGCGAACTGCTCTGGAATGCCAGCCGATCCGCTGCCCGCTGATGTCGGCTCGCCATGAGCCTGATGGATCTCAAGGGCGGCGAACTGCTCTGGAACGCCAGTCGATCCGCTGCCCGTGCCGGATCCCTCTTGACCGGGATCCGGCCTTGTCCCCCTTGTCCGGGGGCGGGAATACCCCTGTGGCGCCCCTGACGTCACAGGGGTTGGCATGTCGCACTGCCTGAAGGCAAAAAAACCTTCCTGACTGTCTGACAGCTCTGGTTCTGACAGCATCCCCGATTGCTACCATTCACTTTGCCGGAGGCTTGTCCGGTGAACACGTCACCGATCGCATTCTTCCCGCCCGGCAGGCAGCTTTCTGCCCCTGTGCGATACTCGATGAGTCTTGTATAACAGGAGTACAGGGACCCACTCCCACGGATAGCAAGGAGCTCGGATGGCGCTCTCAGTGGCACAACTCTACGAAGTGATGGCCCAGTTGCCGGATCCCGTTTTCATCCTCAGCGAAGATGGCTACTACATCGAGTACATCGGCGGGATGGAGCAGCAGTCCTACCAGAACGGCAACCCGCTGATCGGCAGACAACTGCTGGACGTGCTGCCCGAGGACAAGGCGCAGTGGGTGATGGCGCAGGTGGCTCAGGCCCTCGCCAGCGGCCAGGTGCAGGTGGTGGAGTATGACCTCTCCCCCGCCGAGGTGGACGGCATCGACGCCGACGCCGGGCCCCAGGGAATGCAGCGTTTCGAGGGCAAGATAGCGCCCTTGCCCTCTTTATATGAGGGGAAGCGGGCGGTGGCCTGGATGACCCGCAGCATCACCCGCCAGCACGAGCTGCAACAGCGGCTCAAGCGGCTCGGGGAGACGGATCAGCTCACCGGCCTCTACAACCGCCACTTCTTCTTCGACCAGTATCACCACAGGGTGCAGGGGCAGCATCTCACCGGCCTCATCATGCTGGATCTCGATCACTTCAAGCAGATCAACGATCGCTTCGGCCACCAGACCGGAGACAAGGTCTTGTGCCGGGTCTGCGAGTGCGTCTCTGCCCAGTTGCGGGGGGAGGATCTCTTCGTGCG
The DNA here is from genome assembly GCF_001898585.1 of Aeromonas sp. 62-46. NCBI lineage: Bacteria > Pseudomonadati > Pseudomonadota > Gammaproteobacteria > Aeromonadales > Aeromonadaceae > Aeromonas > Aeromonas sp. 62-46. Next base: position 144,351 of record NZ_MKUI01000047.1, on the reverse strand, counting down.
CAGCGGTGGCGAGGAGTTTCTGATCCTGCTGCCGCAGATAGACGAGGGGATATTGCTGAAGGTGGCGGAGCGGATCCGCGCCGCAGTGGCGGCCATGGCGCCGGATCCCGCCCCCGTGACCGTGAGCCTGGGCACCACCCTGATCCGGCCGGGAGAGGATCTTGGCACCGTGCTGGCCCGGGCGGACGAGTGGCTCTATCGGGCCAAGCGGGGCGGGCGCAACCGGGTGGCCCACGATGGGGCGCCCTGAGGGGCGCAGTGAACAGGAAAGAGGGCGACCCGGGGTCGCCCTCTTTCATTTGGCCGGGCCAGATCAGCCGAACAGGGTCGAGATATTCTGCCCCGCCATCAGCAGGCCGATGGCCAGGGCGCTGAACCAGACCAGGGTAGCGGCGACCAGGACATAGCCGAGGGCGACGAAGAGCCCGTCCCGCTGCAACATGCCGATGGCCAGCAGCAGGATGGCCCAGGCGGGCATGGCGTTGGTGAAGGGAATGGCGCCCAGCGGCAGCATCAGCAGCAGGGCGGCCAGCATGATGAGCAGGCCGTTGCAGCGGTTGATGGTCACGCTGCCGGTCAGGATGAGCAGGCGCGGGCGGATGAAGCGGTCGATGCGGGCCAGCAGATCCGCCCCCTTGTGCAGGGTCGGCTTGAGGTGCTCGGCGGCGAAGCGGCGCTCCATCAGGAAGGCGGGCAGCCAGGGCACCCGGTTGAGGGTGATGCCGATGCCGATGAAGAGGATCAGCAGGCCAAAGGGGGTGCTGACGCCGGGAATGGAAACCGGCAGCAGGAAGGGAACCGTGAGCAGCACGCAAAACAGCAGCATGCCCTGCTCGCCCACCAGGGCCAGCATCTGGCGCAAGCTGATGTGGCTCTCCTCGATGGCGTGGGCGGTGGCCCTCAGGGTATCGGAGAGCGTGCTTTGGGGGTCGTTGAGTTGCGCGGCAACCATTCCTGAGATCCTCGTCTGTTGATGCCACCGCTGTGGCGCCGTCAGCTTACGGGGGCGAGGTTAATCCCGGATGAATAACCCCGGGGAGCACAGATATTTCCATCGGGAGCGGGGCAATGGGGCTGGTACAGCCCCCGTCCAGTGTGGGAGACGGGCGCTCTGATATGCTTTGCGCAGGTCTTTTCACCAAAGGATGAGCACATGAGAGGAGCGATGGGGATGGTGCCGGGGTTGCTGCTGCCCCTGGCGGGCTGGGCAGCCGAGCCCCCGGCGACGGGCTGGCAGCTGACTCCCTTTGCGGGATACAGCTCGGCCATCGACTTTCGGGCCATGGACGAGCCGGCCCCCACGCCGCACGGGAGCGACATCGACACCCTGCAAGGGGAGCGCTCCGGCAGCTGGGGGCTCTTCATCAGCAGGGAGGTGGACGACCCTGGCATGATAGAGCTGCTCTACAGCCACCAGTCGACCCGGGTGTCCCCCGAACTGCCCGACAGGCTGACGGTGGACACCCTGCAGTTTGCCGGGGCCCTGACTCTCTCGGACAACCTGATGGCCCCCTATATCGGTGCCGGGATCGGGGTCACCCGCTTCGATGCCTACGACAGCGAGACGGCCCCTTCCATGTCCCTGGCCCTCGGGGTGCAGCCGCGCCTGACCGAACATCTGGCCGTGCGGGCCGAGGTGCGCGGTTATGGTGCCCTGGTCAACGACGACAGCCAGTTTCTCTGCAACCCCGAGATCTGCGCCTTTCGGGTGAGGGGGGAGCTGATCACCCAGTGGCAGGCCAATATCGGCTTGACCCTGAGGTTCTGAGCCTCATGATGGGACTCCTTTGACCAGACAAGGCGATACGACTCCGTGCCATCCCTGCCCCGTGAACTGCCCGTACTGCTGACCCCAAGGGGGCGACTGCGCCCCTTCGATGGGCGGGATGCTGCCGATCTCTTCGCCATCTACGGGGATCCCCTGGTGATGCGCTTCGTCGGGGAGCCGCCGTTTCCCTCCCTTGCCACCGTGTCGCAGATGCTGGCTAGCGTCGAGCGGTTGCTGGCTGGCGGCGAGTCGCTGGAGTGGGGGCTGGTGTTGCGCGGCAGCGGCCGCCTGGTGGGTACCTGCGGCTTGCACAGCTTTGCGGCCGGCGCCAGCCTGCGCCAGGCGGAGGTGGGCTGCATGCTGGCCCGCAGCCACTGGGGACAAGGTTTGATGGGGGAGGCGCTGAGCGCCCTGATCGCCTATGCCCGCCAGCTTGGCATCATCACCCTGCTTGCGGATATCGAACCGGACAATCTGCCCAGCCAGCGGCTGTTTGAGCGGCTGGGCTTCATCTGGCAGCAGGATACAAGCTACCGGTTGCTGCTGGGCGAGGAGATCACACCAGACCGCGCGTGACGCGGCTGAGGGGCTCGTTGACGTCGAACACCTTGTACTGCACCGCGCTGGCGCCCATGGCGAGCACCCGCTGCTCATGCATGGTGGCGTAGGCGAGGGCGCTCCCCTCATCTTCGAACAGATAGATGCCGCCCGCCTCGCCGGTGCGCGGGTTCTCGGTCCAGATCTTGGAGATGAAGCCGGGCTCCCGGGTGATGGAGTCGGCCAGCGGCATGGCCGCAGCAGTGAGGGCTGGTCCCATCATCTGGGCGGGGAAGTTGAAATGGATCTGCAGCAGGCTGGGCATGATAAACCTCTCGTGGGCGTTGATTGGCGGAATCCGCATCATAGGAAGCCAGCATCTTGGCTGCAAGAAGGCACATTTTCGTGGCATAGTTACCGCAAAGTAACCACTCACGAGCCATACCGTGCCCTCACTGCCCTGTCCCGCCTATCAGGTATTGCGCCTGCTGACCGGCAAATGGAAGCCGGCCATTCTGTTTCATCTGCGCGAACAGACCCTGCGTTTTGGCGACCTGCGCCGCTGCCTGCCCGAGGTGAGCCAGAAGGTGCTCACCGCCCAGCTCAAGGAGCTGGAGAGCGACGGTGTCATCATCCGCACCCTCTACCCCGACGTACCGCCCAGGGTGGAGTACTGTCTGAGCCCCCTTGGCGTCGCCCTGATCCCCCTGCTCCAGCAGATGCACGATTTTGCGCTGAACCACGTTGATCTGCTGGCTGGTCAGGGTCCTGTTTCTAGCGAGCCCGCAGCAACCAGCGGCTGAGGGCGGTGGCCGCCAGCAGTCGGTAGCCGAGCAGAGTGAACGCCAGCAGCGCGGGTACCTTGAGGAGTTCCCACCACACCTGTTTGCCCTGGGGGCCGAAGATCATCAGCCACACCACCAGCATCATGTGCAGACAGTAGAGGCCGAGCACCTTGGGGGCCTGGCGCTCCAGCCAGCTGCCTTTGCCCCATGCGGGGTTGGCCAGCAGCAGGCCGAACAGCCCCAGCGCCCAGGGGAGTGAACCCAGCAGGAAATCATGACGAGCGAGGGGGACGGCGGCAACGCGCAGCAGACCTGCGGCCTCCAGGGCATAAAGCCCCATCCCCGTCATCATCATCAGGGCGCAGCGCCTGGCGTCCGGCTGCCAGGCACGCAGGCGCAGCTCGGCGCCGAGTGCCACGAACAGCAAGGAGAAGAAGGGGCCGTTACGGGTCAGCAGGGCCCACTCGCCCCCCAGCAGCGGCGGGCCATAGGAGCCACCGATCAGGGCCAGGCCGTAGAGCAGGGCCCCCAGCAGCAGGGCCAGCCTCGGCAGGCGGACCTGCTGGCAGAGCCCCAGGATCAGCACCGCCACCATCAGGGCGGGCAGGAACCATAGGTGGATCATGCCGCCCACCCACCAGACGTTGAGCGGATCCCCGAGCTGCATCTGCCACTGGCCCGCCATGGCGGGCAGGTAGCCCTCGCTCACCGCCGCGAGCGGGTTGAACGGTATCAGCACGTAGAGCAGGCTCCACGCCAGCCAGAGCCCCAGCAGGGGTCGGGAGTAGCGCAGTGCGACCGTCAGGGGGTGGCCCGCGGCGAGGGCGGGTTGCAAGAAGTAACCGGCGCACAGGAAGAACAGCGGCACCGCGAAGCGGCAGAGCTGGTTGATGACGGCCCCGACCAGAGGGTAGGGCGTGCCGTCCCACAGGGCGGGGTCGAAGGGGTTGCTGAAGGGGGAGAGATGGATGGTCATCACGGCCAGGATGGCCACCACTCGCCCGCATTCGATGCTGGAGATGCGCATGATTCCTCGCGGCGTTCGGGAGCTGGGCGCACCCTATCAGCCGCAGGCGTTCCCTATCCAGCCGCCTGGTCGCCAACTGTGACCCCCATCGGCGGCCGGTTACCCTTTGTTACCCGAGGTGCGGGCAAGGTTACCGCCGCCGGGAGCGGGATCCCGTTTTGGTGTCGGTAAAAGGGCTAGAGCAGGGCCACCAGCACGGTGACCAGGGCGCCCAGCAGCAGCAGGGTGATGCCGCGACCGGCGGGGCCGTGCAGCTTGTTCCACATCAGCAGGCTGGTGAGGGCCAGCAGCAGCATGGCCAGGGCTGCCAAATCCCCCACCAGTTGCCAGGGCAGGCCGGTGCCCATGCCACGGTGCAGCCGGTTGAGGCTGGCAGCGAAGTTGGCCTGCTGCAGCTCGGTGCGCACCAGCAGAGTGCCTTCCACATAGCTGGCGGTCACGCTCTGGCTGAGGGTGACGCCGCGCAGCTCCCAGCGGGCCGGCAGGGTGAGGGCGCCGGATGGTGTGGGCAGGGTCTGGGGCGGGGTGATCTGGGGTCGCCCCTCCTCGAACATGTCTGCATAACGCTGTTGCAGCAGGGCTTCCAATTCATCCGGGCTGGCCAGCGGCGTGCTCAGTACTATCTCTTCGCTCGATTTGGCGGTGTGGGGACCGGGCAGGGGCAGCACGGCTCTGTGTTGCAGCCAGAGGCCGGTGAGGCCATAGAGCAGCATCAGGGTGAGGGTGGCAAAGCCTGCCCAGGCGTGGATGCGGCGCACCCACTTGTTGTTGTGCAGGGGGAGTTTTCTGCGTGTCATCGTTCGGTGCTTCATAACAATCTGGCCAGCGAACGCTGGCCAGAGGGGTCGGTAAACAGGGAGGATCAGAAGCGGTAGGCGGCGGTCAGGTGCAGCTGACGGGGCGTGCCCGGCATGATCTGGGCCGCGCTGGTGGCGCTGACGAAGTAGTCGTGATCGGTCAGGTTCTCCACGCTCAGCTGGGCTTCCCACTGGGGCCAGCGGTAGCCGGCACGGGCGTCGAAGCGGGCGTAACCGGGCAAGGTGGTGGTGTTGGCGTTGTCGGCGAAGCGATCCCCCACCGCCGTCATCCCGGTCTCGCCGAACCAGCCCTGCTTGCCGCTCTGGTAGCCGGCGAACAGCTGGCCGTTCTGGCGGGAGACGTTCATCGGCCGCTTGCCTTGCAGGTCCGCGTCTGCCTTGACCTGCTCGGCATCCTGGATGGCGACGCCGCCGCGCAGATAGATCTCGTCGGTCAGCTGGGCACGGGCGCTCAGCTCGATGCCGTCGGTGCGCTGCAGACCGGTGAGGATCACCCGGGTGGGATCCAGCGGATCCTTGCTGCGTTTGTTGTACATCTCCAGCCGGTAGAGAGAGAAGGTGGTGGCGAGGCGGCCGTTCAGCCAGTCGCTCTTCACGCCCCCTTCATAGAGCCGGGTGTGCTGGGGATCCAGGTTGTTGTTCTTGTCCCCCGGGGTGATGCCGATAAGCTCACCGCCCACCGGGGTGAAGGTCTTGCTGTAGGAGGTGTAGAAGGCATGCTCCTCGATGGGGTTCCACACCAGGCCCAGGCGCGGACTCAGGCTGGTGACCGAGAGGGTCTCTTCCTTGTCGAGGTCGTTGCGGCGGCTGGTGACGGTGAAGTCGTCGCGGCGCAGGCCTGCCAGCAGGTGCCAGTCGCCCAGGCTGAGCTGATCCTGCACATAGAGGCCGACACCGCGCACCCTGTGATGGGCGTCGCTGGAGAGTTTCATGGCGCCGTCGTAGGTGGGCAGGGAGCCCGGATCATAGAGGTTGCCTGCCGGGATCGGGTTGGCGTTCTGGTAGAGCTTGGGGGTGCGATCCTGCCAGCCCTGCTCCAGACCCACCAGCAGACGATGGGCGATGGGGCCGGTTTGCAGCTGGCCTTCCGCCTCGGTGTTGCTGGTGAGGCTGCTGGCCTTGAGATCCTGCTGCCAGCGGGCGCGGGTCACCTTGTCACCCTTGACGCTGGTGACATAGGTATTGTCGAACTGGCTGTCGAGGGTGGTGTAGCCGAGCTGCTGGCGCAGTTGCCACTGATCGTTGATGTCCCAGGTGAAGCGGGAGCGGGTGGACTGGGCCACATCGTCGATGAAGTCGCGGCGGGTGTCGCTGTAGACGCTCTCGATGGGGACATCCGCCGGGCGACCATCGACGCCGGGAATGCCGCGATCCGGGGTGCGATCGTGCTCGTTGCGCTCGTATTGCACCAGCCAGTTCAGGGTGTCGGTGATCTCCCAGTTGACGGAGGGGGCCAGCAGGGTGCGCTTGCTGGTCACGTCGTCGCGAAAGCTGTCTTTGTCTTCCTGGGCCAGGTTCAGGCGCACCTGTACCCGCTCTCCTGCCTCGCCGTTGAGGTCGGCGGCGAAGCGTCGGCTGTCGAAGCTGCCTACCTGGGCGCTGACGCTGGAGGCCTGCCCCTTCTGGGGAACCTTGCTGACCCGGTTGACGATGCCGCCCGTGCTGCCACGGCCGTAGAGCACGGCGGCGGGGCCCTTGAGCACTTCGACCCGTTCGATGTTGCCAAGGTCGCGGGTGTATTGCATGTCATCGCGCAGGCCGTCGAGGTAGAAGTCGTTACTGGCGCTGAAACCGCGGATGGTGACGCCGTCAAAACGGGTGTCGCCGCTGGCGTTGACGCCAGGGATGCCGGTCAGGGCTTCACTCAGGGTGGGCTGGCCGAAGGCGGTCAGCTCGCTTGCCTTGACGCTCTCGATGCTCTGGGGCACCAGCTTGGCCGGTGTGGCGGTGCGGGTCGCGGTGGCGACCTCTTCATGTTGGCTGCGTTTGCCGACCACGGTCAGGGTTTCGTCTTCGGCACGGGGGCTGGTGCAAACCGCCAGCAAGGCGACGCCCAGCAAGGCGCGCGGGGGGATGGAATGGTTCATCTGGGTGTGACTCTTTGTCGACCAATCGGCCTGAACTTGTTGATTTATTTGTAATTATTCATTTCTCTCATCGCGAGAAGTTGCTAATGATATTGATTTTCATTTGCCTTGCAAGGAGAAGATGCAAGAAAAAGAGATCATTGGCGGGCAGGCACTGAGGGGGCTGGAACCTCGGGGAAAAGGCCGGGGGAAACCTTGGTTCGGTTCGGAGGGGACGCTACCATGGTGGCCTCGCGCCTTGGCGCACCATCCGGCACACACAGGGAGAGAAACATGGTTGAGATCATCAGGGCGGATCTGCACAACCCTCGCCACGGCGAAGCGCTGATCGCGATGCTGGACGAATACGCCAGGGATGAGATGGGGGGCGGCAGTGCACTGGCGGACGAGGTGAAAGCGAATCTGGCCGAAGCCCTGGCCGCGCGACCCGGAGCCCATGTGCTGCTGGCCTGGGTCGATGGGGAGCCCGCTGGCGTTGCCACCTGCTTCGAGGGTTTTTCGACCTTCGCCTGTCAGCCGCTGCTCAATATCCACGACGTGGCGGTGCACCCTGCCCATCGCGGCCAGGGCATCGGCAAGCAGCTGTTGGCGGAGGCGGAGCGGCTCGCCCGGGAGCTCGGTTGCTGCAAGCTGACCCTGGAGGTGCTGGAGGGGAACAAGGTGGCCCAGGCTGCCTATCGTGCCAGCGGCTTTGCGGGTTATGAGCTGGATCCCGAGGTGGGCCGTGCCCTGTTCTGGCAGAAGAAGCTGGGGTGAGAGGGTCGGCAAACATGATCTGCCGGGCTTGCCTCTGAGACTCCTGTCCCCTAGAGTGGCACCAGATTTTTCAATGTGTTGATGGAACCGGCCCGGCCGGGTGAGTGACATGACCCTTTATGCTTCGGATCAGCGAGTGACCCGAATGAACTCCGTACAGATGCGCACGATGAAGCATTGTCCGGAGCCGGTGGAGGCCCAGACCTCCCATCCATTCATCGTGCAGTGACGACCGGATCTCGCTACCTCGCGGGAGCCGTGACCTTGCCGCACGACTGAACCAAGGCCATAGACGTTGCCTCGTCTATGGCCTTTTTTGTTGCCCCGCAGGCAGGCTGCGGGTGCGAGACAGAGCAGAGGCCCGCCCGGGTCTCTGCTTTTTTTATGGTCTGTCATGACCGACGGGTATGCTTGGCAAGGGCCGGGTCGTCGGCCAGAGAGGCTGACCATCTTCAAGAGGAAACAGTGCAATGTCACAAAATATCTATGACGAACCAGGGTTTTTTGAGGGCTATGCCCAACTGCCACGCTCCCTTCACGGGCTGGCGGGGGCGCCGGAGTGGCCGGCGCTGCACGCCATGCTGCCGGAGCTTGCCGGCAAGCGGGTGCTGGATCTGGGCTGCGGTTATGGCTGGTTCTGCCGGGCAGCCAGAGATCTCGGGGCTGCCGATGTGGTCGGTATCGATCTCTCCGCGAAGATGCTGGCCCGTGCCGCCGAGCTGACCCGGGATGAGGCCATCCGCTATCGGCAGGGGGATCTGGACGGTCTTGCGCTGTCCGATGAGCCTTTCGATCTCATCTACAGCTCCTTGGCGCTCCATTACCTGCCCGAGGTGGCGCCGCTGTTTGCGGAGATCCACCGTGCGCTGGTGGCTGGCGGCAGCCTGGTGTTCTCGGTGGAGCACCCCATCTTCACCTGCCCGCAGCCGCAAGGCTGGCTGGTGGATGCAGAGGGACGCCGCTCCTGGCCCGTCAACGGCTACCAGGCCGAGGGCAAGCGGGTCAGCAACTGGCTGGCGGAGGGGGTGGTCAAGTATCACCGCACCCTGGGCACCTACCTCAATGCCCTTGTCGCCGCCGGGTTCCAGATCCGCCGCGTGGAGGAGTGGGGGCCGACGGCGGCGCAGATTGCGGCCAACCCGGCCCTGGCGGAGGAGGCGGAGCGCCCCATGCTGTTGCTGGTGTCGGCGTACAAACCCCTGGCCTGACGCAATAAAAAACGGCGCGCAGAGTGCTCTGCGCGCCGTGTCGTCAGGTGGTTGCCGACTTAGAAGTCGTAGCGGGCCGCCAGCTGGAAGTCATCCTTGGTGTTGAGCTTGCCGCTGTCATGGCTGTCGAGGTTGTTGATGCGGTACTCGCCGATGACGCGCAGGTTCTTGTTGAACTTGTACTGGGCACCCAGGGTGTAGTAGTCGATGGAGTCGTAGTCAGACTTGCCAGCCTGCTCCACCTTCTGCTTGTTCCACAGGGCCATCAGGCCGAAGCCGCTCTCGAAGTTGTAACCCAGTGCCCCTTCCCAGCCGGTGTGATCCTTGCCGGTGGCCAGGAAGTCGCTGCCGTCGGCATAGCTCAGGGCGGCGTAGAGGGCCTTGTTGTCGTACTTGGCGGAGAGCAGCCACAGCTTGGCATCCTCTTCACCGCTCTTGTCGCGGATGCCCACGTTGTAGGCGGTCCCCAGGGAGAGATTGAACGGGAAGGTGTAGGCCACGGCGGCACCGTAGGCGGCATCGCTGTCCTTGCTGGAGGTCTCTTCGGTGTCACCGCCATCGAACTTGTAGCTGGTATCTACCTGGAAACCGTTGAACAGGCCGGAGTACTTCAGCACGGAGCCGGCGCGGTTGGTGGCGAAGGTGTCGGTCTTTGCGCCCAGTGCCTCGTTGCCGTAACCGTCGGAGAGAGAGACATCAGTCCAGTCCGCCAGGAAGCCAGGAGCCCCCTTCTGGCGACCGAAGGTGACGGTCCCCCAGTTGGCGCCGACACCGGCGAACGCCAGACGGGTACGCAGGTTGTCGGAGTTCTCGCTGACGGTCTTCTCGCTGTCGTTGATGTACATCTGCAGTTCGTACTGGGCCAGCGCCTTGAGACCCGGGTTGATCTCGCTCTCTACCTTGGCGCCCAGACGGACAAACTGGTTGGCCCCCTGCTTGTCGCTGTATTCGTTCTTGATGTCACCGTTGGCGTCCAGCTCTTTCTTCTCGCCGAAGAACTGGCCGGCGTAGATGCGGCCGTAGAGGTCGAGCAGGGTGCTCTCGTTTTTGTACACTTCGACGGCTTGAGCCTGGAAGGCGGCGGTAAGAGCCAATGCTACTACTGTCAGCTTTTTCATCATGATCCCTTGTGTTGCAAGCTTTTGTTTTAAAAGACGGGGCCATGCTAGAAGTGACAGATGACAGTCGGGTGACCGTGCAATGAACAAACCGTGTCGGTTCCATGTCAGCGGGATGAAAACCGGGATTTATGTGGCTGGTCGCCACTTTTACGCGCAAAGGTTTGCCCTTGTGGTAGAATGCCGCCCGTTTTCGAGCTCCTAAGGTTGGATATGCGATGAGACGTGAACTGGCAATCGAATTTTCCCGAGTGACGGAAGCGGCTGCACTGGCTGGCTACAAGTGGCTCGGACGTGGTGACAAGAATATCGCCGATGGCGCGGCCGTGGCGGCCATGCGTCACATCCTCAATCAGATCCAGATCGATGGCGAGATTGTGATCGGCGAAGGGGAGATCGACGAAGCCCCCATGCTTTACATCGGCGAGAAGGTGGGCACGGGTCAGGGCGACGCCGTGGACATCGCGGTAGACCCCATCGAGGGGACCCGCATGACCGCCATGGGTCAGGCCAATGCCCTGGCCGTGCTGGCGGTGGGCGACAAGGGATCCTTCCTCAAGGCCCCCGACATGTACATGGAAAAGCTGATCGTGGGCCCCAAGGCGAGAGGCGCCATCGATCTCGATCAGGCCCTGGAGCTGAACCTCAAGGCCGTGGCCAAGGCGCTCGGCAAGCCCCTCTCCCGTCTGACCGTCATCACCCTGGCCAAGCCGCGTCATGACAAGGCGATCAAGGAGATGCAGGGCCTGGGGGTGCGGGTGTTCGCCATTCCCGACGGTGACGTGGCCGCCTCCATCCTCACCTGTCTGCCGGACAGCGAAGTGGACATGCTCTACGGCATCGGTGGCGCGCCGGAAGGGGTGATCTCCGCCGCGGTGATCCGCGCCCTGGACGGCGACATGCAGGCTCGCCTGATCCCCCGCCACCAGGTCAAGGGTGACAGCCCCGAGGTTCGCGCCCTGGGTGAACAGGAGATCGCGCGCTGCGAGGAGCTGGGCATCGACGTGAGCAAGGTGCTCAAGCTCGAAGATCTGGCCAAGAATGACAACGTCATCTTCTCGGCCACCGGCATCACCAAGGGTGATCTGCTGGAAGGGATCACCAGCGACGGCGTCATGGCGACCACCGAGACCCTGCTGATCCGCGGTAAATCGCGCACCATCCGTCGTATCAAGTCGATCCACTTCCTGGATCGCAAGGACAGCGTGGTACGCGACATCATCCTGTGATGTGCTGACTCCCGCAGCAAAAAGCCCGGCACTGCCGGGCTTTTTGCGCTCTGCAGGGCGCCAGGGTGCCCGGGCAGGGATAAGGCTTAGGAGAAACCGGACTCCTTGCTACACTGCGGTGCCCCACAGAGGAAAAATCACATGGAATGTCGTCAGGGATGCGGTGCCTGCTGCATCGCCCCCAGCATCAGCAGTGCCATTCCCGGCATGCCGGACGGCAAGCCCGCCGGTGTGCCCTGTGTGCAGCTCGATGCGCACCTGGGGTGCAAGATCTTCGGCCAGCCGGAGCGCCCGGCGGTGTGCGGCGGCTTTCGCCCCATGGCGGACGTGTGCGGCTCCCATCGCCAGGAGGCCATCTGGCTTATCGGCGAGCTGGAGCGGCTGACCGCCTGAGCCCTTGACCCTCTCCCTCGGGGAAAGGGTGCCTGCTTGTCCTCCTCATCCCCGCCCCTTTTCCTACAAGGTGAGAAGAGAGCCGCCATTCGGAACAATGCCAATAAACAATCCCAGTAAAAAGAGGCCGCAATTGCGGCCTCTTCCTGTTTCGTGACGAACTGGCGTCAGACGTCGGCCAGCTGCAATGCCTGGCGGTAGTACTCGTTGGCCTTGTTGGTCAGGCGGCGCTTGTCCATCACTTGGCCGAGGGCGTGGTAGAGGGCGGCATCCGGCGCCTTCGCCACTTCCTGCTCCAGCAGGCGCTGGGCTTCGTCCAGCTGACCGGCCAGCAGGCAGACCCGGGCCAGTGCCGCTTCGGCGCCCGGCTGATCCTGGATCTTTCTGAGCAGGGTCAGCATGGGCTGGTAGTCGTCCAGTTTGAGCTTGGGCAGGCGGGCGAACAGCTCGGGGGAGGGATCCTTGCGCAGGGCCTCCAGCCAGAGGTCGGCGGCTTCGGCATCGGCCCCCAATCGGCGCAGGCGATCCCCGTAACTGGCCAGCAGCACGGGATCCTGGCGCTGTTTGCGGGGCAGACCCTGCCAGACTGTGCGCAGGGTGTCGAGGGTGCCGCTGGCGGCCTCCAGACGACCGCACCACGCCTGGTGCAGCAGGGCCTCTTCCTGCTGGGCGGTCAGCTTGCCCACCTTGCGCAGGGCAGGGGCGAGATCGATGAGGGCCGCCCAGTCTTCACGGGCCAGATACACCTGACGCAGCTGATCCAGCACCATGGGGTGGCGCGGGTTGAGGGCATAGATGGACTCGAGGCGACCGAGGGCGCTGTCGTACTGGCCCTGCTCAATCTGCAACTGGGTCTGGATCAGGGTCAGTGCCAGCTCTGCCTTGGGGTTCTCTTCCTGGGCTTTCTGCAGGTAGTGGTCCCGGCGCACGTCGTCGCCCCGGGCCTGGGCCACCCGGGCGGCGCTCAGGTAGTTGAGCAGCGGGGTGTCGCTGTTGTCGGCCCCTTTGATCAGCAGCTTCTCGGCCTGGTTGTAGTGCCCCTCTGCCATGGCCAGGGTGGCATTGACGGTTTGCAGGTTGGCCTTGCGGCGGCGGCGGGAGCCGAACCAGCCCTGGGTCTTGCGGCGCAGGCCGAACAGGCGGGCCAGCACCCATTCCACGATGAGCAGGGCGCCGTAGAACAGCACCGCCAGGATCACCGCGCTGGTGACTGAGGATTCCACCGTGTAGTTGCCCAGCGAGATGAGCACATAGCCCTTGTTGCCGGAGGCTTCGGGCCCGAAGATGAGGCCCGCCACCATCACGGCGACTATGACGATCAGACGAATCATGGTCTCCTCCTCAGTTGCCGGCCAGGATGCGTTGCAGGCGTTCGGTCAGCACCTGTTCCAGCATGGTCTGGGTCTTGAACTGATCCGGGTAGTCAAACTGGATCTGCTCGCCTTTGAGCTTGTCGAGCTCGGACTGCATGTACTGGGTGGCGCTGTTGTCGGCATCGAAATACTGGGTCAGCCAGCGCTGGGCCTTCTCCAGGCTGTCGACATAGAGGGACTGCTGTTCACGATAGACGGCGAGCTGGGCCTGCAGCAGCTTGGTCTTGAGGTTCTCCCGCAGGAAGATCTCCTGCTGCGGGGAGAGCAGGGCTTCCACGGCGCCATCGCGGCGACGGATGGTGATGAAGTTTTCGGTGAACTTGACCCAGTTCTTCTTCAGGTTGCTCTGCCACTCGTCCGGGTTGGTGCTGACGGTCTGGTCGGGCTCGCTCTTGGCTTCCGGCATGCTGACGGTGGAGAGGGGCAGCAGCTCGATCTGGTCCGAGAGGGCGGCCAGCTTCAGGGTCAACCCCTCGCGATCGACCCGTGGCATCCCCTTGAGCTTGGCGATGTCTTCCGCCAGCGCCTTGCGAATGGGCATCAGGCTGGGGTCGTTGAGCGCCTTGATGCGCTCGTCGGCGTTGCCGAGCAATGTGATGGCGGAGACGATGTCGTGTTCGAGCCACAGCTTGCGGCCCGCCATGCGCACCAGGTATTCGGATTCGGCCAACATCCAGTCATTGGGGCGCTTGTCGTCCAGATCCAGCACCTTGGTCTGCAAGGCGTCCAGCGCCTCCTGCAACTGCTGCTGGCTCTTGCCGAGGGCACCGATCTGTTCGGCATCCTTGCTGCTGCCCTGATCAATTCTGGTCATGGCGTCGGCCAGTTGCTGCTTGAGGGCTACCAGTTCGGCCTGCTGGGCAACGGCGTTCTGGTGTCCGTGCACATAGAGACCACCGGCCAGCCCCAGGGCCAGCAGGATGGCGATGCCGCCAAGCACGGTGCCAGAGCTGCCCTTCTTGCTCCCTGTCGTTCCGGGAGCGGGCTTGTTGTTGTCGGCCACGGTGGCCGCGGCACTCGGCTGGACTTCTTGCTGTTCAGTCATTCCATCTTCCTCAGTTCCAGGGCGGCCACCAGAGCCTGGTTGGATGCACCTTGGGCAATCACGATACGGGTAAAACCAGCCCCTTCTGCCATCTCGGCCACCCGGGGACTGGGCACCACCAGCAGGCGGTCATAAAGCCAGGGGTGCTGCGGGCCGGGCACCAGGGCCAGCAACCGCTGCAACAATTCGCCACTGGTGATGAGCAGGCTGTCGAGCCCGGCTGCCTGCCAGTGGCGGGTCAATGCGTCCCCGTCAAGATCGGGGTAGTGGCGCTCATAGGTGGCACAATAGTGCACCAGTGCGCCCCGTGAGGCCAGCGTCCGGGCGATGAGATCCCGCCCGTCGTTGCCGCGCAGGATCAGCACCCGGCGGCCACTCACCCCTTGCAGCGCCGGCAGGGCCAGCAGCCCTTCACTGCGGGGATCGGCCGGGCACAGGGCCTGGATGCCCGCCTCGGCGAAGGCATCCGCACTCGCCTGGCCGACTGCAAAGTAATCAATATGTGGCCAGGTCTGACCAGTTTGCAACAGAAAATGATGTGCAAAATGAACGGCATGCATGCTGACGGCGATAACGAGGTCCGCCTCCCGCAGCATGTCACCCAGGTGAGGGAGGTCGCATCCCGGCCGGGTTTCCAGCAACGGACAGCAGAGCGGTGCATGACCCAACTGGTGCAGCATCTGCACCAGCTGGTTGGCCTGGGCGGCCGGGCGCACCACCAGGGGGACCATCAGGGGGCGCTCCAGGCAGATGACCGTGAACCTGGCTGTGCTGCACTCATGCCCGGTAGACCTCGGCCAGGATGACGTCGGCGCCGGCGGCCAGCAGGCGCTGGGCCAGGGTGTGGCCCAGCGCCTCGCCCTCTGCCAGGGGGCCGCGGATCTCATCGCGAATGACGTGGCTGCCATCCGGGCTGCCCACCAGGCCGCGCAGCCATACTTCTTCTCCCTGTACCAGAGCATAGGCCCCGATGGGCACCTGACAGCCCCCTTGCAGGGCGCGGTTCATGGCGCGCTCGGTCAGCACCCGGATGCGGGTTTCGGGGTGTTCGAGCGGCGCCAGCAGGGCGTGCAGCTCGTGATCGTCGAGGCGGCATTCGATGCCGACCGCCCCCTGGCCGTTGGCGGGCAGGCTCTGCTCGGGCTCGATGAAGGCGGCGATGCGATGGGCCATCTCCAGTCGTTTCAGGCCGGCGGCGGCCAGGATGATGGCGTCATAATCACCGGCATCCAGCTTGGCGAGGCGGGTGTTGACGTTGCCCCGCAGGTCGCGGATCACGAGATCAGGGCGGGCAGCGCGCAGCTGGCACTGACGGCGCAGGCTGGAGGTGCCGACCACGGCCCCTTGAGGCAGCTCGTCTATCTGGTTGAAATGGTTGGAAACAAAGGCATCACGCGGGTCTTCGCGCTCACAGATGGTGTGCAGGCCGAGTCCGTCGGGGAACTCCACAGGTACGTCTTTCATGGAGTGGACAGCGATGTCGGCACGCCCTTCCAGCATGGCAGTCTCCAGCTCCTTGACGAACAACCCCTTGCCGCCGACCTTGGCGAGGGGGGTGTCGAGGATCTTGTCACCCTGGGTGCTCATGGGCACCAGTTCGACCTGCAGATCCGGATGGAGTGCCTCCAGCCGATCTTTCACAAAATTGGCCTGCCACAGGGCCAGTGGGCTCTTTCGAGTGGCAATTCTCAGGGTTCGGGCTGCCATATCAATCAGTTGTTTCATCTTTTGAGAGGAAAACGATCTTACCACCCTTTGCAGGGGCTTTCATGGCGCAGCCCGCAAAAGCGGGGCCAAGCTCAAAAACGGGGGCTGAAAATTATTTTCATTCAGCCAATAATTGATTTTAAGTTATTGAAAGTAAGCAACTTTATTGCTTTCCTCTGATACCGTTACGAACGGGGTCAGAAATAATCCGGTGATTGTGTGCGGGCTTGTTTACCACTGCTGTTTGCATTGTTAACATGATCACACTTTTTTGACGTCTCCCCGTTTTGGTGCGTCATTTCTCTTCCCCATAGGTAGGGCATTGCTGGTTAAACTCGACACGCTGGTGGCGCGCTACGACGAACTCAATCGTCTCAAGACGCAACGAGCGCTGGATCTCATGAGTCGCTACGGGCAGCAGGTTTTCCACTTGCTGCCTGTCATGCTGCACTTCAATCACCCCCTGTTGCCCGGTTATGTGGCAGGGGATGTGCCTCATGGTATCTGGAGTTTTGTCGCCAACGAGGCCCAGCAGGCCTTCATCCAGGATCTCTGCCAGAACGCCAACTGCCAGGGCGGTCTCAGTACCCACGACAAGTCCATCCAGGGCCTCTACTCCATGGGGAGCACCTCCTCCATCGGTCAGTGCTGCCACTCGGATCTCGACATCTGGGTCTGTCACGTGGCCGGTCTGTCGAGCGAGCGCCTCGCCCTGCTGGAACAGAAGTGCCAGCACCTCTCCATGTGGGCGGAGCAGCGGGGGGTCGATCTCAACTTCTTCCTGATCCCCGAAGACAAGTTCCGTCAGCGCAACGATGCCCAGATGCAGGGGGAGAGCTGCGGCAGCGCCCAGCACCTGCTGCTGCTCGACGAGTTCTACCGCAGCGCCATGCACATCGCCGGCAAGCGGCTGCTCTGGTATCTGGTGCCTGCCGAATATGACGATCACTACGACGACTACGTCAACGGCCTGTTTGCCCACGGCAAGTTGAGCCAGGATGACTGGCTCGATCTGGGGGGTTTTGATCGCATTCCTGCCGAGGAGTATTTCGGCTCCGCCCTGTGGCAGCTCTACAAGGGAATCGACTCCCCCTACAAGGCGGTGCTCAAGTCGGTGCTGATGGAGGCCTACTCCCACGAGTATCCCAACACCCGGCTGCTGTCGGTGACCAGTCGCGACTGGTTCCAGCACAACGAGGGGATGCACTACCGCCTCGACAACTACTGCCTGATGCTGGACAAGGTGACCAACTACCTGAAGTCCATCGGCGACATGCAGCGCCTCGATCTGGTGCGTCGCTGCTTCTATCTGAAGGTGTGCGACGGGCTGAGCCAT
Organism: Aeromonas sp. 62-46; assembly: GCF_001898585.1. Taxonomy (NCBI): domain Bacteria; kingdom Pseudomonadati; phylum Pseudomonadota; class Gammaproteobacteria; order Aeromonadales; family Aeromonadaceae; genus Aeromonas; species Aeromonas sp. 62-46. The sequence continues at coordinate 127,164 of NZ_MKUI01000047.1, read as the reverse complement.
CCCAAGGAAGATCACTCCCCGGACTGGCGCCGGGAGCAGATGGCCCAGCTGGTAGCCTACTGGGGCTGGAGTCCGGAGCGCCTTTACCACCTTGATCACCGCCAGGAGTGGAAGGTCGAGGACGTCAAGGTGGCCTACGCCGAGTTGCTGGAAGCCCTGATGCAGAGCTACCGCAACCTCATCCAGTTCGCCCGGCGCAACAACATCAGCGAGTCCATCAACCCGGAAGACATCGGCATCCTGTCGCGCAAGCTCTATGCCGCATTCGAGAGCCTGCCGGGCAAGGTGCAGCGCATCAACCTCAAGATTGCGCCGGATCTCGGCGAGCCGGATCTCAGTCTGGTACAGGTGCCCCATGGCCGCCTGAATCGCGCCGGCTGGTATCTCTACAAGCATTCCCTCGAACCCGCCGACATCATTGGCCGGGCGCCGCTCGAATATAACGGCTACATCAGCAAGCTGGTGGCCTGGGCCTATTTCAACGGCCTGCTGACGCCCCAGTCCCGGGTACACCTGTTCAACCAGGGCTCGGATCTGCACATCGACAACCTGCATCAGTTCTGTCGCGATCTCTCCGGGACCTTCCCGGTCAAGTATCCCCGCGCGACCAACCTGGCCCTGAGCCGGCCGTGCGAGATCCGCCAGCTCTCCATCTTCCTGAACCTGGAGACGGACCCGTCCAGCCACTGGGTGGGGCAGGTGATCGAGTTCGATGCCAACGCCGCGGACGTCTTCTCGTTCGGTCGCAACCAGGAGTGTCTGGTGGGATCCGTGGATCTCGTCTATCGCAACTCCTGGAGCGAGATCCGCACCCTGCACTTCGAGGGAGAGGAAGCCGTGGTGGACGCCCTCACCACCATCCTCGGCAAGATGCACCAGGACGCCGCGGCCCCCGAGATGATCGAGGTGTTCTGCTACAGCCAGCACTTCCGCTCCCTGGTGCGCACCCGCTTCCAGCAGCTTGTGGCTGAATGCATCGAGTTGCGCCTGGCCCGGGACAAGCAGCAGCTGGTCAAGACGCTGGCGCTCGGCAAGGAGAAGTACGGCATCTTCTTCGAGCGGCGCGGGGTGTCGGTCAAGAAGCTGGAAAACGCCATCGACTTCTACCGCCACATCTCCCACAACAAGCTGGATCACCTGCCGCTGCGCCTCGACAAGACTCACAGCCAGCATCTGCCCGGCATCGTCGACGCCTACGCCAGCGAAGGGCTGGTGCAGTTCTTCTTCGATACCCGGGATGCAGGCACCAACATCTATATCCTGGACGAGGCGAATCGGGTGGAGATCTACCAGCACTTCGCCGGCAACAAGGACGAACTGGTACAGGGGGTGAACCGGTTTTACACCTCGGGTCACGAGCGATTCAGCAATGCGGGTCAGTTCAGCAACTTCAACCTGCCCCAGTACTACGAAATCGTGCAGGTGGGTGACAAACTCGATGTGATCCCCTACCGCAGCCAGAGCCCGCAGCGGGACACCCCAGGAGCGGCGCGGGAAGTAGGATGATGCGCTGATAACAGCACCGGCAAGATGGCAAACGGCCTGCATGATGCAGGCCGTTGTCGTATCCGTGGTGCGGGAATCAGGCGTGGAGGGGGCGCAGCCAGTGGGGGGATGCCGTCGAGCATCGCCGTCAGGGATGAAAGCAAACGGCCTGCTGATGCAGGCCGTTGTCTTACCCGTGAGCCGACAATCAGGCGCCGAGGCGGGCCAGCAACCAGCTGCGAATGTCGCCCAGCTGGGGGCGGCAGATCTCGTGGCGCATGGGGTATTCGTGCCACTCGGGGCTGAGTCCCGCCGCTTCCAGCCGGTTCTTGGCGTCCCAGCCCATGGAGAGGTTCACCACGTCGTCATAGATGCCGTGCATGTAGCAGATGGGCAGGGTGCGGGCCGCCTCGCTCATTTCGCCGGGCAGGGCATCGGGTACCGCCAGATAGGTGGACATGCAGAGCAGGCCTGCCAGTGGCACCGGATGGCGCAGGGCGGTGAAGGAGGCGATGACGCCCCCCTGGGAGAAGCCGGCCAGCACGATGCGCTCGGGGGGGTAACCCTCGGCCACCAACTGTTCGATCAGCGCGGCGATACGGGCTGCTGACTCCCTGACATGGGACTCCACGGCGCGATCCGCCGGATCCTCGAAGCTCTTGATGTCGTACCAGCCGCGCATCCTGTAGCCCATGTTGATGGTGATGGGGCGCTCGGGCGCATCGGGCAGCAGATGGCGGACGGGCAGGTCGGCGGGCAGGGCCAGTGCCTCCACCAGGGGGGCGAGGCCGGCGCCGGAGTCCCCCAGCCCGTGCAGCCAGATCACCGCATGGCGGGCACCTTCGGGATGCAGATCCGTCATGAGAAGACCACGGGCTCGCCGGCCTGGGTGGTGCAGGCCCGGGTCAGCAGGGCCTTGAGCTCGTCGCCGAAGCGGTTGTCGATCCAGCTGTCACCGCGCAGCTCGAAGTGGAAGCCGTTCTCCCGGGTGGCGACCCAGATCTGGTGCAGGGGCTCCTGCTTGTTGATGATGACCTTGGTCTTGTTCTCGAAGCTCAGGGTCAGCACCCCGCCGGCGCGTTCGCAGTCGATATCCGGATACCCCTCGTCGATGGTGTCTTCCACATACTGGAAAAAGGCGTCGGTCAGGGCGTGATACTCGTGATCCTTCATCGGTTTATCCTGTTGCTTTTAACAATGTGAGTGCGATTATAGAGGGCCAAAAATTTTTTCGCAGCGAACCATTATGATTACCCAGTTCACCAAGTGCCTGTTTGCCGCGTCGCTGTCGCTCGGGTTGGCCGCCTGTGGCCTGACGGGGCCGCTCTACATGCCGCCGGCCGAACAGCCCGCACCTGCAGAGCAGACACAGCCCAAGACAGAGAGTACACCGCAAGCCGCCTCGCCTGCGACCGCTACACCGGCCTCAGAGGCCGCGCCGCAATAATCTAGGAAGGAACCGCCCCCTTGGATCACTTTAACTACGACGCAGACGGTCAGCTTCAGGCCGAACAGCTTCCCCTGCAACAGCTTGCCGACCAGTACGGCACTCCGCTCTATGTCTACTCCCGCGCCACCCTGGAACGCCACTGGCATGCCTTCGACCAGGCGGCTGGCGACATTCCCCACCTGATCTGCTATGCGGTCAAGGCCAACTCCAACCTGGCCCTGCTCAATCTGCTGGCACGCCTCGGTTCGGGCTTTGACATCGTCTCCGGCGGCGAGCTGTCCCGGGTGCTGGCGGCGGGCGGTGATCCGGCCAAGGTGGTCTTCTCCGGCGTCGCCAAGAGCGAAGCCGAGATGCGCCTTGCGCTGGAAAAAGAGATCCTCTGCTTCAACCTGGAGTCCGAAGCCGAGCTGGAGCGCCTGAACCGGGTCGCAGGCAGCATGGGCAAGAAGGCGCGGGTCTCGGTGCGGGTCAACCCGGACATCGACGCAGGCACGCACCCCTATATCTCCACCGGCCTCAAGCAGAACAAGTTCGGCATCCCCATCGAACAGGCGCCCGCCATCTACCGCAAGGCAGCGGCCATGGCCCACATCGAGATCAAGGGGGTGGATTGCCACATCGGCTCGCAACTCACTGAATTGAATCCCTTTATGGAGGCGGCGGACAAGCTGCTCAAGCTCATCGACGAGCTGGCGGCGGAAGGCATCCACATCCATCACCTGGACGTGGGCGGCGGTCTGGGGGTCAACTACGGCGCCGAGCAGCCGCCGCACCCCACCGAGTATGCCGAGGCGCTCAAGCAGAAGCTGGCGGGCCGGGATCTGACCCTCTTGTTCGAACCGGGCCGCGCCATCGTCGCCAACGCCGGTGTGCTGCTGACCCGGGTCGAGTTCCTCAAACCCGGCGAGACCCGCAACTTCGCCCTGATCGACGCCGGCATGAACGATCTGCTGCGCCCCTCCCTCTACGGCGCCTGGATGAACATCATCGAGGTGGACAGCCGGGCGACCCACGAGAAGGCACTCTATGACGTGGTGGGCCCGGTGTGCGAGACCGGCGACTTCCTCGGCAAGGAGCGTACCCTGGCGATTGCCGAGGGCTCCCTGCTGGCGGTGCGTTCCGCTGGCGCCTACGGCTTTACCATGTCCTCCAACTACAACACCCGACCCCGTGCGGCCGAGGTGCTGGTGGACGGTGACCAGGCGCACCTCATCCGTGAGCGGGAGCAGTTGGCGGATCTCTGGCGTGGCGAGCACCTGCTGCCGTGATGGATGGATTTTCAGCGTTCCTCCATGTGAGAGCGTGATTAACGGTGAGACAGGAACGCGCGATGTTGATTGAGTTTTCCAAAATGCACGGCCTCGGTAACGACTTCATGGTGGTGGATGGCGTCACCCAGAAGGTGTTCTTCAGCAACGACATCATCAAGAAGCTGGCGGATCGTCACTTCGGTATCGGCTTCGACCAGCTGTTGCTGGTGGAGCCGCCCTATGACCCCGAGCTCGACTTCCATTACCGCATCTTCAATGCCGACGGCAGCGAGGTGGAACAGTGCGGCAACGGGGCCCGTTGCTTCGCCCGTTTCGTGCGTCTCAAGGGGCTGGTCAACCGGGATCGCATCGCGGTCAGCACCGCCCGGGGCCGCATCACTCTGCAGCTGGAAGGGGAGAACCAGGTCACGGTCAACATGGGGGTGCCCCAGTTCGAGCCGGGCAAGATCCCGTTCCGTGCCCAGAAGGCGGAGAAGACGTATCTGCTGCGGGCCCAGGATCACACAGTGATGTGCGGCGCCGTCTCCATGGGCAACCCTCACTGCGTCATCGAGGTGCCCTCGGTGGCCGATGCGCCGGTGGAGACCCTGGGACCCATCATGGAGCGCCACGAGCGCTTCCCCGAGCGGGTCAACGTCGGCTTCATGGAGATGGTCAACGCCAGCGAGATCAAGCTACGGGTCTTCGAGCGCGGGGTGGGGGAGACCCTGGCCTGCGGGACCGGGGCCTGTGCGGCCGTGGTGATAGGCATCAGCCAGGGCAAGCTCAAGGAGCGGGTCACCGTCACCCTGCCGGGTGGCAAGCTGACCATCGCCTGGAAGGGACCGGGTCAGCCCGTCTACATGACGGGACCGGCCGAGCACGTCTTTGACGGCCAGATAGAGTTGTAGACAAGGAGCGGGTGATCCCGCTCCATCAACGGATCATATCGGGGCCCTTGGCCCCTTTTTCGGATGGATCAACCAAGTTATGAGCGAACTCAAACGGCAGGAATCACTGGTGGATGAAGCCACAGTGCTGGAGTACCTGGCCCGTTATCCCGAGTTTTTCCTGCGTCACGGGGCCATGCTGGACAAGATCCGCATTCCCCATGCGCAAAAGGGCACCATCTCCCTGGTGGAGCGCCAGCTGGACAGACAGCGGGAGCGCATCGAGCAGCTGGAGCAGGAGATCACCGAACTGATGGGGGTCGCCAGCGAGAACGAGCGGATCTTCCGGGTCTATGCGGATCTCTACGGGGAGATCTACGGCTGCCAGACCCTGTTCGAGCTGAGCGCCGTGATGGGCAAGGCCTTCGTCCAGCGGCTGCGACTCACCGGCCTGCGGCTCTGGCTCAACCCCAGGCATTTCCAGCTGAGCGGCCCCGAGCAGCGTTTCCTGGCGCAGGGCAAACAGCTCGAACAACTGCTGGGTCAGCGCCTGCCCGGCACGGACTACTATTTCGGCCGCCTCAACCAGAGCGAGAAGCAGGCGCTGTTTGGCAATGATGTGCTGGTCAACTCGGTGGCCCTGATGCGGCTCGGGGAGCTCGGCGTGCTGGCCTTCGCGAGCTCGGATCCCAGCCACTTCACCCCCCACAACGACACCCTGCTGCTGGGTCAGCTGGGGCGTCTGTTGCAGCTGCGTCTGCCCGAGCTGGCCCGTGGCTAAGGCAACGACCCGATCCGCTGCCAAGACTCCCCCTGCCGCCGACCCCCTGCCGGTCGCACTGGCGGGGGAGCTGGACGCCTTTATCGAATACCTGCGGGTCGAGCGCCAGCTCAGCCCCCACACCCGCAGCAACTATCAGGCCCACTTAGAAGCGATGACCGCCGAGCTGGTGAAGCTCGGGGTCGACGACTGGGCCCGGCTCGAGGCGAGCCAGGTGCGCAGTCTGGTGACCCGGATGCACAAGGGGGGGCTGGCGCCCCGTTCCCTTGCCACCAAGGTGTCGGCCCTGCGCAGCTTCTGCGACTGGCAGGTGCGCCAGGGGCGGCTCACCGCCAACCCGGCGCGTGGCATCGTCACCCCCAAGCAGGGGCGGCCCCTGCCCAAGAACCTGGACGTGGACGAGATGTACCAGCTGCTCAACATCACCGACGAGCAGGATCCGCTGGCGGTGCGGGATCGCGCCATCATGGAGTTGATGTACTCCTCCGGCCTGCGCCTTGCCGAGCTGGTGGGGCTCAACCTCGCGGACGTGAAGCTCGAGGAGCGCCAGCTCAGGGTGATCGGCAAGGGCTCGCGGGAGCGGGTGCTGCCCATCGGGCGGATGGCGGTGGAGTGGTTGCACAAGTGGTTCAAGGTACGCCCCCTGCTGGCCGGTGACGAGGGGGAGGCATTGTTCGTCTCCAAGCGCAGGCAGCGGCTCTCGGCCCGCTCGGTACAGGAGCGGCTCGACGGCTGGGGCAACAAGCAGGCTCTCAATGCCCACGTGCACCCCCACAAGCTGCGCCACAGCTTCGCCACCCACATGCTGGAATCCTCCGGCGATCTGCGGGCGGTGCAGGAGCTGCTGGGGCATGCGGATCTCTCCACCACCCAGATCTATACCCACCTCGACTTCCAGCATCTGGCCAAGGTATATGACAGTGCCCACCCGCGGGCGAAGCGGGATCCGGAAACGCCGGAGGATGAGTGATGTGGTGTGCGATCTGCGGGGATGACAATCTCCACGTCGCCCCGGTCAGGCGGGAGCTCGCAACGCCAGAGGATGAGGAGTAAAGAGGAACAGCCATGCAGTTTTACCGTCGCTGGCAGCCGGTGGCCGCCATCTCGTTCGATCTGGACGACACCCTCTATGACAACGGCCCCGCCATCGCGCGGGCGGAACAGTGGATGCTGGACCACCTGCGCAGCGAATACCTGGCTACCGCCATGCTGGACAAGCCGCGCTGGCTCGCGCTCAAGCGCCAGTTGCTGCTGGACCACCCGGCGCTGAGCCACGACGTCAGCCTGGCGCGCCAGCGTGGCATTCGCGAGGCCCTGGTGCAGGGGGGCATGGAGCCCGGGCTGGCGGAGCAGCAGGCCCGGGCGGTGTTCACCGGCTTCATGGCCGAGCGCTCGAAGATAGAGGTGAGCGAGGCGACTCACGCCCTGCTGGCTCGTCTGGCGGCGCGCTACCCGCTGGCGGTGATCACCAACGGCAACCTGGATCTGGAGCAGGCAGGTCTGGCTGGCTACTTCACCCTGGTCTGCAAGGCGGGAGCGGGAGCCAGAATGAAACCGGCGCCCGACATGTTCGTGCAGGTGCAAGAGGCCCTGAGGCTGGCCCCCGGCCGCATCCTTCATGTGGGGGATCACCCGGTGACCGACGTGCTGGGGGCCAGGCTGCACGGCTTTCGGGCCGCCTGGCTCAACGAGAGCGGTCAGTCCTGGCAGTCGCTGTCGCTGCTGCCGGATGTGGAGCTGGGGCAGCTGCAGGATCTGGCCACCCTGCTGCTCTGAGCTGGGGATGAGGGACAGATTCCGTGATCTATATCTGGCAATAATAACAAGGGAGCAAGGGCGTGAAGGGAATGAAGGGTGTCATCTGGCTGGCGATCCCCGTGATGCTGGCGGGATGCGATCTGGTGCAAGACCGTTACCGGATGGAGTTCAGGGACGGATCCTGGCGGGAGATCGCCATCTCCCCGTTTTCCAACGAGGCGCGCTGGCGCGAGGGGTGTGCCACCGGCGAGATCCAGGTGGACATGACCCTGCCACTGAAACGGGGCAAGGTGGTGAATGGCCGGGAGCAACTACTCATCGGCGGCGAGCTGTTCGAGCTGGAGGATGCCCGTCTCTATCGCGGCAACGGCATGGTGCTCGGGCAGGCCCCGGACCATATCCAGCGGGGCCTCAAGGGGCTGGATGTCTGCCGAACCCTGCGTCCTGATCGCGGGGCTCTGCCCAAGCTCAAGGGCAAGGGATTTGGCGACTAGCCCGTCTGCTGCCTGAACGGGCAGGAGGCGTCGCCGAAGGCAGTGGGCAGCTTGATGGAGTGGGGGGGTCACAGGCCCGTCACGTCGGATGCCTCTGGGTAGCCCCCGATGTACGAGGCCCTGCCCAGGCTCAAGGGCAAGGGGTCGGCGACTAGCCGACCTGCTGCCTGAACCGGCGACAGGCGTCGCCAAAGGCGGTGAAGAGCTTGATGGAGTGGGGGTTCTCGCTGGCCTTCCACTCCGGGTGCCACTGCACCGCCAGCAGGAAGGGGGAGAGGGCGGGAGCGTGGATCGCCTCGATCAGCCCGTCTTCGGCATGGGCCAGGGGGGCCAGCCCCTTGGCCAGCGTCTTGATCCCCTGCCCGTGGAGGGAGTTGACCGGAATCGACGGCTGCCCCATCAGCTCGGCCAGCCAGGTACCGGGCACCAGCTCGACCTGATGGCTCTCGCCATACTGCTCGTCCACCGGGTCATCCGCATCCTCCCGATGATCGTCATAACCCGGCTCGCAATAGACCTTCTGGTGAATGTCGCCTCCCAGGGCCACGTTGATCTCCTGCATGCCGCGGCAGATCCCGAGGATCGGCAGGCCACGGTCGAGGGCGGCGCGCACCAGGGGAATATCGAACAGATCCCTGTCCCTGTCCTGGGGCTTCTCCGGGGTGAGGTTCTCCTGGCCATAGAGGGCAGGATCGATGTTGGAGCCAGCACCGCTCAGATAGACCCCGTCGGCGAGGTCCAGATACTGCTCCAGATCCTCGGTGCCACAGCAGGTGGGCACCAGCAGCGGCACGCAGCCGCTGATCTCCACCAGAGGCTTGATGTATTTGTGGGTCATGACCTGGTAGGCGTGGCCACTGCGGGCCTGGGCCCCCATGGTCATCAGCACGACGGGTTTGTTATGGGCACTGGGGTTGGGCATAGGTCACCTTGGCTATCCTTGGCGGTCTCATCCTGCGCCTTGGGAAGGCCCTTGCCGCCTCGGCTCGCAAGGGCATGCCTCAAGGCATGGTCGTGGGATCAGGGTCGCGCCAGCGTGCCAGAATCGTCGGTCAGCCTTGGCAACGACAGCCTGGATCCTGCCTCCAGTCTGCCAAGGCCGTTCAATATGTCAAACAAAATGATGCAATTATGTTAAACGTTGATGCCGGAATACGGCTGAGAGTCCCATTTAAAGGGGCTTGAGGGGGAGGGGCTGGTGCGGTGAGAGATTTGATGGTGGATATATTAAACATCTGGCCGGGCGGCCGGATAGCAGAAGGGGCCCACAGGGCCCCTTGTCGACTCAGGCGTTCAGGATGAAACGTTCGATCACCTGGGCGACCCCGTCTTCATCGTTGCGCCCCGTGGTGTGCTGTGCCAGCGCCTTGATCTCGTCGGTGGCGTTGCCCATGGCGACCCCGAGTCCGGCGTAGGCGATCATGTGGTGATCGTTGCCCGCATCCCCCACCGCGATCACCTGGGAGGCATCCAGCCCCAGGTGCTCGGCCAGGGCGGCGACGCCGGTGCCCTTGTTGCTGCGCTTGTTCATGAACTCGAGGAAGTAGGGTGCGCTGCGCACCACGGTATAGCGCTCGTGGAGTTCGGCGGGCAGCTGGGCGATGGCACGGGAGAGCAGGGGCTCTGGGTCAATCATCATCACCTTCATGATCTGCTCGTCGTCGGGCAGGGTGGCGAAGTCCACCAGGTTGATGGGTTGACCGATGAGGCGGGATTCGTGCTCGGTGTAGGGGCTGATCCTGGGGCTGATGAGCCCCTGGCGGACGGAGAAGCCGTGGATGTTCACCCCCAGCTCACAGGCCAGGTGGGCGATGGCACGGGCGTCGCTGCCGGTCAGCAACTGGCTGCGGATGATGCGTTGCTCGGATACCTGCTGCACCAGGGCGCCGTTGTAGCAGATGACGTAGTCATCCTGGCCGGTGAGGCCCAGCTCGGTCAGGGCGGCGGTCATGCCTTCCAGCGGGCGGCCGGAGGCCAGCACCACGGTCACGCCCCTGGCGCGGGCTGCCGCGATGGCGGCCTGGGTGCGGGGGGAGATTCGGCCCTCTGGGGTCAGCAGGGTGCCATCCATATCCAATGCGATCAGCTTGTACATCTTCTCACTACCTGAGTCTGGCCGGCCCGCCCGATGGGGCCATGGGGAGGCCGAGTGTAGCGAAAATCGCCGCCGGGATCACGCCGCCTGCCGAAGCGGGGGCACGTTGCCCCTCAGCGCTGGCCCTGGTAGGGGGTCAGTTGCAGCTGATCTTCCCGGATGGCGAAGTGGATGGGGCCGTGCTCGATGTCGACCCTGTTGTGGTGATGGGCCATCTCCACCTCGACGCCGGGGAAGAGGCGCTGGGTGGCGATGATGTCCATGTTGGCCATGAGCGCCTGCAGCTCCCGCTGCGCCTCGGCGAGCTGCTCGTCCAGGCTCTTGCTCTCGTCGAACTGGCGGGTGCGCAGCGCCTTGATCTTCTGCAGGGTCTCGGGATTGCGCTTGTCACGAGGCAGTTGCAGCAGACGCAGGATGAGATCCTGCAGCTTGTCTATCTGCTCGGCGCAGGTCTGTTTGCGCTGGCGAAGCGCCAGCTCCTGCTCCTTCTGGCTGAAATAGCCGCCGAGGATCTGCAACCGGGTCCGGTTGGCCGCCGAGGCTCCGAGCACCGGTGCCATGATGAGCCGGTTGGCGATGTTGATGCCGCCGATGAGGTGCCCCTTGCGCATGGCGCTGTCCCCCACCTTGAGATCCTGGCCGCTGCGGCAATAGCAGTGACTGAGCTGGCTCAGGATATGGATGTCGCCATCGGCCTCCAGCCTGGCGTACTGGGCATAGCTGGCGTGGATCTCCCCCCCGGCGTTGAGGTGGCAGAGGTATTCGTCGTCTGCCAGCTTGCGCCCTATGATGCCGTTGCGCACCGTGATGGTGCCGCCGGATTCGATGTAGCCGCCCTCGACGAAGCCGCCGATCACCACGTCCCCGCTGGTCTTGACGCGCATGCCGGGCATGACGTCCCCGGTGACCAGCAGGGATCCCTCGAACTCGACGTGGCCGTGGCGGATGTCGACCTGCTTGACGTTGAGCACCTCGTCGACCCGCATCCCGGCACGCTCCTGACAGGGGAGTCCCGGGCGTGTCGCCAGCAGCAGGTCCGGATCCTCGGGGGAGAGGCAGGTGCCGTCACCCGGCGTCATGGCGCTCTCCTTGCCGTGGTGGGCGGTCAGGGTCTGGCCCGTCACGGTGAAGCCGTCGATGCCCTGGGTGGCGGGGTGCCTGCGCATCAGCAACGCCCCCGCCTTGACGGTGAGCAGGGTGCCGAGGTCGCGCATGTCCACCTTGCCGTGATCCCGCTCCTGGGGTTTGAGGATCCGCTCGGCTGCGGTCTCCACCAGCCGCTCCAGGCGGGTATCCAGGCCGTGCCTGGCGGCCTTGCCGAGGGCGATGACGGGATTGAGCTGGGCACCGGGGGTCGCCTCACCCGCTGCCTGGATGGCGGCGGCAAGGAGTCGCTCGCTCACCCCCTGCTTGACCGTGCTGGCCGCCAGGGCCTCCTGCAACTGGGCCAGGGTCAGGGGCTGGCCGCCCCAGTCCGCGGTGATCTGCGCCCTGGCGCTCATCTGGTCCTTGTCCACCTGGATGAGCAGCCTGGCATCCTGGCGCCGGGCAATGGGGACTGGCGGATGCGCGGGGGCATCCGGCTCTGCGATGAGGGCGTTGAGCAGGGTGACGGCTTCGCGGATCCCCTCGCCGAGGGGTTCGTAGCGCCGACAGTTGGAGAGTCGCAGCAGGGCCAGGACGTCGCTTTCCTGGATGGGCTCGGTGAGGCCCGGGGTGATGCGCAGGCAGACATAGCTCATGTCGGCCGACAGCTGAAACCACGCTTTGCTTAACACCGGGCCCTCCTTCGTTGTCCCTGTCCGGTTTGCCCCATGCCGGGGCCTCTCCTTGCCGGCATCCAATGCCGCCGGGGCGGATCCAACGCGCAGTATTCGGGTATTTTTCCTTCCGGGTCAACGATCTGAATGCAAATGGGTGAGCCGGGTTGAGGAAATTTCGGCTGACGGGAGAGGGGCAGAGCCGGCCATGTCATGGGTTCCATTGCAGTTTTTTAGCGCAATATGCTGACGTTTTATGCTTTCGCTATCCAGGGTGTCCATCACGTTGAGGGAGGCGATGCAAATCACCTTGCCAGACAGGAAGAGAAGGATTTTAATCTGCCGCCGCCCCAGGGCGAGGACCCTGGTCGCCACCGATCAGCCCCTTTTTCTGTCCAACCGAACGAGCCCCATGACCGCCCAAGGCCACCTGCTGTTTTCCGTCACCTGCGTCCTGCTTGCCCACAAGGTTGAACTGACTCCGGCCCTGGCCGATGCCAGCCTGTGGCACATCGTTCCCATGGCCCTGGCGAGCGCCCTGCTGCCGGATCTCGATCACCCCCGCTCCCTGCTCGGGCGGCAACTGCCCTGGATCTCGGGGCCGCTCTCCCGGCTGTTCGGCCATCGTGGCTTCACCCACAGCCTGCTGGCGGTGGGGATGGGGGTCTGGGGGCTGGCCCAGGTAGAAGCTCCCTGGTTGCTGTCGGGGGCGGTGAAGGATGCCCTCATCGTGGGCTATCTCAGCCATCTGCTGGGGGACTGGCTCACCCCCATGGGCATTCCCCTGCTCTGGCCCTGGCGTCGGCGCTTTCGCCTGCCTGGCCTGCCCCTCAAGAGCGGCGGGGGTTACGAGAGGGCCTTCTGCCTGCTGACCCTGGCGCTTGCCGGGTACTGGGTCCATGGTGGCGCAGGTTTGGCTCATTTCTAGCCCCGGGCACCCTCCTGGCACCTGGCCGTTCGGGTCAGGGTGAGGTAATCGGCGAGCACCGGCAGCCCCAGCAGGTGGCGGCGCAGCATGTCGAGGGCGGCGAAGGCGAGGATCCGGCGACCGCTCGCGGGATCCGGGTGGCTGACCCTGAGCGTCTGGCCGTGCAGTTGCCCGTCGGCGCAGAGCAGCAGCGGCACGCCGTCAGGACCGGCACGGCCTATGGTGAGGCTCAGGGGGGCGTCGGGCACTGCCAGTTGAGTCAGATCGTCGCTCAGGGTGTGGCTGAAGCCGGCAGTCAGGGCAGGGTGCCCGTGACACATGACCAGCAGGGTGCCCCGGCTCTCCCCTTCCTGCAGGTGCAGCGACCGCTCCCCCAGCAGGGCCAGGATCTGGCTGGCAGGCGCCTCGTTGCCACGCCCCACCAGCCAGGGGGCGATGGCCGCAAGCAGCCTCGCCTCGGCGGCGTCCATGTCGGCGGTGCTGGCACCGTGGCCGATGAGCTTGAGCTCGATGAGCGGCATGGAGGAGCGGTAGCCCAGCTCGATGCCGGCAGGCCAGGGGGCCGCATCCAGCATGTCGCTGAGGGCGGACTCCGAGACGCCGAAGGTGTAGAAACGGCGCAGCTCGGTGTCGGTCTCTTCCCCGGCCAGCGCCTTGAGGCGGGGCATGATCTGTTCGCGCACCATCTGCTTGAACTCGAACGGCACGCCCGGGGTGAAGAAGAGCCGGCTCTGGCCGTGGCTGGCCGGGTGGCGGACCACAAAGCCGCAGGCGGTGCCCACCGGGTTGTCGAGGATCTCGCAGTCCCGGGGCAGCCAGGCCTGCTTGGTGTTGCTCCGTGCCATGGTGCGGCCCCGGCTGGCATAGCGTTCGGCCATGGTGGCGAGCCAGTCCGGGAACAGGGTCAGGGGTTGGTCAAACGCCTCGGCCGCGGCCTGGGCGGTGAGGTCGTCCGCCGTGGGGCCGAGCCCCCCGCACACCAGTACCACCTCGGCGCGGTTGGCGCTCTCCTGCAGCACGGCTGTCAGATCCGCGAGGTTGTCCCCCACGGTGGCGCGGCGGCGCACCTGCCAGCCCTGCTCCAGCAAGAGGGCGCTGAGCCAGGCGGCATTGGTGTCCACCACCAGGCCGGTCACTATCTCGTCGCCTGTGCTGATGATCTCGATGCGCATGGGGACTCCTTGGGTGGGGCCAGCCCTCTCAGGGCTTGCCGTGTTCGAAGTAGTAGCTGATCCGGGTGCGGGGGTTGAGGTATTCGAACACCGCCGGGGGCAGGCGTTTGGGCTGGATCACCTTGGCGATGGTCAGCCCGGCCGCGTCGAGGTCGATGATGGCCGCCTCCTGGCGCGGAATGCGGGGGTCGTATACCAGCACGGCGGGGTAGAGCAGGCGGGAGGCGTTGACCGACATCACCAGCCCCACCTGGCCGTTGGAGAGCTGCACCACGCTGCCCGGGGGATAGACCCCCATCAGCCGGATCAGCATGCCGAGGTGATCGGCGTTGAACTGGGACTTGCGCTGCTTGTAGAGGCTGCCGAGGGCCGCGTAGGGCACCTTGGCCTCCAGGTGGCAGAGGTTGTCGTACTCGTTGATGAGGGAGACGATCTGGGTGAGGGGATCGAGCTGATCGCCCTTGAGCCCCTGGGGGCCGGTGCCGTCCAGGTACTCGTGGTGGTTCTGCACTATCTGCTTGGCCGCTTCCGGAAAATCGCTGACGAGCCCCAGCAGTTCCAGGCCGTAGCGGGGATGCTGGGCCATCAGGTTCTGCTCCGGCTTGGTCAGCGGCTCCGTCTTGCGCAGGATCTGGCTCGGGATCCTCAGCTTGCCGATGTCGTGGAACAGGGCCCCCATGCCGACCTGGCGGATTGCCTCGGCCGGCAACTTGCACTCCCGGGCGAGCAGCATGCTGAGCACGCTGACGTTGAGGGAGTGAAACTGCAGGCTGTTGCCATCATCGCTGTCGGAGACCAGGTGCAGCACCATCTCGTCCACCGAGAGGAGCTGCTCCGTCATGGCGTTGATCAGCTCCTGGGCCTCGCTGATGGCGTTGAGGGGGCGGGACTGGATCTTGCCCATCAGGTTGCGCACCTGGGCCAGGGATTGGCGGAACTGTTTCTCGCACTGCTGCAGGTCGCGGCGATAGCGCTGCAACTGCTCGATGCGCCGCAGTTTCTCCTGCTGCATCTCCTCCTGGCGGGCGAGGAGACCTTCCCCCTCAACCTCATCTGCCTGGGGCTGGGTCTGGCCGAGGGGCTTGGGCGGCGTGTCGCTCTTGTCGGGAATGATGGTCACCAGCTTGAGGCCAAGGCGACGAATGAGCTCGATCTCCTCCTCGCTCTTGAGCTTGAAGCTGGAGAACAGAAACGGGTGCTCACGCCATCCCAAAGGCAGGGAGACATAATTGCCGACTTGCAGCCGTTCTACGGAGATCTTGATTCCTGTCATGGGGTTGGGCACGAGGGACACACTGAGCCGTATGCTAGTCAAAGGGCGGGGTGAATACAAAAGGTATCTGATGACAGCGGGAGCGCTTTATTATAGGCTTCTAGATGTCCAGACATATTTACCGATGCAGTACAGGGAGTCAGCATGCCGATCAAGATCCCGGACCAGTTGCCCGCCGCCGAAGTGCTGGGGCAGGAGAACATCTTCGTGATGACGGAATCCCGGGCCGTCACCCAGAACATCCGCCCGCTGCGGGTGCTCATCCTCAATCTGATGCCCAAGAAGATAGAAACCGAGATCCAGCTGATGCGGATGCTCTCCAACTCGCCCTTGCAGGTGGACGTGGATCTGTTGCGCATCGACGATCGGGAGTCGAAAAACACGCCCCAGGCGCACCTGGAGAACTTCTATCACGATTTTGAGCAGGTGAGAGGCAACAACTACGACGGCATGATCATCACGGGGGCGCCGCTCGGGCTGGTGGAGTTCGAGGAGGTGGTCTATTGGCCACGCATCGTCGAGATCATCGAGTGGTCCCATCAGCATGTCACCTCCACCCTCTTCCTCTGCTGGGCGGTGCAGGCGGCGCTGAAAGCCTTGTACGGCATGGAAAAGCAGACCCACGGCGAGAAGCTTTCCGGGGTCTATCGCCACCACCGCCTCGACGAGCACGAGGCGCTGCTGCGCGGCTTCGATGACGAATTCGTGGCGCCCCACTCCCGCTATGCGGCCTTCGACGGGGATCTCATCCGCGCCCACACCGATCTGCAGATCTTCGCCGAGTCGGAAGAGGCGGGCGTCTATCTGGCCGCCACCAAGGATTGTCGCCAGGTGTTCGTCACCGGCCATCCGGAATATGACGCCCTGACCCTGGATGGGGAATATAGGCGGGATCTGGCGGCCGGGCTCACCCCCGTCATTCCGGTCAACTATTACCCGAACAACGACCCAAGCCAGACCCCGCGCGCCACCTGGCGCAGCCACGGTCACCTGCTGTTTTCCAACTGGCTCAACTATTACGTCTACCAGTTGACCAGCTACAAGGTGGAAGACATCGGCAAGGTGTTTACCTACCAGCAGCCCAAGGGATAGAGCCCATCAGTCCGCCCCGGCCAGCAGCCGTCCACGGGTATCGAGCCAGTGACGGTGGCAGGCCAGGGTGAAGGCCCGTGGCCGTCTGGCCCGGATGAGGGTCATGGCCTCCTGCTGGGGCAGCCCCTGGGTCATCAGCAGCAGGGCGGCCGCCAGCCCGGTACGCCCGCTTCCTCCGTGGCAGTGAATGGCAAGGTGCCGTCCCTCGCGCAGCAGGGCGAGCAGTCGGGGTTGCACCCCGGGCCAGGCCTGTTCGAAGGCGGCATCCGGTGCCTCGTCATCCGCAAAGGGCAGATGGAACCAGCTCATGCCTCTGGCCTGCACCAGCTGCCCGAGAGAGAGGGGCCCGCACAGGGCCAGCTCCTCCACCGTCATCAGGGTCAGCACCCCGCCGGCACCGGCCAGCTGCAACTGGGCAAGGGCGTCGGCCATGGGGACCTGCTGGCTGCCGGGGCAGGGGGTGAGCAGGAGCTGGCCGTCGAGCCGTGGAACGTCCAGGCTCCAGAAGGGATGGGCACTGAGCATGGGGTTCCTCGTGGTGGTCGGGGTCAACGGGATCGGCATCCCGCGGGTGCGGCACAGCATAGAGGGGCCGGAGGCGATGTCAATCTGCGTTGTGTTCGGCCCGGTTTACGGGCAGAGTCTAAAAAAATCGAGCGATGCAAGGAGTAAAGATGAGAAACCTGGATCAACTGGACTTGGACATCCTGGCCCATCTGTTTCGCGATGCGGGCATGACCAACAAGGATTTGGCGGCCCTGGTCGGGGTGGCGCCGTCCACCTGTCTGGAGCGGGTGCGCAAGCTGCAGCAGGATGGCGTGCTCAAGGGGGCGCACTGCGAGGTGGATTACCAGGCCCTGGGCGGTCACATCCAGGCCATGGTCTCCTTGCAACTGGCCCGTCACAGCCGCCAGATCATCGATGCGTTTCGCGACGCCATCCTGGCCCTGCCCGAGGTGATCAGCCTGTTCCACATGGGCGGCAAGGATGATTTCCTGGTGCACCTGTGCGTCTCCGATACCGAACACCTGCGCAATTTCGTCTTCGATCACTTTACCTCCCGGGAAGAGGTGGTGCACCTCGAGACCTCCCTGGTGTTCGAGCACAGGTTCAGCCGCTCGCTTCCCTGCTTCCCCCACCCCTGACGGGGCGAGCCGCAAGAAAAAACCGCCCGAGGGCGGTTTTTTTGTGGGCGGTCCCTCAGTTGAGAGCCAGCCGGCTGTCCTGCGCCGTCCGGTAGAGCCCCTGCTGATAGGCCAGGCTGCCCCACAGGACCAGCCCCAGGGCGGCATCCTTCATGGTGTCCGGCTGCTGCGCCGGGGTGAGCGTTTCGGTCGCATCCTCGTAGATGAAGCCTTCCGGCGCCCGCTCGGGCTGCAGGATCACCACGTCCTTGCCGCGCATCAGGGCGAAGTTCTTGTCGTACTGCATAATGGCGCGTCCCGGCCAGTCGGCGGGCATGCGGGTGAGATCCTTGCCCAGCATGGGGTAGTCGGCACTGATGCCCATGAGGGAGAGCAGGGTCGGGGCCATGTCGATCTGGCTGACGATGCGGGGGTCCTTTCTCGGTGCTATGCCGTCCCCCAGGATGACCCCCGGGATGTGGAAGCGGGGGATGGGCACCAGGCTGGCTCCCCCGACCCGGCTGTCGTGATCGGCGATGACCAGGAACAGGGTGTCCTGCCAGTAGTCCGATGCCCTGGCCTTCTTGAAGAACTCGCCGACGGCGTAGTCCGCGTACTTGGCGGCGTTGTTGCGGGTCTGCTTGGGCTGCTCGTACAGGGCGATGCGGTTGTCGGGGAATTCGAAGGGATCGTGGTTGCTGGAGCTGAACACCAGGCTGAAGAAGGGTTTGCCCTCCTTGTGCAGCGCCGCGAAGGTCTCGTTGGCCTTGGCCATCAAATCTTCATCCGAGGCGCCCCAGGATCCCTCGAACACCGGGTTCTTGAAGTCCTTCTGCTCGACGATGGTGGTGAAGCCATTGCCTAGGAAGAAGCTGCGCATGTTGTCGAAGTGGCTCTCGCCACCATAGATGAAGCTGGTGTCATAGCCTCGCTGCTTGAGCAGGTCGGCGATGGTGAAGAAGTTGGTCTGGCTCTTGCCGAGCTTGACCACGGCCTGGGCCGGGGTCGGCGTGAAGCCGGTGAGCACCGCCTCGATGCCGCGTACCGAACGGGTACCGGTGGCGTAGAGCTGCTCGAACGCCCAACCCTCTTTCGACAAGGCATCGATGTTCGGGGTGAGCGGCAGGCCGCCGAGGGAGCCGACGAACTGGGCCCCCAGGCTCTCTTGCAGCAGGATCACCAGGTTTTTGGGCTTGCCCTGGTAGCTGGCCGTGTTGAAGGTCTGGCTCGGCAGATCGGCAGAGGTGAAATCGCCGAGAGGGCGACCGCTCTCCTCACGGACTATGTCGAGTACCTGATGGTCAGCCATCTTGCCGTAAAACTGGCTGGCGTCCTCCTCGGCCCCCATCTGCTTGATGGCAAAGAAGAGGGAGTAGGCGGAGTTGACGGTGAGGGCGTTGACCAGGGGATCGTCGGCAAAGGCCACCATGGCCGGATTCAGGGCGCGATGGCCGAGACTGGAGCGGGCGCCGAGGAAGCCGACGGCGAGGATCAGCAGGGCGAAGGCGGGGCGCCAGTACCAGCGGGGGAAGCTTAGGTCACGCACCAGGCGGCCGCTCAGCCACCAGCCACCGCCCAGCACGGCGCCGCTGAAGATCACGGCCAGCAGCAGCTCGCCCTTGCGGCCAGCCCACAGCATGGAGAGCACCTCCTTCGGATAGATGAGGTACTCCACATAGAGACGGTTGGGGCGCACCCCGTATTCGGTGACGAAGGCGGGAGTGGAGATCTCGAGAAAGAGCATCAGCCAGAGCCCCAGGGTGAGCCAGATCCGGATAAGCTGCATCCAGAGCCGCCCCGACGCGTGGGGTCCGGCCAGCAACTGGGTCAAGACGGCGGGTACGCCCCAGACCCAGCAGAGGGTGGCAACGTCGACGCGAATGCCTTGCAGCAGCATCTCCTGCCAGCCAGAGACGGCATCCACCCGTTCCAGTTGCCAGAGCCCCAGGCCAAGGCGGCTGACGGTCAGGGAGATGAGCGCGATCAATGAAAAGACGGCGATGGGCCAAACCGGTCCCAGCCATTGTCTGATGGTGGTCATATTGTTCCTGCAAACCTGTTTGCGCCCAGTCCCCGGGCGCATTGTTGTTATGGTGCAGGAGTATGACAGTGGCACCTGGCAAAGGTTGCATGGGCATGGGGTATAAATGGAGAGGTTGGCACGTTTTATGATTTTTTGTGACGGGATGCAGGGTTCGAAGAGAGCATAAAACGCTGGGGAAACTGTGATCCTGCTGGCACATCGAGACAAGGGTCGTGCCTATAATGGCGCCGGATTTCTCAATCGGAGCCGAAGGGATGCCGGTCTTCATCGATGTGGAATATGTGCAGGGCTGGTCTCTGTTCGTGGTGCTCTCCGACGGCACCACAGGCGTGCTGGATCTTACCCCCTGGCGCGGCCAGCCGCTGTTTGTGGCCATGGAGACCGAGCGTCGCTTCGCCCGTGTCTTCATCGATGATCGCCATCAACTGGCGTGGCCCTCGGGCTTCACCCTGGCGGCCCACGAGGTCTACCACCTGATCCTGCCCATCGACGAGCGCGCCGCCTTCCCCGATCGCAACATGCATCGCTTCTGACATGCTAACTCGTTGAGTCAGGTAACGTTTTCAGTCACAGACCCGCGTCGGTCAGGTCGTTATCATGACCCCAGTGCGGCGCTTTGGGCGCCCATCCACCACAGCGGGAACATAACAATGAAACAAGGAACGTTGCGTCGTGGCGGCCTCATCGGGGCCGCCCTGTTACTGACGGCTTGCGGCAGCGGGGGAGGCGGTGGCAGCAGTGACCCCCAGCCCCCGGTGGTCAATCCGCCCCCCGCGTCGGCCAGCCGCGCCTGCTACGGCAATGATCAGCCAGCCTGCAACCTGCGCACCTACCAGGTGATGGTGGAGTCCTTCGTCGACGGCGACGGCAGCGCCAACTACAGCGTCGGTTACGGCCCCTCCCGGCACAACGGCGATCTGCAGGGGATCATCGACAGCCTCGACCACATCAAGAGCCTCAACGTCAACGCCATCTGGCTCACGCCGGTGTTTGACTCCTGCGCCGGCCAGGCCGGGGACGACCGGCTGGATGCCACCGGCTACTTCGCCTGCGACTTCTTCAACGTGGATCCCAACTTCGGCAGCAACGCCCAGCTTAAAAAACTGGTGGACGGGGCGCACCAGCGCGGGCTCTATGTCTTCCTCGACGGGGTGTTCGGCCACGTCAACAAGGTGGGGGTGAGCAAGCCTTCACCAGAGGGGCGGCTGCCTGCCCTCAAGAGCGGCGGCGCAGGCTACCCGGGTCAGCTGGTGGATTACGGCCAGCCCGAGAGTCTGGCCTACTTCAAGGAGGTGGCCCGTTACTGGGTCGAGCAGTACGGCATCGACGGCTGGCGCCTCGATCAGGCTTATCAGTTGGGGCTGGATGACTGGCGCGCCATTCGCAGCGAGGTGGCCCAGGCCAGCGCGGCGCGCAAGGCCGCCGGCCAGCAGTGGGGCACCCTCGGCTACATGGTGGGGGAAGTGTGGAAGGGCGCTGACGAAATCCGCGCCCAGGCCTATGGCCCGAGCGACAACCCGGCGCTCTCTTCGGCGTTCGACTTCCCCCTGCGCTACGGCCTGGTACAGGCGCTGGCGGTGGAAGAGTCCGGCAAGGGCGGGCAGGGGGCCAGCGTGCTCGACGCCAGCTGGAACAAGGTGGAGAACTACCCGGACCATGCCATGCCCAACCTGATGCTGGGCAACCACGACCTAGTGCGCTTCGGCGATCTGCTGGAGCGGGGCAACTTCAATGGGGCGGACTACTGGCAGCGCCACAAGGCGGCCTTCAGCTTCATGGCCGCCCGCTCCGGTCCCATTACCTTCTACTATGGTGAGGAGTTTGGCGACGAGGTGCCTGGCTTTGCCAGTCAGGTGGGGGGCGACTGTGCGGCCCAGGGGCTCTGCGATGATCACGTGGCCCGCAGCGATGGCAAGGTCCCCGGTGTCACCGGTTTCGTGCCGAGCAGCGAGCAGGCCGAGCTCAAGCAGTGGCTGAGCGACCTGCTGGCCCTGCGCGCCGCCCACCCCGCCCTCTATCAGGGGGAGCGGGTCAAGCTGGTGGCCGAGGGGAGCGTCTATGGCGACATCAAGCAGACGGCGGGCGAGCAAGTAGTCTACCTGCTCAACGTCTCCACCACGCCCCAGAGCTACGCCGTGCCGGTCGGCAAGCTGCGCAGCGGCAGCGCCCTGGTGGATCTGCAGAGCGGCGAGAACCTGGCCATCGGTGGCAACAGCGTGACGGTGGACTTGCCGCCCCTCACCGGCCGCTTCCTGCTGGTGCGCTGAGGGAGGCAGACAACAGAAAGGGCTCCATGATGGAGCCCTTTTTCATGGTGGCGGCTTACTTCTCGATGCCGCTGCCCAGATCGTCCCGGCGGGAAGAGACCGAGGGCTCGGCCCCGTGGCGCCAGTGTTCCAGCCGGTTGTGCACCCCGCGGCGCAGGCTCTTGAAGCTGGCTTCCAGATAGTCCACCCCCACCAGGATGGAGAGGGTGACGACGGTGAGCAGCAGCGCCTGATGCAGCATGTCCATGCCGATGAGGGCGCCGAGGGCGGCCAGCATCCAGATGGCGGCGGCGGAGGTCACCCCCAGCACCTGACCATCCCGGGTCATCATGACCCCGGCCCCGAGAAAGCCGACCCCGGTGATGAGCTGACCCAGCACCCGCGCCTGATCGGCGCCCTGAGGACTGACGGCGGCGCCGATGGCGAGAAAACAGTAGGTGCCGAGCACGATGAGGGAAGAGGTGCGGATCCCCACCGGCTTGCCGCGAAGCTGCCGCTCCAGCCCCACCAGGGTGCCACACACCAGACAGACCAGGATGTTCTCCCAGCCAAGGGGCGCTATGTCCCACCACTGCATTGTCATCATATCCACCTCTGCTCGCGATGCTTGTTATCCTGTCGCGCTCTGCCCCCGGTTCTCCAGCCGCTGGCGGAAGGCCCGGGCGAGGCGCTCGTAGAGGTCCTTTGCCTCCCTGTCTTCAATATCGCCACGTATCCAGGGGTTGTCGATGATTTCCAGCAACACGCAGCCCTGGCCCTGCTGGCGCAGATCCACCCCGAACAGGCCGTTGCCGAGCTGGTGCACGGCGCGGCGGGCGGTTTGCAGCACCCGCTCCGGCACGTCGCTGAGGGGCAGCGCCTCGATGCGGCTCATGTCGAGGGGGTGTTTGCGGCGACGGATGCGGTTGCCGGGTTCGGGTCGGTAGCGGCGGCAGGCGAACAGCGGCGAGCCGTCGAGAAAGCCGATGCGCCAGTCGAACTCGGCAGGGATCCGGCTCTGGACCAGCAGCAGGGCGGAGCGGGCCAGCCCCTCGTCCAGCAGGCGGGCGAGCTGGATGTCATCGCTGGCCATGGCGAGGTCGCGCCCCTGGGCGCCGTCGGGGATCTTCACCATCAGCGGCAGACCGAGGCGCTGCACCAGTTCGTCCACATGCTGGCGGCCGCGGCGGGTCACGACGGTGGTGGGGGGCATGGGCACGCCGCTGCGCACCATCAGCTCGTAGAGATAGAGCTTGTTGCTGCAGGCGAGGATGGCACGGGAGCTGTCGATGACCGGCATCTTGAGCTGCTCGGCACGGCGGGCAAACTCGAAGGTGTAGTGGCCGACCGCGGTCTCGGCGCGCAGCCAGAGGGTGTCGAACTCCGGCAACCGCTCGATGGCCGAGGGAGGCAGGATCTCGGCCTGGATCCCCTGGGCAGCGGCCGCCTTGATGAAACGCTCCAGCGCCAGGGCATCGCTGCTGGCGCGGCCGTCGTTGGGGTCGACCAGGATGGCGAGCTGGTAGCGTGGCGCCGTCTGCTCCTCGTCCCCCGTGCCCACCAGCGCCTGGGCGTGCTGCACCATCAGCGCCTTCTCGCTCGGGCTCAGCGCCAGCGGTGACAGGCTCTCCTGCTGGCGCACCGACCAGCCGTGGCGACCGCGCTTGAGGGTCAGCTCCTGCAGCGGCAACTGGCTCAGGCCGTAGTAATAGCGGGCGAGCCCCGCCAGCTCGCTCTGTTCGCACTGGCCGAAGATGGCGCGCACCCGGATCCTGTCTTCGCTCTGCTGGGCCAGCCAGCCCTGCAATTTGCGCCACAGCTTGGCGGGAGGCTGCTGGGGTTGCAGCCGGTTGATGGCCTGCAATCCCGGCAGGCAGTGGTGGCCGCGGGCCTGGGCCAGCAGGGAGCAGTAATAACCGGCCCCCAGGTGTTCCAGGCTGCGGCAGAGGTTGATGATGCGCGGACGCCCCCCTGTGGTGGGCAGACCGTGTTGCAGGTAGGTGCGGGCGGTCAGCAGATAGTCGGCATGGCAGGGCCAGTCGCCCGGCTCCTCGACGATGACATAGGTACTCATATTTTCAGGCTCCACAGAAAGGACTGCCAGAAACGGCAGGATCCCCAGTGGGCTTCGATGCACCGACAAGCACGACAATGGCGCGAGGGGAAACAAGAGGTTACAGTGCCTAATATTCTGCCTTGGTAACTTGTGATACAAGTCGCATTTCTGGTGCTGAGGATAAATAACCGAACAAGGACTCCCCGTGTTGACCGTGCGCGCCGCCCGAGCCGATGATTTGGGCGCCATCGTGAAGCTGGAACGCTACTGTTTTCCCCCCGAGGTCGCCTTCGGCCGCAGCCGCTGGCACTATCTGCTCAATCAGGCCAAGGGGCGCACCCTGCTGCTGCAAGACGAGAAGGCGCAGGTGATGGGCTATTTGAGCGTGCTGGAGCACAAAGGCTGGGATCGTCTCATCATCCAGACCCTCGCCATCCGCTGGACCGTCCGCCGTCAGGGGTGGGCACGCCGCCTGCTGGAGCAGGTGATCCGTGAAGGGCGCGAGGCCGGCTGGGGGGCGATTCGCCTCGAGGTCGCCGACGCCAACCCAGAAGCCAGGACCCTCTATCAGGGGCTGGGGTTTCGCCCCGGGGTACGGCTGCCCGATTATTACGGGCCCGGCCAGCATGCCCACCGCCTGGTGCTGGCGCTGGGGGATGAGCGGCAGGAGCCATCATGAGTTGCGAGGATTGCCTGGCCACCGCCATCAGGGCCAAGCTCGGGCGCTGCCCGGTCTGCGCCGCCCAGACCTTTCTCATCGGGGTCGTCGGCTGGCTGGTCTGGTGGTGGTGCGGCGCGGATACCTCGGTCAACGCCCTGACCGGCCTGCTGTTTGCGCTGGGGGGCTCGGGTCTCTTCCTGCTGCATCTGGCGGTGTTCGCATGGCGAAAGCTGGGCAAGCGCGACATATAACGTGCTGATTTTTCAAGAAGACAAATAACAATGGAGGTTCACATGATTGCAATGGTAACGGGCGCCTCGTCCGGCTTTGGTGAGGCCATCAGCCGCCTGCTGGTGAGCGCAGGCCACCGGGTGATCGGCACTGGGCGTCGCGCCGAACGGCTGGCCGCCCTGTCCGAGGAGCTGGGCGAGCAGTTCCTGCCCCTGGTGTTCGACGTCCAGGACAAGGCTGCCACCCGCGCCGCCATCGAGGGGCTGCCGACCGAATGGCAACAGGTGGACCTGTTGGTCAACAACGCTGGCCTGGCACTGGGGCTGGAGCCTGCCCACAAGGCAGACCTTGAGGACTGGGAGCAGATGATCGCCACCAACATCAGCGGCCTGGCTCTGATCACCCGGTTGCTGTTGCCGGGCATGGTGGCGCGCAACCGCGGCCACGTCATCAACATCGGCTCCATCGCAGGGACCTACCCCTATCCGGGCGGCAACGTCTACGGCGCGACCAAGGCGTTCGTGAAGCAGTTCAGCCTCAACCTGCGTGCGGATCTGGCGGGCACGGCGGTGCGTGTCACCAACGTGGAGCCCGGCCTGTGTGGCGGCACCGAGTTCTCCAACGTGCGCTTCCACGGCGACGACGCCAAGGCGGCCACCGTCTATCAGGGGGTGCAGGCCATCCTGCCGGAAGACATCGCCAATACCGTACTCTGGATCAGCGAGCAGCCTGCCCACGTCAACATCAACAGCATCGAGATCATGCCGGTGGCCCAGACCTTCGGTCCGCTCCACATCAGCCGTCGCTGATGTCATGACGAGCCGACTTCTGTCCACAAGAGGCGCCTTCGGGCGCCTTTTTTGATGGATCTGGTCGCACTCGTCATGGAGTGCAGAAGGAGGCGTGCTGTGACCCCGTGCTGAACCATCGGAAGAGGGGGGTACTCAAGTTGGCCTGCAATTTGCTGTCTCCGGCCCATGGCGGGGAACCCATCCCCGGAGCCGGCGAGGCCGGCAGTGAGCGTGGAGCCTTCATGGATATCAAACCCTATGGTCATCAACTCGCCCAGAGCGCGTCCCAGAACCGTGCCCTGGCGACCCTCAGCGACAGCGACGACAAGCAGAGCGGCTGGTCTCAGCAGGTCAGCCTCTCCAGTCAGGTGCTGACCGGCAAGGCGCAGCAGGCGCTGACCTACGAGCATCTGGCCAGGAACGGCAAGAACACAGTCCTGACCGGTGGCGTCAAGGATGCGCGGGTGCAGCAGATGGTGGACAAGGCCCTGGGCTTTGATCGCAAAAAATTTGACGATCTCGAGCGTCAGCTCAAGGGGATAGCGGATGACAAGACGCTCTCTGCCGAGGAGCGCGAAACGCAGAGCAAGGACCTGGCCGCGCAGCGCGATGCCATGCTCAAGGAGGCCATGGATCGCCTCACCGGCAAATCCGCCTCCCAGGCATGATGTGATTCAAACGGCAATCCTTGGGCGTTAAAGGCAAGGGGTTGACCCCTTGCCACGGGGCTGGCAGGCCGTGGTCAGGGTTCAGGGACTCTGGGGGGCGATGCCGATGGCGATGGCGGTGGTCTGCACGGCCTTGATCTGGTCCCCCTTGGCGATGAGGGCGAACTGGGCCGGATCCTGCACCTTGAGGGTCAGGGTATGGTCAACCCCCTTGACCCGGATGGTCTGGTGCGCCTTGTCCACGTCGATGACATCGGCATAGATGGTTACCTGCATGCCGGCGCCGGCTGCGGGTTTCTCCCCGGCGGCCGCCTTGCCCCCTTCTACTTCCACCACCCGTTTTCTCACCCCGGCGGTGCCCTTGAGCAGGGTCAGGTCCAGCAGTTGCAGATATCTCAAGGCCACGACATCTCCCACCTTGAGCTGGGGAAGGTTGGTCACCTCCTCCCCGGCGATCAGATCCAGGGTCTGCCCTTCGGCATTTTTCAGGCTGACCTTGCGGGTGGTCAGGTCGATGGCGGTGACGGTTGCCCTGGCCGTCAGTTCTTCGGCCAGACTGGCTTGTCCGGGGGCCACGGCCACATGGGTGGTGACCTCGGCGGCATAGAGCAGGGGAGGGGCACAGAGGGTGAGGGCACCCGCAATCCAGGCGTGCTTCAGTTTCATGATAGAGACCCTGTGAGTGGGAAAGGGACCCCGGGAGGGGTTTGAGGGGGCGACGAACTCGTCTGCCCGCTATCACCATAGCAAAGCCGGGCAGGAGCGCCCGGCATCGGCAGGCTGGCATCGTATTTTTGACGACAGGCTCCCGTTTTTGACCTGATGGCACGGCAGGCGCACAATTCCCCGGCATGCAATCAACCGAGGGCTCTGCCGTGTACAACTTCCAATATGCCAATCCCACCCGCATCTGTTTTGGTGAAGGCCAGATCGCCAGGCTGCCCGAGCTGATCCCGGCCGGCAGCCGTCTGCTGGTGCTCTACGGGGGGGGCAGCATCAAGCAGAACGGGGTCTATGAGCAGTTGACCCAGGCGCTGGCGGGCCGGGAGTGGCTGGAGTTTCCCGGCATCGGCGCCAACCCCCAGTACGATCAGCTGATGGAGGCGGTGGCTCTGGTCAAGCGCGAGCGCATCGACTTCCTGCTGGCGGTGGGTGGTGGTTCCGTGGTGGATGGCACCAAGTTCGTGGCGGCGGCGGCCTGCTTCGAGGGGGATGACCCCTGGGAGATCCTGCGGGACAAGGCCTCCATCAAGGGGGCGCTGCCGCTCGGCTGTGTGCTGACCCTGCCGGCCACCGGTTCGGAGAGCAACCCCGCCGCCGTGGTGAGCCGGGGGGAGGCCAAGCTCTCCTTCTACAATCCGCTGGTGCAACCGGTGTTTGCGGTGCTGGATCCCGCCACCACCTACAGCCTTCCGCCGCGCCAGGTGGGCAATGGCGTGGTGGATGCCTTTGTCCACATCCTCGAGCAGTACCTCACCTTCCCGGTGGGGGGCGAGGTGCAGGACCGGCTGGCGGAAGGGCTGTTGCAGGTGCTGGTGGACAACGGTCCGCGGGCGCTGGCGGAGCCCACCAACTACCAGGTACGTGCCAACCTGATGTGGGCGGCGAGCCTGGCGCTCAACGGCCTCATCGGTCGCGGCGTACCCCAGGACTGGTCCACCCACGCCATCGGTCACCAGCTCACCGCCCTGCACGGGCTGGATCATGCCCAGAGCCTGGCTGTGGTGTTGCCCTCCCTGCTGCGGGAGCAATCGGCCCAGAAGCAGGAGAAGCTGGCCCAGTTTGCCGAGCGGGTGTGGCACTCCAGCCGCGAGGACAAGGCGCTGCGTATCGAGGAGGCGATCATCCGCACCGAGCAGTTCTTCCAGCAGATGGGGGTGGGTACCCGCCTCGCCGACTATGGCCTGGATGCGCGCTGCATCCCGGGGATCTGTTCCAACCTCAAGCTGTTCGGCCTGACCGCCCTCGGGGAGCAGCAGGACATCGACCCCGACAAGGTAGCGCGGATCCTCTCTCACGCCCTCTAGGCCTGAGGCCCTTGGCCAAGGGGCGATCTGGACAATAAGTGCGGCCAGGATCCTCTCTCACGCGCTTTGATCATCTGGCTGACGGCCGGAAAAGAGAACGCCCCGATCATCGGGGCGTTTTGCTGGGTGTCACCGGGGCACCGCCGTTTATTCGGCGCTGCGGTCCAGCTCGCGCTCCAGCGCTGTCGCCTTCTGGCGGGCCGGGTGAGTGTTGAGTCGCTGCCAGTAAGCCTGCAGGTGCGGGAACTGGGCCAGCTGGCCGCTCTGGGCCAGGAGATCCACCAGGAAGGAGTTCAGGATGTCGGCGCCGGTGAGGCGATCGGCCACCAGGTAACGGCGGTTTGCCAGCACCTCATCGAGATAACCCAGCACCTTGGCGCACTCGGCTTTGGCGTAGTCCGGCAGGAAGCGCATCGGGCTGCCATCCTTGCGCACGAACATGTCGAGCAGCAGCGGCAGAATGCCCGAGCTCTCGGCGAAGTGGAGCCACTGCAGGTATTCGGGATACTCCGGGCTGTCGGCGGCCGGTGCCAGCCGGTCCGGGGCGTGGCGGGCGATCAGGTACTCTGTGATGGCACCGGATTCCGCCAGCACCCGGCCGTCAAACTCGATGACCGGCGACTTGCCGAGGGGGTGGACGGCCTTGAGCTCGGGCGGCGCCAGAAAGGTGGCGGCATCGCGCTGGTAGGCCTTGATCTGGTAGGGCAGGCCCAGCTCTTCAAGCAGCCAGATGATGCGCTGGGAGCGGGATTTGTTCAGGTGGTGCAGGACTATCATGGAAACCTCGACGCAGTGACGGAAGGCGGTGATACGCAGCGCCCCGGCAGCAGGTTCACTGATGGATGAAAAAGAGCGGGCGTGGTGCCCGCTCCTTCGTCGATTGGCTCAGGCCTCCAGCGCCTGATCCAGATCCGCCAGTATGTCCTCGATGGCTTCGATCCCCACCGACAGCCGGATCATCTCAGGTTTCACTCCAGCCTTGGCCTGCTCCTCTTCGCTCAACTGGCGATGGGTGGTAGAGGCGGGGTGGCAGGCCAGGGACTTGGCGTCGCCGATGTTGACCAGCCGCTTGAAGATCTTGAGGGCATCGTAGAAGCGCACACCCGCCTCGTAGCCGTCCTTCAGGCCGAAGGAGAGGATGGCCGAGGGGCGACCGGCCATGTACTTCTCCGCCAGCGGGTAGTGGGGGTGACCCGGCAGACCGGCGTAGCTGACCCAGGCCACCCTGGGGTGGTGCTTGAGGTGGTGGGCCACCCGCAGAGCGTTGTCCACGTGGCGCTCCATACGCAGGCTCAGGGTTTCCAGCCCTTGCAGCAGCAGGAAGGCGTTCATCGGCGCCAGCGCCGCCCCGGTATTGCGCAGCGGCACGGTGCGCACCCGGCCGATGAAGGCCGCCGGGCCGAAGGCCTCGGTGTAGACCACCCCGTGATAAGAAGGCTCGGGTTGGGTCAGCTGGGGGAAGCGCGCGGCATGATCCGCCCAGGGGAACTTGCCCGAGTCGACGATGACGCCCCCCAGGGAGTTGCCGTGGCCGCCGACATATTTGGTCAGGCTGTGCACCACGATGTCGGCGCCGTGCTCGATGGGTTTGCACAAGACCGGGGTGGCGACCGTGTTGTCGACGATGAGCGGCACGCCGCGGGCGTGGGCCACCTTGGCGAAGGCCGCCAGATCGACGATGTTGCCGGCCGGGTTGCCGATGCTCTCGCAGTAGACCGCCTTGGTTTTGTCGTCGATGAGGGAGGCGATGGCCTCGGCGCTGTCATCCTTGGCGAAGCGTACCTCGACCCCGAAGCTCGGCAGCATGTGGGCGAACAGGGTGTAGGTGCCGCCATAGAGCTGGGGGGTGGAGACGATGTTGTCACCGGCGGCGGTCAGCGCCTGGATGGCGTAGGTGATGGCGGCGGAACCCGCCGAGACCACCAGGCCGGCGATGCCCCCTTCCAGCGCGGCCATCCGTTGCTCCAGCACATCGTTGGTGGGGTTCATGATGCGGGTGTAGATGTTGCCCGGCACCGCCAGATTGAACAAGTCCGCCCCGTGCTGGGCGCTCTCGAACTCGTAGGCCACCGTCTGGTAGATGGGCACGGCAACGGCCTTGGTGGTGGGGTCGTTGGCAAAGCCGTGGTGCAGGGCCAGGGTCGCATCTTTCATCACACACTCCTTGTTGGATGTCACCATTATGGATGGATAGACGTCCAATCTAGCAGTCCTGGCGCCGATGTAAACCACCCATTCCGGCAAAGCAATGCCGGGGGATGGGGGTGACCGGATGGCGTCGGTGACGGCGACCTCAGAGACGGCGGCGATACTCCCTGTCGTCTATCTGGTGCATGTCCCACTGCATCAGGCGGTTGAGCTGCACCATGGGATCTTCGACCAGCGTCAGAGGGCGGGGCAGGATCCTCAGGAAGTAGCGACGAAGGGTTTGCTGGATCCGGTTCGGTTTGAGGGGGGTGGCATGGCTCATGATGGTGCTCCTGTGCTGTGGTTCTCACGTTCGCCAGCAGTATTGAGCTAAAATGCGGAAGTAAAAACTGATGACTTTCAGAGACAGGATTTCCTCTTTTATGCCTACCACCCGCCTTTATCAGCAATTTCAACGGCTCGCCCAGCAGCTTGGCTGCGACGAGCGGGAGATCAGCCTCGCCGAGGTGGCGGATCTGCTCTGCTGCACCACGCGCAATGCCCGCCTGCTGCTGCGCCGCATGGAAGGGCAGGGCTGGCTGTGCTGGACGGCAGAAGCAGGGCGGGGGCGGCGATCCCGCCTCACCCTGCTCGACAACCAGGAGAGCCTGACCCGGCGCCGATTGCGGGTTCTGCTGAGTCAGGGCCAGCTGGCGCAGGCGGTGAGGCTGGCCGAAGATCGCCTGGATCTGCTCACTCCGCTGCTTATCGAGCAGCTCGGCCAGGCCACCCGGGAGGGGCGCCAGATCCTGCGGGTGCCCTACTACCGGCCCCTGCCCGGTCTGTTGCCCACCGCGCCCTTGCGCCGCTCCGAAATTCACCTGAGCCGCCAAATCTTCAACGGTCTGACCCGGCGAAACGAGGAAAATGGGGAAATCGAGGGGGATCTCGCCCATCACTGGGAGTGTCTGGCCCCCTGTCACTGGCGCTTCTATCTGCGCCCCGTGGTGCGCTTTCACCATGGCCGCGAACTGGTGGTGGAGGATGTGATGGAGAGCCTGCAGGCCTTGCGGGATCGCCCGTTGTTCGCCCATCTAGCACGGCTGGAGAGCCGCTGGCCGCGCACACTGGACATCCATCTCGACAGCCCGGATCCTCTGCTGCCGCACCTGCTGGCCGAGCCGGTGGCCGCCATTCTGCCGCGGGAGCTCAAGGGGGAGGCGAATTTCGCCCTGCAGCCGGTGGGCACCGGCCCCTATCGGGTGAGCGCCAATGATCCCCTGCACCTGTGCCTCGAAGCATTCGACGACTACTTCGGGCTGCGGGCCCTGCTCGACGAGATCGACATCTGGATGCTGCCGGAGCTGGCGGAACGACTGGAGAGCCACGTCAGGCTGGGCAGCGACACCCCGGAGCTTGGCTCCATGCGCGGGGAGTCCGAACTGGAATCCGGTTGCTACTTCCTGCTGCAGGACGACAGATCGGTCCCCCTGCAGGACCCGGCCCTGCGCCAGTGGCTGACCCGGCTGCTCAACCCCATCGCCCTGATGGCCCGGGTGGCACCCGAGCTGCAGCGGGGCTGGACCAGCGCGCTGGGCCTCCTGCCCCACTGGCGCGAGAGCCTGCCTCTTCCCGAGCCCGGCCCGGTCAACCTGCCAGCTCGGCTGGTACTGGCCTGCTTCAACCAGCATCTGGAGTTCAACGAGTGCGCCAGCGCCATGAGCTGCCTGCTGGCAGAGCAGGGGATCCAGCTCGAGGTGCGTACCCTGGACTACGGGCGCTGGGTGAGCGGGGAGGATGAAGATGTGGATCTCTGGTTCGGCACCCTCAACCTGGAGCATGAGCACGCCTTCGCCCCTTACGCCTGGCTTCAGGGCACCCCCTTGCTGCGCCGGGTGTGGGGCGGCCAGCAGGCCCTGTGGCAGGGATTGACGCAGTGGCGCGCTCATGGTGAAGAGCCCGGCCCCCGCGCCCTGCTGGCCGAGGTGCAGCGCCAGAGCTGGTTTGTGCCGCTGTTTCACCACTGGCTGGAGCTGGAGAGCCGGGTCGGCGTGCACGGCGTGCGCATGACGGCCCTTGGCTGGTTCGATTTTCGCAGCGCCTGGTTAAAGCCCGAGCAGGTGACGCAGGAGCCGGAAACCGGCGGTGGCTCTCACCCCCAGGCAGGGACGCTTGAGTCGGACGGGTTGGCGCGCTAGCCTGTGCGCGGTCCTACGACAAGGAGTCGACATCCATGCTGGAAATGCAGATCCAACCCCGTTTTCAAGAGACGGACGCCCTCGGCCACATCAACAATACGGTGCCGGCGGTCTGGTTTGAATCGGCCCGTGATCCCCTGTTTCGCCTCTTCTCGCCCGAGCTGGATGTGCATGACTGGCATCTGATCATCGCGGGCTACACGGTGCAATTCAAACGGGAGCTGTTCTATGGCCAGATGGTGTCGATCAAGACCGGCGTGCGGCGTATCGGTACCAGCTCCTTCACGCTCTGGCAGGAAGCCTGGCAGGGCGGCGAGCTGGCGGTGACCGCCGAGACGACCCTGATCCATTTTGACTACCGGACCCGGCAGTCCATCCCTTTGAGCGAGGCTCACCGGGAGGGACTGAGGGTCTGGCTGGTAGAGAGTTAATCCGGCCTTCGGGCCCACCACAGGACACTTATGCGCACAACCGCGATCGCCCTGAGCCTCGGCTTGGGACTGGGACTCTGCTCCCTGCCTTCATTTGCCGCCTCCCTGGCCGAGCAGTTCACCCTGATGGAGAAGGGGGCCGACAGCGCCCTCGATACCCGCTTGTTCAGCCACGATGGCGTTGACATCAAGGCCTGGGTCGACGGCACGCCCGTCATCATCGCCGTGCCCATCCTGAACGAGCAGGGCAAACAGGAAGGGGAGAGCCGTTACTACTTCAAGGGCGGCAAGCTGTTCGGGGTGAAGGAGCCCGCCGCCCAGTTCGCCTTCGATGACAGTGGCAAGCTGACCCAATGGCTGGACGACAAAGGGCAGCCTGCGGAGTTTGTCAGCAAGATGAGCATGCAGCAGCGGGAAGCCTGGCTGACCAGACGGGCGGCCGAGCTGGGCGGGTTGTTTGCACCGAGCACCGCCGAGGAGAAGGCTGACAAGGGGGGCGTCAAGCTCAAGGGGGCCGAGCTCGCCCAGTGGCTCTGCAATGGCAAGCTGATGGCGCTCGCCGGAGGTGACAAGGTGACCTTCGAGCCGGCCAAACTCAAGAGGAGTGCAGAGGGCATCAAGGGAGAGGTTTCCCTGCGCCAGGAGAAGGGGTGGCAGGATCTCTGCCTCACCTGCGAGGTGCAGGGCAACCGGGTGACTCGCCTCACCTGGCAGCCGCTGCCGGGTGCCAACAAGCCGCAGTAAGGGCGGCAGCGTCACAGAATGGGGGCCCACTTGCGGGCCCCTTTTTCATGCCGGTTACTGCTCGTCCAGGGTGAGCCGGGTGAGGGCCTCCACCCGTCGCCACTGACCGGGCTCGAACCAGCGTGCCAGGATCTCCGGCTGCTGGCTGGCACGGGCCTCGGCAGGCAGGGGTCTGATCTCGGCCAGATAGCCGGCCAGCTGCTGCTCGAACCCCTGCTGGCTCTCTGCCAGCTGGTGCAACCGGTCTGCCGCCTCCGGTCCCAACTGTTCGCGCAGTGCGGCGTCACGCCCGGCTGCGGGGAGTTGCTCCAGAGCCTGCAGATCGCCGAGCAGGCGGCTGTTGGCCTCCGCCTCCCGAAACCACTGGGGCTGCTCCGCCAGCCAGAGCTCCAGCTCGCTCGCCAGCAGCGGCTTGTCGGCATCGCTGGCCTCCGCCAGCGCCTTGCGGCGCAGGGTCCACTGCTCCATCAGCCTGTCCTCGGCAAACAGCTGCTCCTGCTCGGCCGGGGTGAAGCGCTGCCTGCGCAACTGCTCGCGCTCGTCGAACAGCTTCTGCAAGCTGGCGAGGCCAGGATCCGTCGGCACCGTCAGGCTGCCCTCAGCCGCGAGAAAGGCTTCATGGCGGGCCTGCAGCGAGGACTTATCCGACGGCGGTGCGGCCTGCCTGACCAGAGGGGAAGCGGGCCCGGCATGTTGCGGCGAAGGGGCGGTTGCGTCAGCGGAGGGCCAATACTGCCAGCCCCCCAGCAGCAGGGCTGCCCCCAGCGGAGCAGCCATCAGCCATGCCCTGTTCATAGTCCCAGCCTCTGCAGGCGGTTGGCGTGCTGGCGATAGAGGTTGACCGGGTCGGTCTCGAACAGGTGGCGAATGCCGAACGACTGGTTCACCTCGTCCAGATGGTTCATGCGGTAGTGGGTGCCGATCACCTTGCCGAGGTGGCTGCTGCACACCCCGACCAGGCCGTCACTGGGCTCCTTGAAGAAGCTGCCGGTCAGCGCCAGCGCCGGATCCACCGGATCCAGGATGTTGGTCATGGTGCCGCGTCCGCTCCAGGAAAAGTAGTAGACCCCGTTGGCGGCCTGCATGGGCCCTTCGCCGCAATGTTGGCTCGGCAGCCCTTCCGGATAGCGCTGGTTGAAGCGTTGGGCGCCGGTGCTGGTGAGGGCGTCGAGGGCGGCGAGGGGATCCTGCGGCAGCTGGCTGCCCCCGGAGAGCAGCGAGATGACCCCGGACAGGGCCGAGGCGGCGGCCACCGCCAGACCTTCGGCCGCCGAGCCCGGCGTCACCTTGGCCCGCACCAGGTCGGCGATCTCAGAGCCATGGTTGACCCCGCCCACGCTGGTGGCGGAAGCGACCAGCTCGGGGGAGACCGAAGCGACGTAGCGAATGGTGGGGCCACCGTGAGAGTGGCCGATGAGGTTCACCTTCTCCGCCCCCGTGATGGCGAGCACCTGCTGCACCTGCTTGAGCAGCTGTTCACCGCGCAGCTCCGAGCTCTGGGTGGCGGAGACCTGGGCCACGTAAACCTTGGCGCCATCCCGGGTCAGGGCCTGGGGGATGCCGTAGAAGTAATCGACCCCGAGCAGCTTGTCGAAACCGAACAGACCGTGCACCAGCACTATGGGGTAGCGGGTCTGGGTATAACCGGCCCCCTGACCCAGCATGGGCAGGGCGCACAACAGCATCAATAGCCATCTTTTCATCTTCACCGTCCTTGTGAAAAAACCGGCTGCATTCTGGTCGTCACCGGGGCAGCCACCGGCCTCATGCCAGTACCGGCAGCATGGTGGCTGAACTCAGATGTATCTGTGGATGGGATCACTAAACCGGGGATTGCAGAAAAACCCTACCCATATGGGCAAAAAAGGCGGCACCAACTATTCCTTGTGTCTGCCCATCAAATAAGTTAAATAATAATTATTATCATTTTAGTGGTCGAGTCATGACGGGAACCTGGGTGAAGGGGTGGGTCGGTACCACCGGAGTGGACAGCAGCATGGCGCACTGGAAGGCGCAGACCCTGAGTGGCAACCGCCATTTCGATGCGGGGGAGTACGCCAGGGCGCTCGACTGCTATCAGCAGGCGCTGTGGCTTGCCCGCCAGCAGTTTGCCGACTGGCACGATGCCGACGAAGCGGTGGCGGCCCTGGTGGTGGCCCATCACAACCTGGCGGATCTGCTGGTGGCCATGACCCTGCCGGATCGGGCCGCCGACCTGCTGTGTCACATCCATGATTGCCTGCTGGCCACCAGCCAGTCCCCCACCAGTTCTGCTGCCCTGCGGGAGGCGGCTGTTCGCCATGCCCGCAGCACCCGTACCGAGCTGCTCGCCTTTCTGGGCAAACACGGTCATCACGACGGCATCCAGCACAGCCTGGGTCAATGTCTGTGTCAGACCGGCTCTGCCCATCAACTGCATTGAGCCCAACAGGAGAGACAATGAACATGAGCCATACCCTGCCAGCCCTTCCTTACGCCTATGACGCGCTGGAACCCCATATCGATGCAAAGACCATGGAGATCCATCACAGCCGTCACCATCAGACCTATGTCACCAACCTCAATGCCGCCCTGGCCGATCTGCCGGAGCTGGCTGCTCTGCCGCTGGAGGCATTGCTTGCCCGTATCGACAGCCTGCCGGCCCAGGTTCAGGGGGCGGTGCGCAATCACGGCGGCGGCCACGCCAACCACAGCCTGTTCTGGCAGGTGATGAGTCCGCAGGGCGGCGGCGAGCCAGCCGGTGAATTGGCTGCGGCGATCCTGCGGGATCTGGGCGGACTGGAGGCCTTCAAGCAGGCCTTTACTCAGGCGGCGCTGAGCCGTTTTGGCAGCGGCTGGGCCTGGCTGGTGGTCGATGGGCGCGGCAAGTTGCAGGTGGTGAGCAGCGCGAACCAGGACAGCCCCCTGATGGAGGGGCTCACCCCCATACTCGGGCTGGATGTGTGGGAGCATGCCTACTACCTCAAGTACCAGAACAAGCGTCCCGACTACATAGCCGCGTTTTACAACGTGATCGACTGGGATGAGGTGGCACGGCGTTATGTGGCAGCGCTGGCCTGATCGCCGGAAATACCGAGCCCAATAAAAGAGACCCGCCTGTTGGCGGGTCTCTGCTATTGAGGAGTCAGTGTGCTGCCAGTGGCCGGCGCCGCGCTGGCGGCAGCCGGATTATCCACGGGCGTAGCTTCGCTCGGCACGGCTGCACTGGTGGCCAAGGCACTGCTGGTTGCCGCCGCTGCACTGGTGGCGGTTGCCGCGCTCACGGCCGCTGCCTGCTTGGCTTTCGGCTGATGAGGGGGCGGTGCAATGGGCAGGCAGGGCTGGCTTGCCCCTATGGTGCTCAACGCCTGGCAGGGGACCGGGCCGCCGATGACGATGGGCTCGCCGAGGAACTTGGGACCCTTGTCCAGCACGTAGAGGTCCAGCAGCCCCATCAGGCGGGCGAACACCTCGCGCACCCGGGTCTTGATGCCCTGATAGGCGCTGGGATCCACGGCGTTGAAGCCGACCGCCTCGATGCCGAAATGGCGGGCGATGAAGATGGCACGCTCGTTGTGAAAGGCCTGGGAGACCACGGTGAAGTGGGCCTGACCAAATACCTCCTTGGCCCGCACGATGGAGTCCAGGGTCCGAAACCCTGCGTAGTCGCTGTAGATGGCGTTGGCCGGAATGCCGGCCTGGATCAGGGCCCGCCGCATCTGGCGCGGTTCGTTGTACTGCACGGTGGCGTTGTCGCCGGAGACCAGGATGTAGTCCACCTTGCCGTTGTTGTAGAGCTCGGCGGCGGCCTTGATCCTGTATTTGAAGTAGTGGTTCGGGCTGCCGCCAATCAGGTATTTGGAGGTGCCGAGCACCAGGGCGACCCGGTTGTAGGGCACCGCGTTGACGTCGTCGTAGGTGTAGTGACGGGCGTCCGAGACGGTCCACTCGCTGTAGCCAAGCAGGGCGGCGATGGAGGCCAGCAACAGGCAGAGGCAGGCGAGCAGGATCTTGGCAAACTTCTTCATGCGCGGTGCGGTTCGGGTCTGAAGTAAGAGAAGACAGGGGGCCATTCTATTACAAGTTGTTGTGGCGCGTCAGGTTTGATGGCGGCGCAGGGTCTCACTCGGGCAGAGGTTGTCGCAGCGTGCGCTAGGATCCCGGGCTTATCAAACGGCGCCATAAACAAGGGGCGACCATGGCCGCCCCTTGTCATCATCGTCTCGTCCTCAGTGGGAGGAGTCGTTGGCCTTGCACTCGTCAGAGTCCTTGTTGGCTTCCCACCAGGGCAGCAGCTCGCGGCCGAGCCACTGCTGGTAGGCCTCGCTGTCATTGGCAATCAGCTGGTCCAGCTCTGCTTCGAAGGCGCTCATGGCCTGCTGCTGATCCGGGTTGCGCAGGGCCTGGGCCATGGCCAGCCAGCTGGCGCCGCGACCGGTCTCGTTCAGGAAGCGGTGCACCGTGTAGGACCAGGAGTAGACCATCTCGCCGCCCTTGTCGTAATCCAGATGCAGGATGTCGGCCAGGGTCGGACGATCGCTGGCCGGGCGGCCGGCGACGTTGTCCAGACCGCGGGCGAAGCACTGGCCGTGGGCGACGAACTCCGCCAGCCCTTCCGACCACCAGGTGGTGCGGTTGAGCGGGTAGTGGCCGAAGCTGCCGTACTGATTGAAGCGGCCGTCCAGGTAGTGCACGTACTCGTGGCGCAGGTTCCACACCTGGAATGCAGGGCGCTTCCACTCCGCCTCATAGGCGAAGAAGCGGGCCTGGTTGCCGGGGCGAGCCGGATCCCCTTCGAGGTAGATGCCGCCGTTGTCGGTGGAGACGCCGCCAAACAGGGCACTGCCGTAGCGTTTCCAGTCGGCAGAGGAGTTGAAGACCACCAGTTCCAGCGCCTCGTTGTGATCATCCGCCACCGGCTGCCAGCCGGTCTCCATCTGCTGGTGGAACTGCTGCTCTTCGGCACCCAGCTCACGACAGATGCCCTCGGCCTGGCTCATGGTCAGGTCCTGGGCCCGCAGGCGCAGGGTCGGTGAGCAGGTGTGCTCGAACGGCAGCACGTCCTCCACCCGGACAGGGGTGCAGAGCCCGGCGAAGTCACCGCTGATGCAGGCTTCGCTGGTGCGGTCCGTGTAGGTCAGGTAGTAGGTGGAGAGGGTCAGTGACATGTCTTCCAGCAGATCCTGGCTCTGCTGACCACCGGGGATCAGGTCGTGGTGGCGAATCAGTGCGATGACGGAGTCATCCAGCAGCTTGCGGTAGCCATCGAGCTCGTCCGGGCGGGTATAGCGGGCGACCCGGTAGAGGCGGGTGTAGGCATCCAGCACGTTGTTGAGCAGGAATAGATCGGCGCCATCCCTTCCTTGCCACAACGCGAGTTCGCTCATGCCGAGGGCGTGCAGCTGCTTGCGCAGCTCGCCATCCTGCTGGCGGAAGTCGTTGGCGAAGGGGTCGCTGTAGTCGCTGGCGAAGTCGAGGAAGTTGAGCAGATCGAACAGGCCGGTTGCCCAGGCGTGCTGACCGTTGATCTCGCTGGCATGGCGGGTGCTGTAGGCCAGCATCTGGTTGAACTCGCCGAGCAGGGTGCCAAAGCGGCTCTGCACTGCCGGGCTCTTGAACTGACCGTGCAGGGCGATGCTCCAGGCACCCATGACGGCGCCTACTTCGTCGCTGGCCTGCTCCGGGAAGAGCAGCGGATGGGCGCCGAGCGCGGTCAATGCCTCGGCCAGCGCCTCAGCAGCAGCCGGGCCGTCTTCCTTGTGCTTGCCGTAGTTGTGGTAGTTGTGGGCACGCACGTATTCCAGCAGCAGCTTCATGGCCGGATGGGCCGGCTGATTGGCCGCCAGCAGGCTCTGGATGCCGCGCGACACGGCCAGCAGCTTGGTGTCATCGTGACCATAGTTCTCCTGCCAGACCGGGGCGGGCTGGCCACTGGCATCCTGCACTATCTTGGCAGCTTCGGCGTCCAGCAGCTCGGTGCCCGGCAGATCCGGCTCGGAGCAGGCGCGGCCGTCGGTACGGCGACAGTCGAGCTGCTCTTCCTTGCTGGCCAGCACGATAGGGCGGTTAAGCACCCGGCTCTCCTGCCACTCGGTTGTCTCCGGCAGGGTCTGCCATTCGCTGCCCCCCACCGGGTATTGATAGCCGGTGTCCTTCAAGACCACCTGCACTTCGCTGCCAGCGGGCAGGGTTTGACGGCACACCCGGTAGCTGATGGTCTTGTCCCCTTCCTGACGGGTCTGGGGTTCATCGCACTCCTGTTGGGCCTTGATCTCGTCCAGCAACCAGGTGTACTGGCGCCAGACGTGCAGCTCGCTCACCTGCTTGGCGGCCTGGCTGCCCGCGATGGGCTGCAGGCGGAAGAAGATCTGCTCGAGGCGACCATCCCGTTCATTGGGGGTCTCTTCCAGCACCTTCAATTGCTGCCAGTTTTGCGGCTGGTACTGCCATGCCTGCTCGGCGCAGCGACCTTCGGCGTTGAGCTCGCAGCGATCCAGCTCCTGCTCGCTGTGACCCAGGATGACCCGCTCAGCCAACGGCAGACGATCCTGACGCGGCGCGGTCGGGGTGCCCGCCAGCGGCCCCCAGCGGCCCTGCTTCATGCCGTAGCCATAGTCATAGCTGCTGGCCGGGACGGCCTTGCCGGCCGGTACCACCTCTTCACAGCTGAGGTAGCGGATCTGCCAGCCCTGCTCGATCTTGAGTTGCGGCTCGCCGCACTGCTGCTCTGCCAGCGCAGCCAGGTTGGCATCGCGCCAGTCGAAGCGGCGATACACCCTCAACTGCTGATAAGGGGCGTCGCCGCTGCGGGCGCTCAGTTCAAAGGTCACTTCGGTGAGACGATCCCCCAGCTGACGGCTGGATTCGCCTTTGAGTTGATACTGTTGCCAGTCGGAGGGGGAGTAGTTGGCCAGCGCCGAAGTGGCGAGCAGGCCTGGGGCTGCCAGGAGCAGCAGCCGGGGAGAGAGGTGCTTCATCATGATCCCTTTGGTGGATGGAGAGGCGTGGGGACCAGAGAGGTTATTGGGCTCCAAAGGAATATCAATTGGCCAGATGGCGCAGCGAAATGATGCATTCGGGAGCAAACAACATAAAAACAGCCCCAAAGGGAGCTGTGTTGATAGCAAGGACTCCGCCCCATATGGGGGAGGTGTCACTCCTCTTGTCGCAAGCTGCGGGCGAGCAGGGTGCGGGAGGGTTTCAGATTGCCGCCGAGATCCGGCCAGGGATGCCACTGGTCCGGCACCATGAAGCCGGGTAACGACAGCCTGATCCAGGCGGCCAGCTCGGCAGATGGTGCCGGTTCGCCGTGCCAGTCGATGAAGGCGGCGGGCCTATGCCCCCACTCGTCGCTCGGCACCGGCACCACCAGGGCCTGGGCCACGGCGGGGTGATCCACCAGCCGCTGCTCTATGGTCTCGGGCTGGATGTTCTCCCCTCCCGAGATGAAGAGGTTGTCGAGCCGCCCCTCCACCACCAGATCGCCCCCCGGAGTGAGGCGGCCCTTGTCCCGGGTGTGGAACCAGCCCTCTTCATCGAGGGGGCGCACCAGCTCGCCCTCCCTGAAATAGCCGGCAAACAGGGTCTCACCGCGCACGCAGATCTCCCCCTGGCGGATGCAGACCTCCCGCCCCGGCAGCGGGCGACCCACCACGCCGGCGGCGCAGGGTTGCCCGGTGCAGACCTGGCTGCCCATCTCGGAGAGGCCATAGCTCACCTTGGGCTCCAGCCCCAGAGCGGTCAGCCGGTTGACCAGGGGCGCCGGGATGGCGGCGCCCCCTAGCAGCAGCTCTCGCACCCGGGTGCGGGATGGGTCGAACCCCTGTGCCAGCAGGCGCCAGAGCTGGGTCGGCACCAGCGAGAGGTGGGTGATGGGCTGATCCTCGAGCCGCGCCTTGAGGGGCCGGGTGCGATCGTCCAGCACCAGGGCGGCTCCCGCCAGGAAGACCCGGAACAGGATGGCGTAACCGCCGACGTGAAACAGTGGCAGGGAGAGCAGCCAGCCGCAGGCTTCGTCCAGGGGGATCAGGGTGGCGGAACCCCGGGCCGAGGCGAGGTGGTTGGCGAGGCGGTGTACCACCGCCTTGGGGGTACCGCTGGATCCCGAGGTGAGGATCATGTTGTTCGGCTGGTCGGGTACCAGCGGGGACTCCCCATCTGCGGCCAGCTCGCCCGTGAAGTCGAGGCTGAGGGCTTGCCAGTCGCCCGCCGGGATCTCGCCTGCGGACCAGAATGCCCGGGCCTCGAGCTGGCTCGCCAGTTCGCTGTGTCTGGTTGCCGGAAAGGCGGGATTGAGGGGGCAGAAGACGATGCCGCTGCGCACGCAGGCCCAGGCCAGCAACACATCCTCCAGGGCGCCGCGCATCACGGCGGCGAGATGATCTCCCCGCTCCAGCCCGGCCCGGGCGAGCTGATTGCACAGGCTGTTGAGGCGCAGGTCGAGGCGCTGGTAGCTAAGAGGCTCCCCGCTGTGGATGGCAATGCGATGAGGGGACAGTGTCGCCCAGCGTCGTACCGGGCAGGTTTCCTGCCGTGGGATCTGACGGGTCACCATGGGTCAGTCACGGTGAAACAGGGGTTCCATCCTGCCCGGATCGGGTTGCCCCTGCTTGTCCAGCAGATCCCTGGCCAGCCAGCGGCGGGTATCGAGGCCAGGGGCCTGATCCGGCGCCCACTCCCCCGCGAGGCGGGCGAGCTGAGCGAGGCCGAGACCGGACTCGAAACAGGAGGAGACGATCACCTTGAGCTTCAGTTCGCGAGCGCGAGTCACCAGGGCCTCGCTGTTGGCGAGGGCGCCGAGCAGGGTCGGCTTGAGCACCAGGGCGCGCAGTTGCGGGATGGGCTCCCAGGGCTTGCCCTGGGCCAGCAGTTCGTCCAGCGCCACCGGCATGCCGGTGCGGCTGGCGACGAAGGCGATGTCCTCGAAGTCGGCGCACAGATCTTCGAGGTATTCGATGCGATTCGGATCCAGGTGGCCGCAGAAGGCCCAGGCCTCCTCGCGGGTCCAGCCCTGGTTGGCGTCCAGGACCAGTTTGAGATTGGGGCGCCGATCGAGCAGCAGCCGGATCAGCGCCAGCTCGTCGCGCATGGGGTAGCGGGCTACCTTCAGCTTGGCCTTGAGGGGGGTCTCGTGCAGCCACTGCTTCCAGTTCTTGAGCAGCTCCTGGGGGGAGCCCTGGATCAGCGGATAGGGCTCGGGCAGGGGGGCACCCTGCTCGGGCCAGCTACGACGGGCGCAGTCGAGCCCGAACTGCACCGAGGGCAGCTGTGGCGTCGGGGTCTGTCCCCGCGCCAGCTGCGCCAGACAGTCGAGGGCCTCGGCCTGGGCGTCGGCAAGGGTCTCTTTGGAAAATCCTGGCAGGGGGGCTATTTCCCCCCAGCCATCGTCGATGCGTACCAGCAGGCCCTCGCGCGCTACCTGCAACTGACCATGAAAGGCCAGGGGCTGGGTAAAGGGCAGTTGGTAGCGGTAGAGGGCGAGTGTCATCAGGGATTCCGCTTGTATTTGGAGAAGTCGGGACGGCGTTTCTCGTTGAATGCGTTGCGCCCTTCCTGACCCTCTTCGGTCATGTAGAACAGCATGGTGGCA
Organism: Aeromonas sp. 62-46; assembly: GCF_001898585.1. Classification (NCBI taxonomy): domain Bacteria; kingdom Pseudomonadati; phylum Pseudomonadota; class Gammaproteobacteria; order Aeromonadales; family Aeromonadaceae; genus Aeromonas; species Aeromonas sp. 62-46. Next base: position 83,820 of record NZ_MKUI01000047.1, on the reverse strand, counting down.
TTGCCTGCCAGCTCCTGCAAACCGGCCTGGCCGTCGCAGTCGGCGTTGAGGGCCGCCTTCAGGCAGCGCAGGGCCATGGGGCTGTGTTGCAGCATCTCGCGGCACCAGCGCACGGTTTCACGCTCCAGCTCGGCCAGGGGCACGACGGTGTTGACCAGCCCCATGTCGAGGGCCTGTTTGGCGTCGTAGAGGCGGCAGAGGAACCAGATCTCCCGAGCCTTCTTCTGGCCGACGATGCGGGCCATGTAGGAGGCGCCCCAGCCGCCGTCGAAGGAGCCCACCTTGGGGCCGGTCTGGCCGAACTGGGCGTTGTCGGCGGCGATGGTCAGGTCGCACATCATGTGCAGCACGTGGCCGCCACCGACGGCGTAGCCAGCCACCATGGCCACCACGGGTTTGGGGCAGGTACGGATGTCACGCTGGAAGTCGAGCACGTTGAGGTGATGGGTGCCTTCATCGTCCTTGTAGCCACCGTAGTCGCCGCGGATCTTCTGGTCGCCGCCGGCGCAGAAGGCCTTCTCGCCGAAGCCGGTGAGGATGATGGAGCCGACCTTGTCGTCGTAGCGGGCATCGGCCAGGGCTTGCAGCATCTCTTTCACGGTGCGGGGGCGGAAGGCGTTGCGCACCTGGGGACGGTTGATGGTGATCTTGGCAATGCCCTCTGGGGACTTGTGATAGAGGATGTCCTCGTAACCGGCGGAGCAGTCGTGCCACTCGACAGGGGCATAGAGCTCGGCTTCCGTCATTGCTTCAATCATGGATCTTCTCTTCTGGTTGGTGAGCCCACTCCCGCAGGAGCCGGGCAAAGGTATCGGGCTGGCTTGTGTGCAGATTGTGTCCGCCATCCAGAGCCAAGTGTTTGATATTGCAGCCTTGCTTTACCAACTGGCAAGCGAGGGCATGGAATTTGTGATCCCGGTTGCCGGAGATCCACTGCACCGGCAGCCGGGTATCCCGAAGCCAGGGGGCGAGATCCGGCTGTCGCCCCAGGGACGTGGCCCTCAGCATGGCGGCCACGGCCTTGCCGTCGTTGCCAAGGCGGCGTGCGGCCTGGCGGGTGCGGGCATCGTCGTCCAGGTCGGCGAAGACGCCCTGGCGGTACCAGTCGGCAAGCACCCGGATCAGGGGCTCGCACTCGAAACGCCGGGCCCAGGCTTCATCGTGAGCGATGCGGGCCGGACGTTCACCGGCAGGCAGCCCGGGGTGGCAGTTCTCCAGCAGCAGGGCCTGCAACCCCGCCGGGGAGTGGCTGGCGTGATGAAGCGCGAGCCGCCCCCCCAGCGAATACCCCACCAGCCGGTAGTGGGCGATATCCCGTGCGGCCAGCTCGTCGCAGAGCCAGCGATGGGCCTCGTCAAAGCCGTTCACCCGCAGTGCCCGGTTGCGGCCGTGGCCCGGCAGATCCAGGGCATGGCACGGGACGCCGGGCAGGGCCTGGATGACAGGTCGCCAGTCGTCGGCGTCCCCCAGCAGGCCGTGCAGCAGCACCAGCGGCGCGGCGGGATCAGAGACCACGGATAGCGGCTCCCAGTGCCTTGAGATCCTCGGCGACTTCACTGCTCGGTACCTTGATTTCAATCAGGGTTACCCCGTTTTTCAGGGCTGCGGCATAGTCCTGCTCAAATGCGTCGAGGGTGGTGGGGGCCCGGTAGTGCAGGCCGAACATGGCGGCGGCGTGCTCGAAGTGCAGGCCGTGGGGCAGGCAGTAGTAGGTCTCCAGCAGGGCGTCCTGGGTGGGCACAGGCAGCATGCGGAAGATGCTGCCGCCGTCGTTGTTGAGCAGGATCACCACCAGGGGGCGGCTCCCCTTGCCGAGCAGCGCCAGGCTGTTGAGATCGTGCAGGGCGCTGAGATCCCCGAGCAGCAGGGTGGTGGGCTCGCGACTGTCAGGCGGGACCGACTGTGCGAAGCCGTATGCGGTGGCGATAAGGCCATCGATACCGGAGGCGCCGCGGTTGGTCATCACCCGGCTGGGGCCCTTGCCCACCTCGCCCAGCATGTCCATCAGCCGGGCCGGCATGCTGTTGCCGACGAACAACTGACCCTGGATGAGCTGATTCAGGCGGTGGCACACCCCTAGCTCCGAGAAGCGATCACAGGCGGTGCGGATCTGCTGGCTGATGGCCTGCTGGCGCGCGGCCAACTGGTGCCAGGGCTGCTGCGAATGGGGGATTGGATGGGCGGCCGCAAAGGCGGCGGGATCGCACACCAGGCGACGGCGCAGCCGGTAGTCGGGGTCGAGGCGTGCCGGCTGCGGGTCCACCAGCCAGTAATCCTGCCAGGGGTGTTGTTTGATGAACTGGCCGAGGCGCTTGGAGATGAGGCGGGCGCCGAATTGCAGCAGTACCTCGGCGCGGGCCAGCTCGGCCACGAAGTCGCTGTGTTGCAGGGCGAGATCTGTGTGGACGAGGTTGCGATCATCGAAGCGGATCTGGCTTTGCAGATCCGCCAGCAGGGGCCAGCCGAGGCGGTCTGCCAGCTCGGCCACCGCCTTGCCTTGCCCCGGATCCTGGATGCGTCCGGCGACGATGACACCGCGCTTGCCCTTCAGCTCCTCCCAGTCCGGCTGGGCGGGGCAGCCTGGCTCGCCAGCCAGCCAGGGGCTCCAGGGCTTGGCCGAGTGCAGCCAGTCGCCGAGAGGCGCCAGGTAGTCGGCAAAGTCCAGGTAGGTATCGCCGGGATAGAGGGGCTCGGGGTACATGCAGTTGAAGTGCACCGGCCCCGGGGTGTGCGCCTGTCGGGCCAGGGCCTGATCCACCGAGCTCAGCACGAAGGCCGCCGGAATGGCGGGAGTGGGGCTCGGCAGATTTTGCTGATAGACGGGGTAGCGACCGAAGATCCCCGGCTGATCAATGGCCTGGTTGGCCCCGTTGTCGATGAGCTCGGGTGGCCTGTCGGCAGAGAGAATGATGAGCGGTACCCCGGTGAGCTGGGCTTCCGCCACCGCGGGCCAGAGGTTGGCCACCGCAGTGCCCGAGGTCATGATGACCGCCACCGGGCGGCCGCTCCCCTTGGCCAGCCCCAGCGCCATGAAGCCCAGACCCCGCTCGTCGAAGTGCAGGTGGCGGCGAAAGCCCGGGTGGGCTGCGGCGGCCATGGTGAGCGGCGCCGAGCGGGAGCCGGAGGCCAGAGCGATGTCGCGCACGCCGAGGCGAAAGAGCTCTTCCAGCAATAGGGAGGACCAGACATGGTTGAAGGTGGCGTGATGGCTGGCAAAGGCGTGATGCGCGGACACGTGGCTGGCGGACATGAAGCTCTCGCAGTGAGGAGTCGGTGAGAAACGCTATCCCAGCAGGGAGAGCACGTTGGCGATCTTGTTGTCGAGTTCGGCCCACTCGGCGGCGGGCTCCGATCCCGCCACTATGCCGGCACCGGCGAACAGGCTGATACGCGGGCCCCTGAGCCGGGCGCTGCGAATGGCGACGGAGAACTCCGAGGTCTCCCGGCTCAGCATGCCACAGGCACCGGCATACCAGCCGCGATCATGGGGCTCGCATTCACGGATGAAGGCGAGCGCCGCCTCGCGGGGGGCGCCCCCCACGGCGGGGGTGGGGTGCAGGGCAGCCAGCAGTTGCCAGTCGCAGACGCCGGGTTTGAGCTCGGCCTCGATGTCGCACTTGAGGTGTTGCAGCAGCCGCAATTTCAGAATGCGCGGCTCGGTCAGGGTGGCATCGGTCGTGAGGGGGGCCAGGCGGCTGAGAATGTCGGCGTGAACCAGCCGGTTCTCCAGCCGGTTCTTGCTGTCGGCCAGCAGCTCGGCGGCCAGGGCCGCGTCGGTCGCCTCATCCCCGGAACGGCGAATGGTGCCTGCCAGCGCCTCGGTAAAGAGGTGGCCCTTCTCCCGGCGGTAGAGGCGCTCGGGGGAGCAGGAGATGAAGCTCTGCTCGGGGGAGAACTGGAAGCCGAAGTGGAAGCACTCCTGGGCGTGGCGAGCCCACTGTGTCAGCAGGGACCAGGGGCAGAGTGGCGCATCGTGCGCCTCGCTCTGGAGCAGGCTCTCCCGCGACAGCACCACCTTGGGGGTGCGGGCCTGGAAGTGGGGGGCCGTGACCTGCTCCACCAGGGTCTGCCACTGGGCAGGGCCCGGCAGGTCCTGGCGCTGCCATGGCCGCTTTTGCAGGGCGGGCAGAGGGGCCTCGGGTTGCAGGGCATCGAGCGCCGCCTCGGCGGCGCAGAGTTCGGCTTCGAATGCGTGACCCTCTTCCCGGGCAGGCAGCCAGAGATTGAGGCAGAGGCTGGTGCACTCCCCCCGGCGTACCAGTTCGATGCGGGGCAGCACGAAGCGGCAGGGGCCAAAACCCTGCCAGCCGGGCAGATCCGGGTCGAACGCCAGACCGCCGTAGTAGCGAGGGCTGTCTTCACTGGCCGTGCCGGCAAGGTCGCAGACCCGCTGGATATCCTCCGGCCGGGTCAGCTCGTGAATGGCGCCAAGCGCCACGTACTCGGGGCTCTGTTGCCCTCTGGCGTGCCAATAGATGCGGGGGTAGAGCGTCTGGGCCGCCAACCAGCCGGGAAAGACGTCGACGTGAGCGGCCACGCGCAGTCGCACGAAACCGCTGACAGTGCTGTGACGCAGGGCGTCCAGTTGTTGCTTGAGGTGGGTCTGAGCCAACATGGATGTCTAGTCTGAGCCGGATAATCGCGATCGCTCCGGGGGAGGATGGCGCAGGTTGATGCCAAAGGGCGACGATTTCCTATATATTATCTGCCCATTCGTCCATGTAAATTGCCCGGGGGAGCCGACGCCCCCGCGCAGCCAAGTATACCTAAATCCGGTTCGATAACCCTTAACACGATCAATATCTGATTGTTTGGCCATCACAATATGACAAATACCTTCTCTGTTTGGTTGCTGGCGGCGCGTTTGCGAACACTGCCCCTGGCGTGCTCCTCCATCTTGCTGGGCTCGGGGCTGGCAGCCAGCCGGGGAGCGTTCGACGGCACCATCATGGGGCTCTCCCTGCTGACCGCCATCCTGCTGCAAATTCTCTCCAATCTGGCCAACGACTATGGCGATGCGGTCTCCGGTGCCGACAACGGGGAGCGGATCGGTCCCCAGCGCGCCGTGGTTTCCGGCCTCATCACCCGGCACCAGATGTGTGTGGCCATGGGGCTGACCGCCCTGGCGGCCGTGGTGAGCGGCCTCTCCCTGCTGGTCTGCGCCTTCGGGGAGGCGTGGCAGCAGATCCTGACGTTCATCCTGCTGGGGGGAGCGGCCATCGTCGCGGCCATCACCTACACGGTGGGCAAGAGCCCCTACGGCTATCGCGGCTTCGGGGACATCTCGGTATTCCTGTTCTTCGGCCTGCTGGGGGTGCTCGGTTCCTACTACCTCTTCACCCATAGCCTGGAGTGGGACCTGTTGCTGCCTGCCACCGCCTGCGGCCTGCTGGCGACTGCCGTGCTCAACATCAACAACGTGCGGGACATCGAGACCGATGCCGCCAGCGGCAAGATCACCCTGGCGGTGCGCCTTGGCCGCAACCGGGCCATCGCCTATCACTGGGTCTTGCTGGGGGCTGCGCTGCTGGCGACCATCGCCTTCCTGCTGACCCAGCCTGCGAGCCTCTGGCCCTGGATCTTCCTGCCCGCCATGAAGCCCCTCACCGATGCCGCCCGTACCCTGCGAGAGAGTTTCGATGGCGAGGTGCTGACCGGCGCCCTCAAGAAGACCGCCATCAGCGCATTTCTGTTCAGCCTGCTGCTCTCCGCCGGGCTGGCGCTCACCTGAGGCCGACGCGTTTGGCAATGAAAAGGGCTCCCGAACGGGAGCCCTTTTTGTTGATGTGTCGACGCGTTGTTGTTTCATCAGACCGATGTGATGAGCGCCAGGGGAGGAGCCTGCCGCCAGGCGAAGGATGATGCCAGGTGATGCAGACGACGAGGGCCCCCGACAGGGAGCCCTCGTGTGCATGAGGCGGGCTTGCCCCTGACGGGTCAGCTTGCCTGGGCCACGGCCGGGCGGCGAGAGAAGAAGAGACTGTCCAGCAGCCAGATGGCAACCATGGAGGCCCCCACCAGCGGGAAGCAGATCCCGAGCACGACCAGCACCGCGATGGCACCGCCCATGGGAGGCAGCTTGGCGGGCAGGGGCGGGGCGGCGAGGCGACCACTGGGACGGCGGCTCCACCAGATCCAGAGCCCGCTCACCGAGCTTGCCAGAATCATCAGGCAGATGAGCAGCATGACGAGCTGGTGCGGCCAGCCGTAGAGCTTGCCCATGTGCAGCATGACGCCGGTTTCCACCGTCTTGGCGACCGGGCCGTAATCCTGCCAGCGCACGTCGACCAGCACCTTGCCGCTGTATTGGTCGATGTGCAGGGTGGCGTCGTTGCGGGGATCATCGGCAAAGATGGCGATGGTATAGACGCCGGTTTCACCGACCGGGGGGGTGATGCTGTAACCCGGGCTGACCCCCCGCTCGCTGGCGATGTCGACCACCTGTTGCAGCGGAATGCGATGGCTGGCCATGACCATGCCCTCGTGTCCGCCGCCATGGGTCATGGCGCTGTGATCATGGCTCTCTGCCGTGGGTTGGGAGCTCGGCATGGGCAGGGTCTCGGCCCCCCAGGAGACGGTCTGTTCGTGAGCCTGGTTGAGGCTGCGGGTGAGGGGGGCCGACTTGGGCACCTCGTTCCACATGGCCGCAGGGAAGCGGTTCCAGACATCGGCGAACTGGCCGCCCCAGAAACCGGTCCAGGTCATGCCCGTCAGCAGCAGCAGCAGCAGGAAACCTGCGCCCCAGAAGCCGACCACGGCGTGCAGATCACGCCACCAGAGACGGCCGCGCTGGTGCATTCTCGGCCAGAGGATGCCCCCCACACCCGGTCCCTTGCGGGGCCACCAGAGATAGAGTCCGCTGACGAGAAGCACGATTCCCCAGCCTGCGGCCAGCTCGATCAGGCGATCTCCCGTGGTGCCAAGCATCAGCTCCGCATGGAGAGCGCGCGCTACCGCCTGCAGGTTCCACTTGTTGTCCATGGTGCCGAGCAGGGCGCCGTTCGCGGGGTCCATGAAGAGGGTCAGCTCCTGCCCTTCACGCATCACGACTATCTGGGCGCTCGCGTCCGCTGCCACCGGGGGCAGGTATTTGCGCAGGCTGGCGTCCGGCATGGCGATGGTTGCCTTGGCCAGCAGCTGGTCGGCACTCAGGGTCTGGGTGGCGGGTGTCACCTTCATCAGCTGGGGGTAGAGCAGGTTGTCCAGCTGCGGCTTGAACAGATAGACGATGCCGGTGAGGGAGAGCAGGATCAGGAAGGGGGCGACGAAGAGACCGGCATAGAAATGCCAGCGCCAGATCCGTTGGTAATAACTTGCGTCTTGTTGCTTCATCGTTGATCCCTGGGTGAACGCCAAAAGGTTTCAGTAGGTGGAATGTTTTGAGTGGCGCGGATAATAGCAGCAACGTTTTGTTAACTGCAACAGAACATGTCGAAGAAATGTACATTCCGCCATCGGGGTAAAAACGGGGGGTGAATGGCGCTTTCCGTTCACAATGGGGGGAGCTTCATGGACTTTTCGGGGATAAATTCTTACTTTGTGGCAACACAGGGCATATCAGCCGCAGCGAAGGACTCAAGGCAGGAGGTGAACGTGCAAGCACACGGCCATTTTGAGATGCAGCGACAAGGGCAATTGCTGATCTGTCGGCCGAGCGGCCCTTTCAACCTGGCAGGCGCCATGGCCTATGAGGGCAAGTTCAGCCAGCAGATAAGCCGTTTGCAGGGAGCCCCCTGGGGCATCGTCGAGGTCGCGACCGAGTTCGAGGCCGCCGGCCCCGAGGTGCTGGCCCGTTTTCGTCGCCAGTTCAACTGGTGCGCCACCCATGGCTGCGCCTTTCTGGCGGTGGTCATGATCGGGGATTTCAAACGTTATCTGGCGGATCACGTCTTCAGCGAGCTTCCCTTTCAGGAGGTGCGCTATTTCGAGGAGGAAGCGCAGGCCATCCACTGGCTGACACAGCGCCTCGAGGGGCTGCAAGGCACGGAGATCCACGTCAGCACGGGTTGAACATCCCGGTTACTCCAGCCTGATGAACCACTTGTCCCGCTCGTCGAGGCAGTCGGGCTCCCCCATCTCGAATTCACGGCAGATCAGCGGCCGCACCTCGTAGATGCGACACATCATGGTGTTGCGGTCGAGGGCGGCGCACCAGCCATCTTCCAGTCTGTGCATCACGGGCACTTCTCCTTCCCGTTCCTCGATATAGCGGTCCGGCACGCCGGTGTCGGTGAAGAGCATCACCTCGAGGCGGCAGCAGCAGGCTTCGCAGTTCTGGCAGCTCACATCGCTCTGGATTGCTTGGGTCATGTCACCTGTCTTGCCGCATGGCGGCGAATGATATGAAACAGGCGCCTGTCAGGCGCCTGTGGTCTGGCCGGGCGTGTGAAATACCTTAGCCCAGTTTGCGGGCACGGTAGCTGCGCCCCTTGATCTTGCCTTCCTGCAACCGCTTGAGGGCGGCGCTCGCCACCTGGCGCTTCACCGCCACGTAGGAGTACTGCTCGGAAATCTGGATCTTGCCCACATCGGCCCCGGCAATGCCGCCTTCGCCGGTCAGGGCGCCGAGGATGTCACCGGCACGCACCTTGCTCTTGCGGCCCGCATCGATGGAGAGGGTCACCATCTGCGGCGCGATCGGCTTGATGTCGCGGCCGATCCCGGCCAGGTCGCCCTGGGGAATGGGGGCCTGCTGGTACTCCTCAATGAAGTTGACGCGCTGGGCCTCGTTCGGCTGGTAGAGGCTCAGGGCCAGGCCCTGCTGGCCGGCGCGGCCGGTACGGCCGATGCGGTGCACGTGCACCTCGGGGTCGTAGGTGAGCTCGTAGTTGATGACGGCCCCCAGCTCCTTGATGTCGAGGCCGCGGGCCGCCACGTCGGTGGCGACCAGTATGGTGGCGCTGCCGTTGGCGAAGCGCACCAGCACCTGATCCCGCTCACGCTGTTCCAGGTCACCGTTCAGCGCCAGCGCCGAAAAGCCCTTGGCGGCCAGGTGATCGGCCACGTCGTTGCAGGCGCGCTTGGTGTTGCAGAACACCACGCAGGAGCCCGGTTGGTAGTGGCTGAGCAGCCAGGTGAGGGCATCGAGGCGCTGGCCGGCCGGCACTTCATACAGCTTCTGTTCGATGGCGCTCTCTTCATGCAGGGACTCCACGCTCACCTCCACCGGATTGCGCTGCACGCCGCGGCTCATCTGGGCGATCCCTTCCGGATAGGTGGCGGAGAAGAGCAGGGTTTGCCGGTCCCGCGGGGCGTGGCTGATGACCCGGTTGATGTCTTCGCCAAAGCCCATGTCCAGCATGCGATCCGCTTCGTCCAGCACCAGCGTCTTGAGGTCGTCGAGCGCAAGGGTGCCCTGCTCCAGGTGCTTGAGGATCCGGCCCGGGGTGCCGACGGCGATGTGGGCGCCAAAGCCCAGGGTGGCGGATTGCGGTGCGGTCGGGGTGCCGCCGCACAGGGTCACCAGCTTGACGTTGGGCAGGGTACGGGCAAGACGGCGGATCTCGGTGGCCACCTGATCCGCCAGCTCGCGGGTCGGACAGAGCACCAGCGCCTGCACGGCCAGCCGGTTGACGTCCAGCTTGGCCAGCAGACCCAGGCCGAAGGCCGCGGTCTTGCCGCTGCCGGTTTTCGCCTTGGCGATCAAATCTTTGCCGTCGAGCACCAGGGGCAGGCTCTGGGCCTGGATCGGGGTCATCTGCAGATAGCCCAGGCTGGCGAGGTTGTCCTGCAGGGCGGAGGAGAGGTTCAGGCTGCTAAATTCGCTGTTGTTCACAAAAGGGCTCTATGTCGGAAAACCAGAAATGGGGGTGCGCGGTGCGCAAGGGGGCGCATCATACCAGAATGTGCCGCCGGATGCGGTGAATATTTGAACGGTTGGCGTCATGGGTTGCCGATGGAGGCTTCTGTCTGCGTTGGCGGGCTTGCGGTATGTAAAAAGAGCACAATGGAACAGGGTGGTCATGGCCAGATCATGATGAATGACGAGAAAACGTTTTTAATTAAACGTGTCGTGGTGATGATGAGTCATCGGAGGATGCCATATGGGATATGGCAGTTATGAAATATATATACGAATGAGGAATAAAATTAACAAAAGAGCATAACTTATTGTTTTTGATTTATTTTTAACCTCAGCCAATAACGATTAATAATCGTGTGTCATGGCAATTAATTTAAAAACGTTTGTATTATTTCGCATGCATATTTTTACCGCGGATTGTGATGATTCTCTGATTTTTAAATATGCAGTTCTTTATGATGGCGCCGGTCAAAAATAACAATTCAATGGGTGCTACTGGTATGGAATACGTTCATTTCGTGCTCGGACTCGTGATGGTCCTGGCATTGGCGTTGCTGGCAAACCGCCGCAACTGGAAACAGATCAAGCTGCGTTACATCGGCCAGCTGCTGGTGGTCGAGCTGGCGCTCGCCTGGTTCATGCTCAACTCCGAAGTGGGTCTGGCGGTGGTGGGTGGCTTTGCAGCCGGCTTCACCAAGCTGATGGAGTTTGCCAAGCAGGGGACCGACTTCGTGTTCGGCGGTCTGGTCAACGAAGGGGCCTTCTCCTTCTTCCTGATGGTGCTGATGCCCATCGTCTTCATCTCCGTGTTGATCGGCATTTTGCAGTACATCCGTCTGCTGCCCATCGTCATTCGTGGCATCGGCACCGTGCTGGCCAAGATCAACGGCATGGGCAAGCTGGAGTCCTTCAACGCCATCAGCTCCATGATCGTCGGTCAGTCCGAGAACTTCATCGCCCTCAAGAACATACTGCCGCACCTGAACGAGAAGCAGATGTACACCCTGGCGGCGACGGCCATGTCCACCGTCTCCATGTCCATCGTCGGTGCCTACATGCAGCTGATCGAGCCGCGCTACGTGGTGGCCGCGCTGGTGCTCAACATGTTCAGCACCTTCGTGGTGCTCTCCCTCATCAACCCCTACGAGCCCGACAACACCGTGACCGATGCCAAGGCGCTGGCCGAGGGTGACGAGCACCACACGCCGAAGAAGGAGAACTTCTTCGAGATGCTGGGGGAATACATCATGGCCGGTTTCACCGTGGCGGTGATCGTCGGTGCCATGCTGGTGGGCTTCATCGCCCTGATCGCCCTCATCAACTACCTGTTCGAGGCGGCGTTCGGCGTCAACTTCCAGCACGTCATGGGCTACATCTTCTATCCCGTTGCCTGGATCCTGGGCATCCCGGGCAGTGAAGCGCTGCAGGCCGGCTCCATCATGGCGACCAAGCTGGTGACCAACGAGTTCGTGGCCATGATGGATCTGGGCAAGATTGCCGCCGAGCTCTCCCCGCGCACCGTCGGCATCCTCTCCATCTTCATGGTGTCGTTCGCCAACTTCAGCTCCATCGGCATCATCGCCGGTGCGGTGAAGGCGCTGAACGAAGAGAAGGGCAACATGGTCTCCCGCTTCGGTCTGAAGCTGGTCTATGGTTCCACCCTGGTGAGCCTGCTTTCCGCCGTTATCGCCGGTGTGATGATCTAGGTCCTCCCCCCGCGCTGCTCATGACGACCCCCTGCCTTGGCAGGGGGTCGTTTTTTTGGGCAGATGAGCGGGTGAACTGAGGAGGGGACTGGTCGGCAGCCCGGCCATCAAGCGCGGGGGTCTTCCACCTTGATGTTGGCGGGGACCCGCTTTTTGCCCAGCACCATGGCGCGGACCAAATCGCTGCGGGTGAGGCGATCGGTCAGGAGTACCACGGCCGCATGGACGCCAACGGCGGCCATCAGGGTGTTGGCAATGATGCCGTGCAGCTCCTCCAGCCACTCCTCGCCCCAGAAGGCATCCCAGGTGGTGAGCCAGCCGGTGACGACGGTCCCGACCAGGGACAGCAGCAGCAACCAGATCATCAGGGAACCGACCGGATTGTGGCCGAGGTAGTAGGGGTGGCGCCCCTGGGCGAGCTGACGCAGGTAGTAGCGGACCCGGGCAGGGGTTGGCCACCACTGGCCGAAGCGGGCGTAATAGGGGCCGACCAGTCCCCACAGCAGGCGGATGATGAGCAGGATGCCCACCGCGTAGCCAGCATATCTGTGGGGGTTGCTACCCTCTTCCAGCACGAAGAAGTTGAGCAGGCAGAGAGTGACGGTCGCCCAGTGAAACACCCGGATGAGGGGATCCCAGACTTTCACTTCAGAGGCAGGTGTCATGGCAAGGCTCCATGGTGGGGGCCGGGGGAAGACCGGCCCAGGGCGGCGTTACTCGTCGATCTCTTCTTTCACCTTTTTCAGGTCGGTCGGGTCGAAGTAGATCTCGACCTTGCGCTTCTCCTTGTCCCAGCCGTAGATCTCGTAGCAGCCGGTCTTGGTGGCCTTGAACTTCTTGATGTCGTATCCCATCGCCTTGATCTGCTGCTGGGCGTCGGCTTCGCTCATCCACTTGCTCTTGTCGGCCTGGGTGCATTGGGGGTCGGCCAGGGCTGCGCCGCTCAACAGGGGGATCAGTAACAACAGGGGGGTCAGTTTCATTGCTTGCTCCTTGCGGGTGGTTGGGTCAACAGTCGCAAGGCTAATCAAGGAGCATTAAGGAAGAATTAAGGGAAAAGGGAACTGAATGGCTCTCCCCGGCGGTGGACCGGGGAGAGGGTGATCAGCTCAGCTTGCCCCTGACCAGCCACTTGTCCAGCGCATTGGCGAAGCGCTGCTTGTCGGCGGCGTTGAAGGGCGCAGGGCCACCGGTCTGGACGCCGGCAGAGCGCAGCTCCTCCATGAAGTTGCGCATCCCGAGCCGTGCCTGGATGGTCTCCCGGGTGTAGATCTCGCCCCGGGGATTGAGCGCCTCGCCCCCGGCGTCGATTACCCAGGAGGCGAGGGGAATGTCGCCGGTGATCACCAGGTCGCCGGGCTTGACCTGCTGGGCGATGACATGATCTGCCACATCGAAGCCCTTCTCCACCTGCTGGGTCTTGATGAAGGGGGAGGGGGGGACTCTGAGCCCCTGGTTGGCCACTAGCGTGGTCACCACCTGGGCGCGGTGGGCGGCGCGGTAGAGGATCTCCTTGACCGGGATGGGGCAGGCATCGGCATCAACCCAGATGGGCATGGCATGGCTTCCTGTGTCTGGAACGGGTGGCGCATCTTAGCATGGCTGGTGCGGGGCGGCTGCCCCGGGGCTGAGTCGTCCCCGCCTTTGGTGTAAGCTGGGGCCTGCACATGAAACGAGAAGGAGACGAGATGGATCGGGTGCCCGGTGACGTGATTTATGGCCTGACCCTGGACGGCAAGGGGGGCATGACCCCGCTGGCCGAAGGTAGCGAGATCCCCTGTACCCAGCCCGGCTGGCTGCATCTGGACTACGGCAACCCGGAGTCGGCGCGCTGGCTGCTGCAGACGCCGCTGCTGGGGGAGGCGGCCCGGGAGGCCCTGCTCGGCCAGAGCAATCGTCCCAAGCTGGTGCGGATGGGGGAGACGGTGCTGCTGATCCTGCGCGGCATCAACCACAACAAGGATCACAGGCCTGAAGAGATGGTGGCCCTGCGGATCTTCATCACGCCGGATCTCATCATCAGCAGCCGACGTCGTCCGCTGCTCTCCGAGAAAGATGTGTTCGAGCAGCTGTCGCTGGGGGGCGGTGCCGACACACCCGCCGACTGGCTGGTGGAGATATGCGACGCCCTGACCGACCGGGCCGGGGAGTTCGTCGAGGAGCTGCACGACCAGATCCTGGATCTGGAGGAGATGGTGCTGATGCGCGACCTGCCCGCCAACGGTCGGCTTGCGCGCATCCGCAAGCAGCTCATCATGATCCGTCGCTACCTCTCCCCCCAGCGGGATCTGGTGGCGCGCCTGGCCAACGAGAAGATCAGCTGGCTGGACGAAGATGACAGGCGACGCCTGCTCGACATCGCCGACCGCTTGCGGCGCTGGCTCGACGATCTGGATGCCGGGGTGGCGCGCACCGCCGTGCTGGCGGACGAGATCAACAACCTGATGGCGGAGGCGACCAACCGCCGTGCCTACCAGATGTCGGTGATGGCGCTGCTGTTCCTGCCCGCCAGCTTCCTGACCGGCCTGTTCGGCATCAACCTGGGGGGGATCCCCGGGGCCGAGAGTCCGACCGCCTTCTGGGTGTTCTGTGGCTTCCTGCTGGTGCTGGCGACCGGACTGGCGGTCTGGCTCAAGCACAGGCGCTGGTGGTAAGGAGTGAACATGACGACATGGGAATCTTTTGGCGTGACCCTGCTGCTGTTGCTGGGGCACACCCTGGTGCGCGGCCTCATTCACAAGAGCCTGATGGCCCTTGGCCAGAGCCGGCAGGTGAGCGAGAACCGGGTACTCTACGTGGAGCACGTATTCCACTTCCTGCTGGGCTGCGCCACCCTGCTGATCCTGGCCGGGGTCTGGGGGCTCGACTTCTCCCGGCTGGTGGTGCTCGCCTCCTCCTTCTTCGCAGTGCTGGGGGTCGCCATGGTGGCCCAGTGGTCGATCCTCTCCAACATCACCGCCAGCATCACCATCTTCTTCGCCTTCCCCTACAAGATTGGCGATCGCATCCGCATCCTCGACAAGGATGACTCTGTCACCGGCATCATCACCGAGATCGGCCTCTTCTACGTGCGGGTGCGGGATGACAGCGGCGATCTGGTCACCTATCCGGCGAACCTTATTCTGCAAAAGCCGGTGAGGAGGCTGGAGGGAAAGGAGGCTGAGTCCACGCAGCCGGAATGAGAAAAGGCTCCCTCGGGAGCCTTTTTCGATGGGTGTTCAGCGTTCGAAGAAGCGGTAGAGGTGCTCGACCTGGACGGGGCAGTCGGCCACCAGGTGGATGTGGTCCCGTGCCTCCTCGGTGGACGAGAAGCTCATGGGGCACCCCAGGGTGTCCGTCATCACGTAGAGGTGGCCGTCCTGCCCCCTGAACTCCACGATCCAGCCGGGGGAGACGATGTCGTGCATGATCTCCGCCTCCTTGAACCTGTGCTGCTGGTGAAGCGCGCGCAATTCACTGACTGTCATGACATCCTCCTATGACTCATGGCGCCACCCTCAAGTCTAGTTCTCCTTCCCGGTGGCGCCGTCATCGGATCAGGGCGCCGTCGCCCCCTCCCGGGGTGGTTGCAGGGCGATCAGCAGCTCCCCGGGCAGCGGCGTGACAGGGCCGGTGACCACCCTGGGTCTGGCCTTGGCATCCAGCACGAACAGAGGAATGGCGCCGGGATTGGCTTCCTGATACTGGTCCCAGTCGAAGGTGTCGCTCAGGCGGGTCGCCTTGATCTGTCCGCCCCGGCTCAGCAGGCCGCTCAGCCTGGCGAAGTTGATGTCGGCGCCGAACAGGTTCTGGCGGGCACGGAAGGTGGCGCTCTCCCGGTTGGCCTTGCCGTGCTGTTCGCTGGAACGCAGGGAGTGGACCTTCTCCTCCCCGTAGAGGTGGGCGAAGTGCAGCACCCCGAGGGCGTTGTTGTGGCGGCTGGGAGAAAGCGCCAGCACGGTGCTGATGCTGGTGAGGGGCAGGTGCCGCTCGGCGTGCTCCGACTGGGGGCTGCCGAAGTAGCAGGGCAGGCCGCTCATGCGGGCCAGCTTGCAGTGCTCCCAGGCAGGATCGGAGAGTTGCACCGGGATCCCCTGATCCGCCAGCGCCTTGCCGATGGCCCGGGCCACCGAGTTGGCGCCGATGAGCAGCCAGACATTGGGGGCGCTCTGGCGCATGTCGAGCAATCTGGCCAATGGCGTGGCCGTCAGGCTCTGCAGCACCACGGTGAAGATGATGACCGCAAACACCAGGGGCACCAGCTTGTCGGCATCCTCGATGCCGGCCTCGTGCATGCTGATGGCGAAGGAGGCGCTGACCGCCGCCGCCACTATGCCCCGGGGGGCTATCCAGGCGAGCAGGGCGCGGGCGCGCCAGGGCAGGTCCGACCCCCGGGTCGAGACCAGGATGCAGAGCGGGCGGGCCACGAACTGCACCACGCACAGCAGGGCCAGCACCATGGGGCCGAGCTGCCAGAGCTGGGCCAGATCGAGGCGGGCCGCCAGCAGGATGAAGAGGGAGGAGATGAGAATGACGGCGAGATCCTCCTTGAAGGCCAGCACCTCCTCCAGATCCAGCCCCTCCTGGTTGGCGAGCCAGATGCCGAACACGGTCACCGCCAGCAGGCCGGATTCGTGACTGAGCCAGTCAGACAGGGTGAAGGTCACCAGCACCAGCGCCAGTACCCCGAACTTGTGCAGGCTGACCGGCAGCCAGTCCTTGCGGATGAGCAGGGTGGTGAGCCAGCCGGCACCGACCCCGATGAGCGACCCCACTCCCACCGTCTTGGCCAGGGCCAGCAGGGTATGACCGACCAGGTCTCCCTGGCTGCCGAGGCGCACCGCCTCGAACACCAGTACCGCGAACAGGGCGCCGATGGGGTCGATGACGATCCCCTCCCAGCGCAGGATCTTGTCCACCTCCCGGACCGGGCGGATCACGTTGAGCATGGGGGCGATCACCGTGGGGCCGGTTACCACCAGCACGGCGCCGAGCACCATGGCGACCCGCCAGTCCAGCCCAAGCAGGAAGTAGCTGGCGGCGCCGATGACGGCAAAGCTGGTCACCATGCCGGTGGAGCAGAGGTTGCGTACCACCTTGCCGATCCCCTTGAGTTCGGTCAGGTGCAGGGTCAGCGCTCCTTCAAACAGGATGATGGCGACCGAGAGGGAAACCAGGGGAAACAGCAGATCCCCCAGCAACTGATCGGGATCGAGCAGACCGGTCACCGGGCCGAGCAAGAGGCCGCTCAGCAGCAGGAACAAAATGGCGGGAACGCGCACGGACCAGGCAAGCCATTGGGCGAGCAGGGAGATGAGGGCTATTCCGGCGAGGGAGAGAGCAATCATGCCAACCTCGTACAGGTGATGGGGTTGGACCTAGTGTAGCGGGGAAGGGGGGCAAGATGACACCCGCCAGGCGTGCAGGGGAGAGCCGCTCAGATCAGATGGGGCTCTCTTTGTGGAGTTCGGTGACGCAATCGGTCACCGCCAGCACCAGGGCGGAGCGCACCATCTGATCGAGCCGGTTGAGCTGCATCTGGTAGAGGGGCCAGTCCTCCTCGTTGGCCGGGGGATCCTGCGGCATCATGCTGCCCTGCTGGATGGCATTCAGGCGCTCGAGCAGATCGCGGACCGGCTTGTCGCTGAAGCGGTAATCCTTGGGGTCGCGTACCAGAAAGTCGCGGATCTTCAGGTACGCCTCGAGATCCTGATAGCGCTCGAGGGAGATGAGGCCGAGGGCGAAGATGAGCTTGAGGCGCACCTCCAGCTGGCCGAGGGGTCCGCTCTGGTTGAGCAGGGGTTCGATGGCGTATTTGACGGCATACTCCTCCTGACGAAAGGCTCGCCGCATCAGGGAGTCGACCGCCTCTTCCAGGATGGTCACGACCTCGAGAAAGAAGCCGCGGGGGCCATCCTGCTCGTTCAGTCGCTCCAGTACTTCATCTTCCTGGTGTGTGGTCATAAGTGCTTCGGGTCCGGCTGACAGGGGGAGAGCAGGCCCTCCCCCGGTTTGTATCGTATGGGGTCCGTCACGGGCGGTGTGACGCCACCCCATCAGGTCACTTCAAGTTGTTGTAACGGGCGACGATGGTGCGTACCACATCGCTGTGCTCATCCAGGCCGGTGACGCGGGCCAGTGTCCGTGCCGGACCTAGTTCCGCCAGCATGGCCTGCAGCTCCACCGCCTGGGGATCGTCCTCATTGCGGTAATGCAGTGCGGCGGCGATGCCCTCCTGCAGGTGATCGCTCGGCAGGCCGTACTCCAGGGTGCCGAGCAGCGGCTTCACCAGTCTGTCCCCCGCCGCCAGCTTGCGCAGCGGCTGGCGACCGACCCGGTCAATCTCGTCCACCAGATAGGGGTTGGCGAAGCGGGAGAGGATCTTCTCGATGTAGGCGGCGTGCAGGCGCGGGTCGAAGCCGTAACGTTTCACCAGCACGGCCCCGCTCTCCTCCATGGCGCGGCGTACCTTGCTGCGGATCAGCGGATCCTCGATCGCCTCGCGCACGGTGTGATAGCCCCTGAGCTTGCCGAGGTAGGCGGTGACGATGTGGCCGGTGTTGAGGGTGAACAGCTTGCGCTCGACGAAGGCCATCAGGTTGTCGGTGGGCTCCATGCCTGCCACCTGGGGCAACTCCCCCTTGAACTGGGTCCGATCGACGATCCACTCGCTGAAGCTCTCCACCGTCACCTCCAGGGGATCGTCGTTCGCCGCGGCGGGCGGAACGATGCGATCCACCGCCGAGTCGACGAAGCCGACGCACTGCTCGAGGGTGGCATGATACGCGACCGGCAGGTACTTGAGTACCTCCTCCTTGAGGTGGCTGGTGCCGCGCACCATGTTCTCGCAGGCGATGACGTTGAGGGGAGTCAGGTTGCCGGCATCGAAGCGGGCCTGCAGCCCCTTGGCCAGGGTGCTGGCAATCTTGTCCAGGATGTTGGGGCCGACCGCCGTGGTGACCAGATCGGCGGTGATGATACGGGCGATCACCTCGTGTCCGGCCGAGCTGACTGCGGCAACGTTGCGCACCACGTCCAGCTTCTGATCCGTGCCCACCACGTGCACCTTGTACTCCTGGCGGTGGTTGAGCTGGTCGATCAGGGTCTCGTTGACGTCGGCGAAGGTGACCTGATGGCTGGCGTCAGCCAGCAGTTTGCCGATGAAGCCCCGACCGATGTTGCCGGCACCAAAATGCAATGTTTTCATGATATTAACCTCTACAACCAAAGACGATGACGGATGATTACGCGGCCTGCTCGGCCCCCAGCAGATCCAGGAACTCCTGGGGATCCTGGGTGCTGGCCAGACGGTCGACGAGACCGGGCTCATCCAGTGCATTGGTCAGGCGGGTTATGACCTGTATGTGTTCATCGTTGCGGGCGGCAATGCCGATGACCAGGCGCGCTACCTCATCGGCGCCCTCGCCGAAGGCGACTCCGGCCGGGTACTGGCAGATGACGATGCCGGTACGCTTCACGTGCTCCTTGGCGGCGATGGTGCCGTGGGGCACGGCGATGGATTCGCCGAGGTAGGTGGAGACCAGCTGTTCGCGCTCCAGCATGGCGTCGACGTAGTCCGGTGCCACATAGCCTCGCTCGGCCAGCAGCTTGCCGGCGGTCACGATGGCCGCTTCCTTGCTCTCGGCCTTGAGGCCCAGGTGCACGTCTTGCAGGCTCAGGGTGAAGACTTCCGGCTCCTGCGGATCGTAGCTGTCGTCGTTGGCCGCCACCAGCAGTTGCGGGTTGGCGACGTCATCGTTGGCCGCGTTGGCCAGGCTGAGGTTCTGCACCAGCTCCTGATAGAGGGCGTTGTCGAGGAAGTTGGTCAGCGAAATGTGCTGTGCATGCGGCGCATGGCGACGGGCACGGTCGGTGAGATCCTTGTGGGTGATGACCAGATCCACCTGATCGTCCAGGTTGTTGATGGCACGGTTGGTCACGCTGATGTCGAGACCGGCGGCCTGCACCCGCTTGCGCAGCATGCCGGCGCCCATGGCGCTGGAGCCCATGCCCGCATCGCAGGCGACGACGATGTTGCGCACTGCGGTCAGCTCGGTTTCCGGCTTCTTGGCGGCGGTGGTCTCGGGCTTGGCACCCTTCATGGCCTTCATCTTGCGGGTGGCTTCACCCAGGGCATCGGCCTCGTCGGCTTCCGGCTGCTGGGCACGGACGAACACGGCGGCGACCAGGAAGGAGACGGTGGCGGAGGCGACGATGGAGAGCAGCACCCCGATGAGGGAGGCTTTCGGCGTCATCAGCAGCACGGCGAAGATGGAGCCCGGGGAGGCGGGGGAGACCAGACCGGCGTTGAACAGGGTCAGGGTGAAGACCCCGGTCATGCCGCCTGCGATCACCGCCAGGATGAGGCGCGGGTTCATCAGCACGTACGGGAAGTAGATTTCGTGGATGCCGCCGAAGAAGTGGATGATGGACGCACCGGCTGCGGACTGCTTGGCGGCGCCACGGCCGAACACCATGTAGGCCAGCAACACGCCCATGCCCGGACCCGGGTTCGCTTCGATCAGGAAGAAGATGGAGCGGCCCTGTTCGGTGGCTTGCTGGATCCCGAGCGGCGAGAAGATGCCGTGGTTGATGGCGTTGTTCAGGAACAGGATCTTGGCCGGCTCGACGAAGATGGAGGTCAGCGGCAGCAGGCTGTGGGCGACCAGGAAGTCGACACCACCGGCCAGGGCGCCGGAGAGCACCTTGACGAAGGGACCGATGACGAAGAAGGCGAGAATGGCGAGCAACATGCCGATGATGCCGGCGGAGAAGTTGTTCACCAGCATCTCGAAGCCGCTCTTGACGCGACCTTCCATCGCCTTGTCGAAACGCTTGATGGCCCAGCCACCCAGCGGGCCGACCATCATGGCGCCCATGAACATGGGGATGTCGGTCCCCACGATGACGCCCATGGTGGTGATGGCACCGACCACGGCCCCCCGGTCACCCCCGATCAGCTTGCCGCCGGTATAGCCGATGAGCAGCGGCAGCAGGTAGGTGATCATGGGACCGACCAGCTTGGCCAAGGTTTCATTGGGCAGCCAGCCAGTGGGGATGAAGAGGGCGGTGATGAAGCCCCAGGCGATGAAGGCGCCTATGTTGGGCATGACCATATTGGACAGGAAGCGTCCAAAATTCTGTATCTTGACTTTGGTATCCGGTGATAACATGTCGGGACCCCGTTTTAAGCCTGTGTGATTAAAAGTGGTAGTCGGGATGACGAGTTTTGCCGAACTCCCATCCCAGTCGTCTAAGCAACTTCAATCTACCAGCTTGTGATCAAATTAGGCTGAAAACGGGGTGTCTTGTGACCTGGATCTCAAATACCCCGACCTCCCCCCTCCCGACATAGTGATGACGATCACAGTCAGTCGCTGTATTTCGGCTACATTTCGATCTTCTCGCCTCTGGGTGTCAATTTTTTGTGATTGATGTCTCGTTTTGTGGTTTGCGCAAATACGGTGTCAACGTGACTGTTGTCACAAAATCAAATTTTGCACTCAAATGAGTCATGATTTGTCGCCTCGTATTCGCAAGTAATGACGATGGATATTCCGTAGTTCATCGTTAATCACCAATGAATCATTTATTTTGTAACCCACTTTCAGTTTTTCCCCCGAGAGGATCGGTTCCGACAAGGCCTCTTGTGACGCCCGGGTGGCGGATCCTGATCCGCTCCCGTCTCGATCCTCCCTGCCGGTAGCGACGCAGGCAGGGGCCTGCGAGCGGGTCTCCCATCCGTCTGCCCGCGGAGCGCAGCCATAAAAAAAGCCCGCAGGATGCGGGCTTTTGCAGAGCAGACAAGCAGGGGGATCACTGCGCCTTGGGGGCCTCGTCGGCGGGGGCCGTGTCGGCCTCGCTGGCAGGAGCGACCGGCGCCGGACCCGGCACCAGATCCACCGCCGGCTTGGCGATGAGGGAGCGGGTCTCTTCTACCGCCTCGGTCAGCTTCACCTCGATGATCTGGCCGAGCTCGTAGACCACCTCGGTCTTGTCCAGATAGACGCGGCCGTTGTCCCAGTTGCACTCCAGCCGATCCTTGTTGTCCAGGATATGGCGGGCGGGCATGAAGACCACGGCGCCGTTCTCCTGCAGGCGCAGCTTGAGGCCGGCGCGCATCACGTCGATGATCTCGGCGTTGAACACCTTGTCGGTGCCCGCATCGGCCTTGAGGTAGCGCACATAGAGCCAGTCGCCGATGTCGCGCTCCACCATGCGGTGCAGGCGGCGGCAGGCGGTCAGGTGCTCGGTCAGCTCCAGGCTGGGGCGCTCACCCGGGGTCTTGCCGGCGATGACCGCCTTGAGCAGGCGATGGTTGACCATGTCGCCGTATTTGCGGATGGGGGAGGTCCAGGTGGCGTAGGCATCCAGACCCAGGCCGTAGTGGGCACCCGGTTCGGCGGACATCAGGGCATAGCTCTGGAAGCGGCGGATCTTGCCGTCCAGCCAGCGGGTGTCCAGGTTGTCTATCCAGCGGCGCAGGGCGCAGAAGCCGGAGAGGCTCGCGATATCTTCCTTCTCGAACGGGGCCTCGGCGGTCTTGAGCAGCTCGATGGCGCCGTCCAGGGACTCCTCGTCAAAGCCGGTGTGGACGTTGAAGATGCCGTAGCCGACCTCTTTGCCCAGCACGCGGCCGGCGCAGATGTTGGCGGCGATCATCGACTCTTCCACCATGCGGTTGGCGATGCGGCGCGGCTCCACGTGGATGGCCAGCACTTCGCCGTCTTCACCCAGCTCGAAGTCGTAGTCGGGTCTGTCCGGGAACACCAGGGCGTGCTCGGTACGCCACTTGATGCGGGCCTCCGTCATCGCCTTCATCAGGGGCAGCTGGGCCAGGACGCCGGCGTCGATATCCAGCGCTTTGCCGTGCTCGGCCCAGTCGGAGACGTCGTCATAGCTGAGACGGGCATGGGAATTGATGCGGGCGGCGAAGAACTCGGTCTCCTCCAGCAGCAGGCCGTCCTCGGCGATGAGCAGACGGGCGCACAGGGTGTTGCGCTCCTCGCCCTCTTTCAGGGAGCAGAGCTCGTCGGAGAGGGTGCGCGGGATCATGGGTACGTTGCGTCCCGGCATGTAGACGGTGAAGGCGCGCTGGGCGGCCTCCTTGTCCAGCTCGCTCCCCTCGGCCACATAGGCGGTCGGGTCGGCGATGGCCACCAGCAGCTCCCAGCCGTTCTCCAGCTTGGTGATGGCCAGGGCATCGTCCATGTCCTTGGTCTTGGCACCGTCGATGGTGAAGAAGGGAACCTGGGTCAGATCCCGGCGGGGCAGCTCTTCCTCTTCGATCACCTTCCACTCCGGCAGGTCCGCCGGTTCAATCTGGGCCAGGTTGTGGCGCGCCAGCACCACCCACCAGGGCACGTTGTGATCTTCCTGGGTGGCGATGAGCTGGGTGATCTCGGCGGAGAAGTTGCCGTCCACCAGGGCATGGCGCTTGAGGGTGGCAACCACCCAGTCCCCTTCCTTGAAGGATTTCTCGTCCAGACCCTTCTTGGCGCGGGCCTTGATGGCGTCCTTGATGAGGGGGTGGTCGGGCACCACGTTGAGGCGGTCGCGGAACATCTTGACGCGGCCGACGAAGCGGGTGACGGCCTGTTCCAGCAGGGCATCCGGCTCGGCCACCTCTTTCTCTTTTTCAGTGCGGATCAGGGCGCTCACCCGGTCACCGTGCATCACCTTCTTCATGTAGGGAGGCGGCACGAAATAGCTGGTCTTCTCATCGACCTCCAGGAAGCCGAAGCCCCGATCTGAGGCGCGGATCACACCCTCTTTCTTGGGGATGTTTTCGCGGATTTGTTGCTTGAGCTGGGCCAGCAGCGGATTGTCTTGGAACATAAATGGGGAACCTGAGTGGAGACCTGATGGTTAATCGCCCAGCACTATACGTTTTTACCCCCCCAAAGCCAAGGTGAATGGCCCCCTCAACGGGGTTGCAGTGCCCGTCGCCCCTGATGGATCAGGCGCTGGGATATCTGCTTGTGCAGCCCCCGCTCCAGCACCCAGCGGTGCCAATAGAGCTGCTCGACCAGGTGGTGATCAGGGTTGAGATCGAGCAGGCGCCCCTCTTCCAGTTGCTGGCGGATCTGCAATTCCGGGATGAGGCAGCAGGCCAGCCCCTGCTCCGCCATGGCGACGAAGGCCTCGGAGGATCGCACCGTGTGGCAGGGGTAGCCACCGGGGGGGAGGGCGAAATGACGGGCCATGTAGCTGATGTGCATGTCGTCGCGCTGATCGAAGGCCACCGCCGGCGCCTTGGCCAGGGCCTCCGCCGTGAGGCCGTTCGGGAAGTGGCGGGCGACGAAGGCCGGGCTGGCGGTGAGCAGATAGCGCATCTCGCCGAGTTCGTCGACACAGCAGCCCGCCAGCGGCTGGGGTTGCAGGCTGACGGCGCCGAACGCCTGCCCCTCGCGCACCCGGTCCAGGGTGCGGCTCTCGTCATCCACCAGCAGGTTCAGCTCGATGGGGTATTGCTCCAGCAGCGGCGCCAGGGCGGGCAGGAACCAGGTGGCCAGGCTGTCGGCATTGACGGCGATGCTGACCCGGATGGGGGCCCTGGGCTCGTCGGGGGAGAGCTCGCCGGCCAGCTCCAGCTCCAGCTGGCGCACCTGGCGATAGTGGGCCAGCAGCTTCTGGCCGAGCCCCGTGGCCTGCAGCGGCTGGCTGCGGATGATGAGCGGCTCCGCAAACTGCTGCTCCAGCTGCTTGATGCGCTGGGAGATGGCGGACTGGGTAATGTGCAGGCGCTGGGCGGCACGCTCGAAGTTTTGCTCCCGGATCACCGCGTCCAGGGCCAGCAGCAGCTTGTAGTCCAGCGTCTTCATCAGCATTCCTTATGAAAAAAGGGAGTTCAGCAAGAATGCTACTCAAGGGAGCGCCAGAGGACAACCTGACCGCCCCCATGGAGGGGACCCGTGCCCGGGGCCGCCCCTGTGAGATGTGACAGTAGTCCTGACATGAGATTCATAAGATACTCATCCGGTCCGTTTTTGCATGGGGTGGAAACGGACCATAGCGAGCGTCTTGAATCCCGGGCCGGTCCCGGGACTTTTTTTGCTCAGATGACGGCGAGCAGAGCATCCCCCGCCGGCCGGTAATGGCCCTGCAGGGGGCGATGGACGGCGCGGTCGAAACGCTCGTCCAGGTGGAAGCGGATGCCGACTCCGCGCACGGCCCCCAGATCCACCGCCTGGCGATGGCCGAGGCGCTCGATGGGCAGGCCGAGGCGGCGGAAGATGCGCTCCACCGGCAGGCTGACCACGGCCACCAGCTCGCGGATCCCCTGCTCCCTGGCGAAGGCCAGCACCTCGCGGAAGATGACGCAGGTGAGTTCGCTGATGCCGTTCTCCAGGCGAGGGGCCCGGTCGGCGTCGATGGCGAGGCGGGTCAGCTCCCACACGTCGTTGCCGCGCGGGGGGGCTTCGCCAGCGAGGGCGGTGGGGAAGATGCTGGGCAGCATGTAATCCTGGGCGCAGCTGAGCAGGCGGATGCAGCCGCACAGCCCCTGCTTGTCTTCAATCAGCACCCAGTGGGTGTCGGGCTTGTCGAAGTTGTCCCGCTCCAGGCCACGGCGGGATTCCACGTCCCAACCGAGTCGATCGGAGAAGACGCGGTTGCGAAATCGGTAGAGCTCGTTTTCGACCTCCCATCTGGGGTGTTCTTTCAATTTTCCTTTGAAAACAAGCATTCATGTCTCTCCATTTCATGGTTAGGCGCTATAATCCAAGGCCTTGGCCAGGGGAGGCTTGCCTATGACACGCGACCAACTGCTTGAGTACCTGGAACATTTCACGCTGGTGACCGATGGCAACCGGCTGTCCGAGCTCATCGGCCGCTTCACCCTGGGAATGGGTTACGACTACTACCGCTTCGCCCTCATCCTGCCCATGTCGATGCAAAGGCCCAAGGTGGTGCTGTTCAACCAGTGCCCCGACTCCTGGGTACAGGCCTACACCCTGAACAACATGCTGGCCTGCGATCCCATCATCCAGCTCGCCCGCAGGCAGACCCTGCCCATCTACTGGAACCGGCTGGACGAGAAGGCGCGCTTCCTGCAAGAGGGGAGCATGGATGTGATGGGGCTGGCGGCGGAATTCGGGTTGCGCAACGGCATCTCGTTCCCGCTGCACGGGGCGGCGGGGGAGAACGGCATACTCTCTTTCATCACCCGGGAGCGGGCGTCGAGCGATCTGATGCTGGAGTCCTCGCCCATCCTCTCCTGGATGTCCAACTACATCTTCGAGGCGGCGATCCGGATCGTGCGCCAGAGCATGAGGGAGGACGATCCCCAGGAGCCCCTGACGGAGCGGGAGACCGAGTGCCTGTTCTGGGCCAGCGAAGGGAAGACATCGGGGGAGATCGCCTGCATCCTCGGCATCACGGAGCGCACCGTGAACTACCACCTCAATCAGGTCACCCGCAAGACGGGGTCGATGAACCGCTACCAGGCCATCGCCAAGGGGGTGAGCAGCGGCATCCTGCTGCCGAACCTGGAGCAGGTGGTGGTCACCAACTTCCCCTCCCTGCTGCAGTGAATACAGGCAAGGCGGCACCGGCTCGTCGCCTGGCATCCCCTCTGTCGTCATCACCGCTGTCCTGCGCCGTCCCATCCTGCCGCCGATTCTCGGGGCGGGGCTGTGACCCCACAATTGTCAGATCCTGCAATTGACAACCTTCTTTGTGTGGTTTCGGCCCGGTTTTCATCAGTTTTATGAATGCATCAGAAAATGAATGAATTTCTCTGATTGCCCGCGCCCCCTTATAGTGCGTTTCTCTCTTTCACAGGAACGCATCCCCATGTTCGCCACCACCCTGCAAGGCTTTACCCTCGGCCTTGCCATGATCATCCCCATCGGGGCCCAGAATGCCTTCGTGCTGAGCCGGGGCATTCACCGCAATCACCACCTGCTGACGGCGACCCTCTGCTGCCTGTGCGACCTCGTGCTGATCGGCATCGGGGTATTCGGCGGGGCCAACTTGCTGGCGGCCAGCCCGATCGGCCTGGCCCTGCTGACCTGGGGCGGCGTGCTCTTCCTCGGCTGGTTCGGGGTGCGCTCCCTGCGCAGTGCCTGGCGCGGCCAGGAGGCGGCCCTGGCGGACTCGCCCCGGTTGATGGGGGTGAAGAGCGTGCTGGCCATGACCCTCGGAGTCACTCTGCTCAATCCCCACGTCTACCTGGATACCCTGATGCTGCTTGGCTCCTTCGGCAGCCAGTTTGCCGAGGAGCTCAGACCCGCCTTCGCGGCGGGGGCCATGCTGGCTTCTCTGGTCTGGTTCTACGGACTGGCGTTCGGGGCGGCGGCGCTTTCCCCCTGGCTTGCCCGGGGCCGGGTGCAGCAAGCCATTGATCTTGTTGTAGGTCTCATCATGCTGGTGCTGGCGGCCAAGTTGGCACTGGGTGCCATATCGGCCTCATGAGGCTATTTTTGTGCCGGGCTTCATAAAAATGAGTCCCGGTGCCATCTGCTGACATATTCGTCTGTTAAATTCCCGGCGCTGGTAAAGCGTTACTCATAATAAAAGGGAAAAAACAGTGAATAACACCATGAAGCTGGGGGCTATTGCCGCCATCGTGCTGCTGTCTGCCTGCAGCAACGAGAATGACAGCAAGGCGCAGCCGGGGACCGTCTCCCTGCGCCTGATCCAGACCTCCGACATCCACTCCAACGTGCTGGGGTACGACTACTACCAGAACAAGGAGGATCGCAAGTTCGGCCTCTCCCGCATCGCCCTGCTGATCCGCGCCGCCCGCGCCGAGAACCCCAACAACCTGCTGCTCGACAACGGTGACCTCATTCAGGGCACGCCGCTGGCGGACTACATCTTCGAGCAGTCCGGTGCCGGCTACCTCGAGAAACAGGCGCACCCGGTGTTCAAGGCGATGAACGAGCTGGGCTACGACGCGGGCAACCTGGGCAACCACGAGTTCAACTATGGCCTGGACTACCTTGGCAAGGTGCTGGCGGGAGCCGACTTCCCCTATGTGAACGCCAACGTGTTCGAGGCGGGGGCCTTCAAGCGCGATGCCAAGGGACAGATTGACTGGAGCGGCAACAAGTTCACCCCCTATCTGCTGCTGGAGCGCGAGGTGACCGATGACAAGGGTCAGCGCCAGCGCGTCAAGGTGGGCATCCTGGGTCTGACCCCGCCCCAGGTGCTGCAGTGGGACAAGCGTCATCTGGAGGGCAAGGTGGTGGTGGCCGACATGGTCGAGACCGCCAATCACTATGTGCCCGAGCTGCGCGCCAAGGGCGCCGACATCGTGGTGGTGGTGGCCCACACCGGCATCAATGCCAGCAGCTACGAGGCCATGATGGAGAACTCCGCCTGGCATCTGGCCAAGGTGAAGGGGGTGGACGCCCTGATGCTGGGCCACGCCCACAAGAACTTCCCCGGGGACTTCCCGGATCTGCCGGAGGTGGACAACCAGGCTGGCACCCTGAGCGGCATCCCCACCGTGATGCCCGGTTACTGGGGCAACCACCTCGGCATCATCGACCTCAAGCTGGAGCAGGTGGACGGCAAGTGGCAGGTGAAGCAGAGCCAGGCCAGCCTGCGCAAAATTGACGCCAGCGAGGGCAGTGCGGTGGATCAGCGGGTGGTGGACCTGGTACAGGCCGACCACGACGCCACCAACCAGTGGCTGGACGAGCCGCTCGGCAAGATCACCTCCCCCATCCACAGCTTCTTCGCCCTGGTGCAGGACGACCCCTCGGTGCAGCTGGTGAGCGATGCCCAGCGCCGCCACGCGGAGCAGTTGCAACAAGACGGCCTGCTCAAGGAGTCCTACCCCATCCTCTCGGTGGCGGCCCCCTTCCGTGGCGGTCGCAACGGCATCAACGACTTCACCTATGTGGCCCAGGGTGACATCTCCCTGCGCAACGTCTCCGACCTTTACATCTATCCGAACACCCTGCAGGTGGTCGAGGTGAACGGGGCCACCGTCAAGGAGTGGCTGGAGATGAGCGCCGGCCAGTTCAACCAGATCGACACCGGCAAGACCGGGGTGCAGTGGCTGGTGAACGAGAGCTTCCCCACCTACAACTTCGATGTGATTGACGGGGTCAACTACGAGGTGGACATCACCCAGCCGGCCCGCTACAGCAAGGACGGGGTCAAGGTGAGCGACGGCCAGCGCATCAGCGGCCTCACCTTCAACGGCCAGCCCGTGGACCCGGCCCAGAAGTTCTACGTGGTGACCAACAACTACCGCGCCAGCGGCGGCGGCCACTTCCCGGGCATCGACGGCAGCAACATCGTCCATGAAGATCCCTTCGAGACGCGGGAGATCATCGCCCAGTACCTGAAGGCCCAGTCTGCGGACAACCCGGCTGGCTTCAGCCCGGCGGCCAACAACAACTGGCACATGAAGGCCCTGCCCGCCAACGTGGACGTGCGCCTCTACTCCTCGCCGACCGACGAGGCCAAGGCCCTGGCGGGGGCGGATCTGTCGTACCAGTCCACCCTGCCGATGGATGACGCCAAGCACCCCGGCTACGCCATCTACCGCCTGATCCGCCAGTAAGGCAGACGCTGGCAGCCAACAAAAAAGCCCTCGCAGTGCGAGGGCTTTTTCATGGGGCGCGGTGCCATCCTGTCCTGTCGTCTGGACTTGCCCGGTCGACGGGGCGGGAGGGCATCAGTAGTAGCCGGGATCGTCCGGATTGGGGCGGGTCTTGAAGCGGCGGTGCAGCCACATGTACTGCTCCGGCGCCTTGCGCACGGCGGCTTCAATCTCGCGATTGGCGCGGCTGGCATCCGCCATGTCGTCACCGCTCGGGTAGTCCGCGAGCGGGGCCCCGATATGCAGGGTGTAGCCCTCCCGGGTGCGGATGTTGTAGCAGGGCAGGGTGACGGTGTTCTTCACCCGGGCCAGGGTGGCGGTCCCCGTGATGGTGGCGGCCTGCTCCACCGCGAAGTAGGGCACGAAGACGCTGGCATGGCTGCCGTAGTCGTGATCCGGTGCATACCAGAGGGCGTCGCCGTTGCGCAGCGCCTTGATCATCCCCTTCACGTCCATCCGGTCCACCAGGTATTTGTTGGAGGCGCAGCGACCGTGGTACTGGGCGTACTCCAGCACCGGATTGGTGTTGGGGCGATAGACACCGACCCCGGGGCGCACCAGGCCGAAGCAGCGGGCATTGAGCTCCAGCGTCAGGAAGTGGCAGGAGAGCAGCAGCATCCCCTGGCCCTTCTCCATGGCGTTGATGACGTGCTCTTCCCCTTCCACCTTCATCAGGCGGCGCATCCGCCAGTCTGGCCAGAACCAGGCCATGCCCACCTCGAAGATGGCGCAGCCCACGCTCTCGAAGTTCTGCACCAGGAGGGCTTCGCGCTCATCCCGGCTGAGCTCGGGCATCGCCAGCTCCAGGTTGCGGCGGGCAATCTTGACGCGGGATTTCAGCAGCTTGCGGGCCAGGGTGCCGAGCTGGCGGCCCAGCCACATCTGGCTGCGCCAGGGCAGCAACACCAGCAGCCAGAGCAGGGAGAGGCCCAGCCAGCTCCCCCAGTAACGGGGATGGAACAGACGGGGTTCGAGGCGGGGAGCGTGTTCTTGGGCCATGAAGAGTCTCTTGTTCGCAAAGGCAAAGGGGGGAGTCCGACCGAACCGGGGGGCCTGTGTGGGGTGGCCCGGCGCGGATGCGGTCACTCGCATGTCGAGGATTCTATCCGAAAAGCGGGGGCGGGCGCGAATCGCCGTCATCTGGTCAGAGGGGGCGTCAGGGGGCAGGGCCGTGCTTTTTTCACGCCCCGGAAAAGAGTGTGATAAAATCGGCCGCTGAATTTTTCAGGTTTTGAGAGCCGATACAGATGAAAATCACCCTGCCCGAGTTTGAAAAAGCCCGCATCCTGGTCGTTGGCGATGTCATGTTGGATCGCTACTGGCATGGCCCTACCGGCCGGATCTCCCCCGAGGCACCGGTCCCCGTGGTCAAGGTCGAGCACATCGAGGAGCGTCCGGGTGGCGCCGCCAACGTGGCGCTCAACTCCGCCGCCCTCGGCGCCCAGGCCGTGCTGCTGGGCCTGACCGGTCAGGATGAAGCCGCCGATGCCCTCGCCAGCCAGATGGCCGGGGTCAAGGTGGCTTGTGATTTCGTGCGCCTGACCGACTATCCGACCATCACCAAGCTGCGGGTGCTGTCCCGCAACCAGCAACTGCTGCGTCTGGACTTTGAAGAGGCCTTCCACGACGTGGATGCCAGCCTGCTGATGGGCAAGGTGGAGCAGGCGCTGCCCCAGGCGGACGTGATGATCCTCTCCGACTACGGCAAGGGCGCCCTCAACGATGTGCCCGGCATGATCCGGCGTGCCCGCGCCGCCGGCATCCCCGTGCTGGTCGACCCCAAGGGGACCGATTTTGAGAAGTACCGCGGTGCCACCCTGCTGACCCCCAACATGTCCGAGTTCGAGGCCGTGGTGGGCAAGGTGAAGGGGGAGGAAGACCTGGTCGCCAGGGGGCTGGAGCTGGTCAAGCGCTTCGAGCTGGACGCCCTGCTGGTCACCCGTTCCGAGAACGGCATGACCCTGATCCGCGAAGGGCAGCCCGAGCTGCACCTGCCGGCCCAGGCCCACGAGGTCTATGACGTCACCGGTGCCGGTGACACCGTCATCTCCACCCTGGCGACTTCCCTTGCCGCAGGCAAGAGTCTGGATGAGGCCTGCGCCCTGGCCAACACCGCCGCCGGCATCGTGGTCGGCAAGCTGGGGACCTCCACCGTGAGCCCGGTGGAACTGGCCAACGCCCTCTACACCGAGCAGGAGACCGGCTTTGGCGTCATGTCCGAGGCCCAGCTCAAGGTGGCCGTCCAGGCCGCCCGTCTGCGCGGCGAGAAGGTGGTGATGACCAACGGCTGCTTCGACATTCTGCACGCGGGTCATGTCTCCTATCTGGCCAATGCGGGCAAGCTGGGGGATCGCCTGATCGTGGCGGTGAACACCGACGAGTCCGTGCGTCGCCTCAAGGGGCCGGGTCGCCCGGTCAACCCGACCGAGCGCCGTATGACTGTGCTGGCGGCCCTGGGTGCCGTGGACTGGGTGGTCCCCTTCAGCGAAGACACTCCCCAGCGTCTGATCGCCGAGATCCTGCCAGACCTCCTGGTCAAGGGGGGCGACTACAAGCCCGAAGAGATCGCCGGTTACGCCGAGGTGACCGCCAATGGCGGCGAGGTGCGAGTGCTGAACTTCGAGGACGGCTGCTCCACCACCGACATCATCAAGACCATCCGCGAACGCGGATAAGCGTAAAACCCGGCCAAGGCCGGGTTTTTTGATGGGGCTGCCGGGTCGGTGACATGGCCGCTGCCTGGCAGGCCCCGACCAACGCACTTCCAGCGGCGAACAGAGATGAAAAAGGCGACCCCGGGGTCGCCTTTTCTCATGGTGTGCGCATGGCTCAGGACTTCTTGGTGACCTGGGCGGCGGGCATCAGACCCTGGTTCACCTCTTCCAGATCCTTCTGCTCCAGGATGCCGGCGGCCTGCTTGAGGGAGAGGATGCTGAGGATGTAGTTGTAGCGGGCCTCGGAGAGCTTCTGCTTGGCCTGATACAGCTTGCGGGTGGAGTCCAGCACGTCGACGATGGTGCGGGTACCCACCTCGTAACCGGCTTCGGTCGCTTTCAGGGCGCTGTCGGCGGAGATGACGGACTGGCTGTAGGCGCGGACCGAGCCGATGCTGGCGTTCACGTTGTT
This sequence comes from Aeromonas sp. 62-46, assembly GCF_001898585.1. Lineage (NCBI taxonomy): Bacteria > Pseudomonadati > Pseudomonadota > Gammaproteobacteria > Aeromonadales > Aeromonadaceae > Aeromonas > Aeromonas sp. 62-46. Next base: position 51,644 of record NZ_MKUI01000047.1, on the reverse strand, counting down.
GTAGGAGGAGCGGACCGTGCTCTGCACCGAGCGGAAGCTGCGCTCGAGCTGTTCGCTGGCGGCCACGTAGTTGAACTGTGCCTGCTTGACCTGGGAGGTGGTGGCCCCGCCGGTGTAGATGGGCAGCTTGAAGTTCAGGCCGATGTTGCCCTGATTGCTGTTGCTCTCGGGGTTGCGGATCTCGTCCTTGTAATCGTTGTAACCGGCGTTCAGGCCGGCGCCCAGATCCAGGGTCGGTTCATGACCGGTCTTGGCCAGATCGATCTGCTCCTTGGCGATGTCCTTGCCGATGCGGGCGCTGTGCAGCTCCAGGTTCTTGTCCAGGGCCAGCTCCAGCCACTTGTCGGAGTTGAACGCGGTCTTCTGCGGGCTGAAGCGATCGGTGTTGAGCACGTCCAGTTGACGGTGGTCGATACCGGTCAGCTCGCGCAGGCTCTCGTAGCTGTTGTCCAGGGTGTTCTCGGCATTGATCTCGTCCGCCAGCGCCTGATCGCGCTCGGCCTCGGCTTCGTGCACGTCGGTGATGGCGGTCAGGCCCACTTCGAAGCGCTGCTGAGTCTGTTCAAGCTGACGCTCGACCGCGGTCTTGTTGGCACGCACGAATTCCAGGGTATCCATGGCCTTGAGCACGTCGAAGTAGGCCTGGGCGGTACGCAGCATCAGGTTCTGGTACTCGAGGTTGTAGGCCACGTCGGACTGGGTGGCGCTCTTCTCGGTCAGATCCAGGTTGACCCAGTTGCTGCGACGGTAGATGGATTGATCCAGGGTCACGGAGCCGGTAGCGCCCGTGTTGGTCATGGTGTCGTTCTTGTTTTGCAGGTAGTTCAGGCCGGCGCCCAGGTTGATCTGGGGCAGCAGGGCTGCACGGGATTCGTTGATCTTCTCGAAGGCCTGGTCCCGCTTGGCCTTGGATTCCAGCAGCTGGGTGTCCTTGATCTGGGCCTGTTGGTAAATATCGAGCAGGTTTTCGGCATGAGCGGCGCCGCTCACACCCAGCATCACCATGACTGACAAGAGTGTTCTTTTCATATGATAGTTTTAACCTTTTGTATCAACCCAAAGCTGTCCGCTGGATGAAGGGGGGATTGTCACCGACCAAGCTTGATTTCAGCTTAACCACTCTACTATAAGCAGATTTCATTGCGAACTGTCTCTTTTCCAGCTGCGGAAACGTCAAGGTCCGGGGCGAGTTTTCTCGGCAACGCGCCTAGCCAAATGCCCTGTGGCTGCTAAAATCCTTCCCTCATCGTCGGCGAGAGCGAGTGAATGAATGTTCATTCATGCCCCCGAATATTATGGTCAAACCAAGCCAAGTCAAGCTGGCAGGAGTCTCGAATGTCACAGCAAGCCTTGCCTCAAACCTGCCACTACTCCAGCGATGATGTGAAAATCATTGAAAAATCAGCTGGATATAATGGCTTCTTCAAGGTGAATGTCTACCGCCTGCAACACAGGCTGTTTGCCGGTGGCTGGAACGCCCCCATCGTCCGGGAACTGTTCGAACGTGGTCATGCCGCCGCCCTGCTGCCTTATGATCCGGTGCGAGACGAGATCGTGCTGGTGGAGCAGTTTCGCATCGGTGCCATGGAGACCAGCGCCACCCCCTGGCTGCTGGAGCTGGTGGCCGGCATCATCGATGAAGGGGAGACCGCCGAGGCAGTGGTGCGGCGCGAAGCGGTGGAAGAGGCAGGGATCGAGGTGGGACGCTGCGAACACGCCATCAGCTATCTGGTGAGCCCGGGTGGCAGCACCGAGCGCATCGAGGTGTTCGTGGGCGAGGTGGATGCCAGTCAGGCCAAGGGGATCCACGGTCTGGCGGAAGAGGGGGAAGACATCCGGGTCCACGTGGTGAGCCGCGAGCAGGCCTATGCCTGGCTCAAAGAGGGGCGTATCGACAATGCCGCCTCCGTCATCGCCCTGCAGTGGCTGGCCCTGAATCACGGCGAGCTGCGGGCACGCTGGCTGGCGGGGCGCTGAGGTGACGCTCGTTCAGACCCGGGTCAGGTGCCCTGTGTCCGACTGGAACACTGTGCAGTGGGTCCACCCTTCATGGACCCTGATTGAGGGAGCCGCGACATGTCATTAGTCCAGAGCCCGATGAAGCGCTATGTGCCTGATTTGATGTCCTTGCAGCGTACCTGCGAGGTCAATTACATGGCGCTGATGAAACTGTTGCCGCCTGGCGGCAGCGTGGGTGCCGAGCGCCGCTATCAGGTCGGCAACGGCCTGCAGTTCCAGCTCACGGTGACCGAGGAGAGCCGCTTCACCAGCCAGGTGATCCTGGCCCAGCACAACCCCGAATTGCCGAGCTACTTGCAAGCCCGGATAGAGATTCGTTTGTATCATGATGTGCGAATGGCGGAAGTGTGTGCGGCGCAACAGATTTCAATGTTGCAACCACGTTATGATTATCCCAATCAAAAAATGCATCACAGGGATGAAAAGGAGCAGGTAAATCTATTCTTGGCCGATTGGTTGAGATTTTGTCTCAAACACGGCACCAGCCTGATTAACATCCTCTAGTCGAACCCATAAAAAAGAAGCGTGATTTTGGAAACAGAGCTACCTCAGGCGCCGGACGGCAGTGTGCGCCTGTTACAGATTACCGATACCCATCTCTTCGCCAGTGCCGAGGGGCGGCTGCTGGCCGTGCCCACGGCGCAGAGTCTGGCCGCCGTGCTGGAGCGGGTGCAGGCCAACGAGCACCCGTTCGATCTCATCCTCGCCACCGGGGATCTCTCCCAGGATCACAGCCCGGAGTCCTACCAGCGCTTCGCCTCCATGATGGCGCCCCTGGCTCGCCCCATCTACTGGTTGCCCGGCAACCACGACGACGGCCCCCTGATGACCGAATACCTCCATGCGGCCGGCATCAGCGAGGCCAAGCAACTGGTGGGGGAGCACTGGCAGGTGATCCTGCTGGATACCCAGGTGCGCGGCAAACCCCACGGGGTGCTGGGGGATCACCAGCTGGCGGCCCTGGATCAGGCCCTGCGCCAGCATCCCGAGCGCCATGCCCTCATCGCCCTGCACCATCAGGCGGTGCCGGTGGGCTGCGCCTGGCTGGATCAGCACAACCTCAAGAATGCCGACGACCTGTTCGCCGTGCTGGCCCGCCACCCGCAGCAGAAGACCATCCTGTTCGGCCACGTCCATCAGGAGTTTGACGAGGTGCACCACGGAGTGCGGCTCATCGCCAGCCCCTCTACCTGCATCCAGTTCAAGCCGCTCTCCGACGGTTTCGCACTGGACGAATCCGGCCCGGGCTGGCGCTATCTCACCCTGCACCCGGATGGCCGGGTGGCGAGTCAGGTGTGGCGCCTGCCGTTGGGGCAGTTCGTGCCCGACCCCAATGCCACCGGTTACTGAGGCGTTGCCATGAAGCCCGTCCTGCTCTATCTGCACGGTTTCAATTCATCCCCCGGCTCGGCCAAGGCGCAGCAGATGGCGGCCTGGGTGGCAGAGAACAGGCCCGATATCGAGGTGGTGATCCCGGCCCAGCCCAACACCCCTGCGGCCGCCTGGGCTGCCATCGAGCAGGCCATCGCCGACCTGAAGGCCCGCCACGGCAGCGCCCTGCGACTGGGCGCCGTGGGCAGCTCCCTCGGTGGCTTCATGGCCACGCGAGTGAGCGAGCGATACGGTTGCCGCGCCGCCCTCATCAACCCGGCGGTGCGCCCCCACGAGCTGCTCTGCGACTACCTCGGCCCCCAGACCAACCCCTACAGCGGCGAACGCTATGAACTGTTGCCCGGACACATGGACGAGCTGAGAGCGCTGGCGGTGCCGGTGACTGCTCCCGAGCGGCTCTGGGTGCTGCAACAGCAGGAGGACGAGGTGCTCGACTATCGCAAGGCGCTGGACGAATACCGCTTTGCCCGTCTCTCCCTGGAGTGCGGCGGCGATCACGCCTTCACAGGCTTCGAGCGCTACCCCGCCCAGATCGTCCGTTTCCTCGGGCTCTAGCCGTGCAGCCGCCGTTGGCCGCCTTCCTCGAACAGGTGCTGGCCACGGCCCAGGCGGGGCTCACCTATTCCCGCGATCCCTTCGACATCGCCCGCTTCGAGGCGCTGCGAGCGGCCACGGTGACGCTCATCGCCAGCCAGAGCGAGCTGGCCCCCGACGCCATCGGCGACTGGATTGCCCTCGACAGCGGCTATCCCACCCCCAAGCTCGATGTGCGGGCCTTCATTCAGAACGACGCGGGCCATGTCCTGCTGGTGCAGGAGCGCAGCGACGGCTGCTGGACTCTGCCCGGTGGCTGGTGTGATGTCGGCGATTCGCCTGCGGACGCCGTGGTGCGTGAAGTGGTGGAGGAGACCGGCCTCGTCTGTCGGGCGGTGCAGCTGCTGGCGTTGTTCGACAAGCTCAAGCATCCCCATCCCCCGCAGCTGCCCCACGCCCACAAGGCCTTCTTCCTGTGCGAGGTGACGGGCGGCGCTCTGCTTACCGACACCGATGAAACCAAAGGGGCGGGGTACTTCCCCATCGACGCCTTGCCCGAACTCTCCCGCCACCGGGTGGTGGCGTCCCAGTTGCGCACCCTGCATGACCATCTGTCGCAGGGGCGGGGGGATACCCTGTTCGATTAACCGGTTCGCAGCCTGACACTGCGGCAAGGAGGCAGCATGATCACACGCATCGGCAATACCCCCATCCAGAAGAAACACAAGGCGAGCTGCCACTGCGGCGCCGTGGTGCTGGAGCTGACCCTGCCGGATGGCGTGGTGGATCCGCGCCGCTGCGACTGCTCCTTCTGTCGGCGGCGAGGGGCCATCGTCGCCTCGGTGCCGCTGTCCGGCATCCGCATCCTGCAAGGGGAGGCGGCGCTTCGCTGCTACCAGTTCAACACCCGCACCGCGAAACACTACTTCTGCAGCGTCTGCGGCATCTACACCCATCACCAGCGCCGATCCAATCCGGCGGAATATGGCTACAACCTCGCCTGTCTGGAGGGGGTCAACCCGTTCGATCTGGGAGAGGTGCCGACCCGGGACGGGGTGCATCACCCGGCAGATACCGTAGCCGATTGAACGCGAGGTGACTGCCCCGACGAGTGGCGGGGAGGACGGGCGAGGCGTTGTCGTGCCACTCCCGTGACGACGCCTCAGGGGGTCATCTGCCTGTGTAGCCCCCGCAATGGCTGTGTTAACCTTGCCCTGTCCGTCTCCCGGCGGACCCCGGCCTCTCTCTTCATTCCATCTCTGCCAACAGGGGGCACACCCGTGACGACTGCTTCAGCGCTGCCGGATCTGATCCTCGGGTCCTCGCTCTACTTTCCGCCCCTGTTCAAGGCCGTGCTGCTCGGCCTGCTGGGCTGGCTGCCGCTGCACCATCTGCTGCGGGACTGGCTCTACGGCGGCGAGGTCTGGCACCCCCTGCTGATGGATCTCTCCCTCTTCATCCTCGCCGTCAGCGGCGCCCTATGGATATTGCTACATGGCTAAATCACCCCTCGCGACCCTCAAATACCTCTCCACCCTGCTGGTCTTTGCCCTGGCGCTGGTGTCGCTCTGGTGGCTGTGGAACGACTACATGCAGGGGCCCTGGACCCGGGATGGCAAGGTGCGGGCCGAGCTGGTCAGCATCACGCCCCAGGTGTCGGGCAAGATCGTCAGGATAGGGGTCAAGGACAACCAGCTGGTGAAGGCGGGGGAGCTGCTCTTCACCCTGGATCCCGAGCCCTATCGCATCGCGCTGGACAACGCCAGCGCGGCCCTGGCCAAGGCCAGGTCGGATCTCGACAAGGCGGAGCACGAGGCGAACCGTCGCCAGAGCCTCTCCCGCACCGTCATCTCCGCCGAGGCGGTGGATGAATCCAGGCTCAATGCCCAGGCGATGAAGGCGGCCTATGAGGTGGCCCAGGCCAATCTGGAGCAGGCCAGATGGTCCCTTGCCCGGACCGAGGTCCATGCTGCGAGCGACGGCTACATCACCAACCTGCAGGCCAGGGTCGGCAACTACGCCACCGCCGGGGTGCCCCTGGTGGCCCTGATAGACACCCACTCCTTCTATGTGCAGGGCTATTTCGAAGAGACCAAGCTCAGGCACATCGCCCCCGGCAAACCGGCCGAGGTGGTGCTCTACAGCGGGGATCGGGTACTCAGGGGGGAGGTGGAAAGCATAGGGCGCGCCATTCACGATCAGAGCCTGGAAGGCAGTGAGGGGCTGCTGCTCGACGTCAAGCCGAACGTGCCCTGGGTGCGTCTGGCCCAGCGGGTGCCGGTGCGGATCAGGCTGCTGGCGATTCCCCCGGATCTGGTCTTGATCGCGGGCACGACCTGTACCATCACCATAGGGGACTAGAGTGATCCCCTCGCTCTGGCGCCAGACCCCCTGGGGCAAGGCCAACGGCGGACAGTGGCGCTACGCCCTGCGCAATGCCCTGGCCATGTGCCTGTCGCTCTGGCTGGCGTTCGTGCTGCAACTCGACTCTCCCTACTGGGCCATGACCTCCGCCGCCGTGGTGAGCTTTCCCACCGTGGGGGGCGTCATCAGCAAGAGCCTGGGGCGGGTGGTGGGCAGCCTCATCGGCGCCATGGCGGCGGTGATGATCACCGGCCTTGGCATCGGTGATCCCTGGCTCTTCAGCCTGCTTATCGCCCTCTGGCTGGGGGGTTGCACCTACATCTCCAACCACCATCAGAACAACGTCTCCTACGGTTTCGCCCTGGCGGGCTATACCGCCGCCATCATCGCCTTCTCCTGCGTCAACCTGACCGACCCGCAGCATATCTTCGACATCGCCCAGGCCCGGGTGAGCGAGGTGATCGTCGGCATCCTCTGCGGCGGCCTGATGATGATGATCCTGCCGAGTTTCTCCGATGGCGAGACCCTGCTGGACTCCCTTGGCAAGAGCCAGACCCGGCTGCTGGAACATGCCCAGCTGCTCTGGCTCGGGGAGACGGGCGCCGATGTGCGCACCGCCCACGAGGGGGTGATCGGTCAGATCCTCACCCTGAACGTGCTGCGCATCCAGGCAGTCTGGAGCCACCACCGCCTGCGCCGCCACAACCAGTTGCTGAACTATCTGCTCCATCGCCAGCTGAGGATGGTCAGCCTCATCTCGGGGCTGCGCCGCATGCTGCAACACTGGCCAGAGGACGCCGTCGACCCGGCCCCCATGCTGGTCGCCGTGCTGCGGGAGCTGGGACAGGGGGGCTGCGACAAGCTGCGCATTGCCCGCCTGATGGCGCCCTTCGTGGCCCGTTCGGGGGATGATTATCGCTGTCAGGCCTTCTGGCTGCGGCTGCGCCACTTCTGCTGGAGCTACCTGGAGTGTCAGCGCTGGCTGGAAAGGCTGGCCCGCCACGATGGCCAGGAGTGGCCGGCGCCGCCGCGCCACAGCTCTCTGACCCGCCACACCGACGGCCTGGAGGCGGCCTACAACGGGGGGCGTACCTTCCTCTGCGTGATGCTGGGCTGCACCTTCTGGATCCACAGCCAGTGGGATGCGGGCGCTGCGGCCCTGACCCTGCTCGCCATCTGCTGCGTGCTCTATTCCGCCACCCCGGCCCCGGCCAAGGGGGCCCAGACCATGCTCAAGGCCATCGTGCTGCTCAGCTTTATCTGCTTCGGGGTCAAGTTCGGGCTGATGATCCGCATCGACGACTTCTGGATCTTCTGCGCCCTGCTGTTCCCCGCTCTCATCACCCTGCAACTGCTGAAATTGCAGCGACCCCAGGGGGCGGCGCTCTGGGGCCAGCTCATCGTGCTGCTCGGCTCCTTCCTCGCCATCACCAATCCGCCGAGCTACGACTACCTCGCCTTCGTCAACAGCAGCCTCGCGCAGGCATTGGGGGTGATGAGTGCCGGACTGGCGTTCCAGCTTCTGAGGCCCAGCTCGGATCGGCGCAAGAGCCGCCGCCTGATGCATCGTCTGCGGCGGGATTTCGTGGACCAGCTGGCCCCGGCCCCGCATCAGAGCGAGGGGGAGTTTGAATCCCGGGTCTATCACGCGGTGAGCCAGCTCAGCCAGAGTCAGGATCAGGGGGCCCGGCTCTGGGTGCTGCGCTGGGGCGTGGTGCTGCTCAATTGCAGCCACATCGTCTGGCAGCTCAGACTTTGGCGCAGCCGGGATCCGGCCCTCTATCTGGTGCGGGACGGCTGTCTGCGCTGCCTGAAAGGCATTCTGACCGAAGGGGGCGTGCAGCACGAGACCCTGGGGCGCACCCTGGCGGAGCTGGACCGCATCAGCCAGGGGCTGGGGGAACATGCAGACCCGGCGGCCCGGGCTCTGGCGGGGCTGGTGTGGCGACTCCACTGCTCCCTCTCCCAGCTTGTGCAGGCCCTGCCCGGGGAACTCGCCTGATCCCGGGCGGGGAGGCCGGAGCCCCTCTGGATCACCCTTTGCGAGCGCCCCATTTGTCCCGGGCCCTCCCAGCGAGTAAGATTCCCCCCAAACGTCAATTCGCAAGGCCCTCCATGTCCACTCAATACAATGCGGATGCCATTGAGGTCCTCAATGGCCTTGAACCGGTGCGTCGCCGCCCCGGCATGTACACCGACACCACCCGGCCCAATCACCTCGGCCAGGAGGTCATCGACAACAGCGTCGACGAGGCGCTGGCGGGTCACGCCCGCAATCTGGAGGTGATCCTGCACGAGGATCAGTCCCTCGAGGTGATCGACGACGGTCGCGGCATGCCGGTGGACATCCACCCGGAGGAAGGGGTCTCCGGCGTGGAGCTGATCCTCTGCAAGCTGCACGCGGGGGGCAAGTTCTCCAACAAGAACTATCAGTTCTCCGGCGGCTTGCACGGGGTGGGGATCTCCGTGGTGAACGCCCTCTCCGATCGGGTCGAGGTGACGGTACGCCGGGACGGCCAGGTCTACGACATCGCCTTCGAGCGTGGCGAGAAAGTGCAGGAGCTGACCATCACAGGCACCTGCGGCCGTCGCAACACCGGCACCCGGGTGCGCTTCTGGCCAGAGGCGCGCTACTTCGATTCGCCGCGCTTCTCGGTCTCCAAGCTCGAGCACCTGCTCAAAGCCAAGGCCGTGCTCTGCCCGGGCCTCACCATCAAGTTCTTCGACAAGAACACCGGCATCAAGCTTGAGTGGTGCTACGAAGACGGCCTCAAGGATTACCTCATCGACGCGGTAAAGCAGTTCACCTGCCTGCCGGAGCAGCCCTTCGTCGGCTCTTTCAGCTCCGAGCAGTCGGCGGTGGACTGGGCCCTGTGCTGGTTGCCGGAAGGGGGCGAGTGCCTCGCCGAATCCTATGTGAACCTCATTCCCACCGCGCTCGGTGGCACCCATGTCAACGGCCTGCGCCAGGGGCTGCTCGACGCCATGCGTGAGTTCTGCGAGTTCCGCAACCTCTTGCCCCGCGGGGTCAAGCTGACCCCGGAAGACATCTGGGATCGCTGCGCCTACATCCTCTCCATCAAGATGCAGGACCCGCAGTTTGCCGGCCAGACCAAGGAGCGACTGTCGTCCCGCCAGAGCTCGGCCTTCGTGTCGGGCGTGGTGAAGGATGCCTTCAGCCTTTACTTGAACAGCAACACCGAGCTGGCCGAACAGCTGGCCGAGCTCTGCATCTCGAGCGCCCAGCGCCGGATGCGCGCCGCCAAGACGGTAGTGCGCAAGAAGATAACCCAGGGCCCGGCCCTGCCCGGCAAGCTGACCGACTGCGGCTGCGCCGATCCCATGCAGGGGGAGCTCTTCCTGGTGGAGGGTGACTCCGCGGGCGGCAGTGCCAAGCAGGCGCGGGATCGCGAGTTTCAGGCCATCATGCCGCTTCGCGGCAAGATCCTGAACACCTGGGAGGTGGAGGCCGGTCAGGTGCTCGCCTCCCAGGAAGTGCACGACATCTCGGTGGCGATCGGGCTCGACCCCGACTCCGACGACCTCAGTGGCCTGCGCTACGGCAAGGTGTGCATCCTCGCGGATGCGGACTCGGACGGTCTGCACATCGCCACCCTGCTCTGCGCCCTCTTTGTGAAGCACTTCCGCACGCTGGTGGAGAAGGGCCATGTCTATGTGGCCATGCCGCCCCTCTATCGTATCGACATCGGCAAGGAGGTCTTCTACGCCCTCGACGAGGACGAGAAGAACGGCGTGCTGCAACGGGTCGAGGCTGAGAAGAAGAAGGGCAAGGTGATGGTGACCCGATTCAAGGGGCTGGGTGAGATGAACCCCAAGCAGTTGCGGGAAACCACCATGGATCCCAACACCCGCCGCCTGGTGCAGCTCACCATGGGCGCGGAAGGAGGGGCAGAAGGGGAAGATGGGGACGAGACCCTGCAACTGATGGACATGCTGCTGGCCAAGAAGCGCGCCGGTGATCGCCGCGAATGGCTGGAAGAGAAGGGCAACCTCGCCATCATCTAAAGCGAGTCGCAAGTACCCCCCCCGGCCCTCCCCTTCGCAAGGGGAGGGGGAGGTTGGGAGGGGGTCTTGTGATTCACCGTCGGCCCCCTGCCGACCCGCATTTCCGGCGTGCCCTCTGAGGGCGTGCCATAGCAAGAGAACAACCTTATGAGTGATGCTATCGAGCTCAGTCTGTTGGATGAAGTAGAGCGCCAACCAGCTCCCGAACCGAAAGAGATAATCACATGAGTGATGCCATCGAGCTCAGTCTGGACGGGGTAGAGCGCCAGCCAATGCGCACCTTTACCGAACAGGCTTACTTGAACTACTCCATGTACGTCATCATGGATCGGGCCCTGCCGCACATCGGCGACGGCCTCAAGCCCGTGCAGCGGCGCATCATCTACGCCATGAGCGAGCTGGGTCTGTCGGCGCTCTCCAAGCACAAGAAGTCCGCCCGTACCGTGGGTGACGTGCTGGGTAAATATCACCCCCACGGCGACAGCGCCTGTTACGAAGCCATGGTGCTGATGGCCCAGCCCTTCTCCTACCGCTACCCGCTGGTGGACGGTCAGGGCAACTGGGGTGCGCCGGACGATCCCAAATCCTTCGCCGCCATGCGTTATACCGAGGCGCGGTTGTCGCGCTTCTCCGAACTGCTGCTCTCCGAGCTCGGCCAGGGCACGGTGGAGTGGACGCCCAACTTCGACGGCACCATGAAAGAGCCCGTGGTGCTGCCCGCCCGCTTGCCGCACATCCTGCTCAACGGGGTGACCGGCATCGCGGTGGGGATGGCGACCGACATCCCGCCCCACAACGCGCGGGAAGTGGCCCACGCCTGCGTGGAGCTTTTGGACAACCCCAATGCCGGCCTGGATGCCCTGATGGCCCATGTGCAGGGGCCGGACTACCCGACCAACGCCGAGATCATCACGCCCCGCGATGACATCCGCAAAATCTACGAAACCGGCAAGGGCTCCATCAAGCAGCGGGCGGTGTGGAGCGAAGAAGATGGCGACATCGTCATCACGGCGCTGCCCCATCAGGCCTCCGGCGCCAAGATCATGGAGCAGATTGCTGCCCAGATGGTGGCGAAAAAGCTGCCGATGGTGACCGACCTGCGCGATGAGTCGGACCACGAAAACCCGACCCGTCTGGTCATTGTGCCGCGCTCCAACCGGGTGGATGTAGAGGGGCTGATGGCCCACCTGTTCGCCACCACGGATCTGGAGAAGAACTACCGGGTCAACCTCAACATCCTGGGTCTGGACAACCGGCCCCAGGTGAAAGACCTCAAGACCATCCTCACCGAGTGGCTGAGTTTTCGCCGTGAGACGGTGCGCCGCCGCCTGCAGTATCGCCTCGACAAGGTGCTGGCTCGCCTGCACATTCTCGAAGGCTTGCTCATCGCCTACCTCAACATCGACGAGGTGATCGAGATCATCCGCACCGAGGAAGAGCCGGGCCGGGTGATGATGGCGCGTTTCAACATCAGCGAGACCCAGGCCGAGGCGATCCTCGAGCTCAAACTGCGCCACCTGGCCAAGCTCGAAGAGTTCAAGCTGCGCGCCGAGCAGAATGAACTGGCCGAAGAGCGCGACAAGCTGGAACTGATCCTGGGTTCCGAGCGCCGTCTCAGCACATTGCTCAAGAAAGAGATCCTGGCGGACGCCGAGAAGTACGGCGACGATCGCCGCACCCCGTTGGTGGAGCGCGCCACCGCCGTGGCCCTGACCGAGAAGGAGCTGACACCGAGCGAGCCGGTGACCGTGATCCTCTCCGACAAGGGCTGGGTGCGCGCCGCCAAGGGCCACGACGTGGACGTGGAGGGCCTCTCCTACAAGGCGGGGGACGGTTATCTGGCCCACGCCCATGGCCGCAGCAACCAGCAGGCGGTGTTCCTCTCCACCCTGGGGAGAACCTACTCGCTGGAGGCCCACACCCTGCCCTCTGCCCGCAGTCAGGGCGAGCCGCTCACCGGTCGCTTCGCGCTGGGGGCCGGTGAAGAGGTGCGCCATCTGGTGATGGGTAACGAGGGCGAGCCGTACCTCGTTTGCTCCGACGCCGGTTACGGCTTCGTCTGCCAATACGATGACCTGACGGCCAAGAACAAGAACGGCAAGGCGCTGCTGACCGTGCCGGAAGGGGGCATCGTCATGGCGCCCCAGAGGATAGGCGCGCCGGACACGGATCTCTGCATGGCCATCTCCAACGAGGGGCGCATGCTGCTGTTCCCGCTCAACACCCTGCCGGTACTCGGCAAGGGCAAGGGCAACAAGCTCATCAGCATCCCCTCTGCTCGCGTGAAGGCGCGGGAGGAGTTTGTGGTGATGGCCGCCGTCATCCCGCAAGGCCAGTCGGTCACCCTGTTTGCCGGCAAGCGCAAGCTCACCCTCAAACCGTCTGACCTTGACTACTACCGTGGCGAGCGCGGCCGCCGTGGCGCCAAGCTGCCCCGCGGTTTGCAGCGCGTGGATCGCATCGAGATTGAAACCGTCGTCGGCGCCGATCCGGTAGCCGGGGAAAATCAGGAAGGGTAAAGGCTAACTACCAACAAAAAGGAGCGATCAGATCGCTCCTTTCTTTTCTAAATCAGGTAACAGGAGATAAAGACAGGTATTCATCTTTTACCCATCCATGAATTCCTCTCTTACTGATATAGGCCCACTTCCCTTCCACTTTATATAGCAAAACAAAATCACCCTTTATAAGTCGTGTCGCTATATATGATGATGTGTTTGGCTTTTCACGAACATTTAATTTCGAGGGGATAACATATCTGACAAGCACATTACCCGACTTCAAGCTTGTCTCTTTTCTTTCATAGACCTTTGATGTGGATGAGGTAGATGGGGCCACCAATTGGTGGCTATACGTGTTTATACGGCATGTTTTACTCCATGAAATACATGAGTTACCGCATGGCTGTCCCTTTTTGCAGTTTTTGGCATGAGCAGGGCTGATCAATAAAATTAACAATGACAGTAATAAAAAAATCCTTTCAGTTGCCACTTTCATTCGCTCCTCAATAAGCGCTCTCATCCTGCATCGCATGACAATTTTAATGACGAAGTATAAAAATAAAGAATTAATATATAAGCACGATATCATAACCAAGGTGAGGTTCATCGTGATCTAAGTCTATTTTATGTCTAGCGTTGAATGGTTCTTGAATACAGAGTTGATAAATATAAGAGAAGTCTAAGTTACATCCCCCTCATTCCCGACCCTTCTCCCGCAAGGGGAGAAGGGAGCCCAGATCGCAGCAATTTTTAAATGGAGTGACAGCTATGGCTACAGGTTGGCAGGCGCTGATCCCCTCTCCCCTTGGGAGAGGGTCAGGGTGAGGGGAGGCCGTAGGTCTGATTAGCGAAGCGTAATCAGACGTTCGCGAAAACAGGCTGCCGCCATGCTGCGGGCACGCCTACGGCTCTCTCTATCCATGGCCAGCCTGTTTATTGCGTGCATCAGGTGCCTGTGTGGCTGCCAAGCAGCATCAGGCTAAACAGCAGCCAGTCGTTGATGATGTGTGAGCCGGTCGATACCCAGATGTTTTTGGTGATGATGTAGCCACTGAGCAGCACGATGCGGGCCGTGCCGATCACCAGAAAACATTGCAGAAAATTCCAGTCATAAGTGGGCAGGTGCAGGGCTCCGAAGATAAGGGCAGTCGATAGCCAGGCGATGAGGATGGCGGACTTGCGGGTCAGGCCGAGCTTCTGGTGACAACACCAGAGGATGGCCAGAAAAGGCAGGATGGAGATCACCTCCTCGCCGAAGAGCTGGGGCGCCGTCTTGAGATAAAAGAGGATGCGCGCCGTATTGGACGCCTCTGCCAGCATGGCGTTGACCGGGTTTGCATTCAGCTGGAACAGGTGCTGCATGGCCATGGCAACGGCGATTGAGACCAGTATGTTGATGCCGGTAATCGCCAGCATCAAGAGACAATCCCGCCGCGTCGGCGTTCGAAACAGTGAGCGCCACCCTTTTCCCGCCACCATGGCGAGCACGGCCAGAGGGATCAGAGGGAACAGGAGGGCGGGCACAAAGCCCCCTGAGGTGGTCTTGAAAAAGTCGATGGGGGCGGAGAGTGCCGCAAACCCCAGGATGACCCCCAGCAGGATGAGTGCCCAGCCACGGGCAGACGGGGTGTGAGGATCCTGGTGATAGAGGGGGAAATCCCCGGCGCTCTTGCGCTCGAGCCCAAGGCGCTCACTGTCATTCAATACCGGCATTGCTGTAGGTTGATGCTCACCCATGGTGATCCTCGAGATGTCTATCCGTTGCTGTGCAGACAACCCTACACCAGAAAGGGGGGAGAGGGGCGCCGCTGGGTACAACACGCCAGGGGAATGGCACCGCCGCCAATTCAGTTGTCGAAGTTCCACTCGATGGGCAGCTCAAGATCGAAGACGAGCTGATCCCCGTCGAGGGTGAAGGCCACGCTGGTCTGGTGCTGGTCGTATTCGTCGATAAGGCGGCAGCTCTCGGAAAAGTTGGATTCGTAGCCGAGGCGGGCAGTGCCGCCGGTGCGAGCCTCGTCGAGTTCCACCCCCAGCACCCGCAGGGGATCCTTCTGGCTGAGCTTGACCCGGCTGTCACCCACATCCACCAGCCGCTCCAGCAGGGGGAAGAAGTCCTGCTTGTTGGCCTCGATGGCCCGGGCGATGACCTGCTCCAGTTCGGTGGCGCTGGCAAGGGCGGGATCCAGCGTGTAGCGGGTCTGGATGCTTTCCTGAGTCATATTGTGTTCCTTGGGGCAATGAACCTGCGTCGGCCATCAGCACGATAGGCGGTGAACAAGGTGTGCCTAGCCATTAAATAAGGTGGTGATTCATTCTGGTGGATAAAACCATCATAAAAAACCGATGAAGGCAGCATGTTGCTTCTCGTCAGGCGGGAATGCGGCCATTGCGCACCAGGGCCCGGCGGATATTTTTGCACATCTTGCCGAAGCGGTTGAGCTCGTCGAAGCTGGGCGGGATGCCGCGATCGATCTGATATTGCCAGTAGCAGAGGTCCGTATCCACCAGCTCCATCAGCTTCTTGGGGCAGCCGATGCAGGTGTTGTCCGGCCCGCATTTGAAGGTATCCGGTTGATAGAGCGGAAATTCCGCCTTCACGGCGTCGATGATCTGCTGCATGGCGGTCATGCGGTCCGGCTTTCTGCTCACGGTCTGGCTCCCCAGCGGCTTGTATGGGGGAGTCATTATATCCCTGACAAAATGTGGGCCAATGACGCTTAGGAGGTAGTCCGACTTGCGTGCACGCCACCGCGCCCCGGATCCTGCGCCTGCTTCCCCCTGGTGGCCTCTTTTGTCTGGCGCCGTTTCGGGTCATGATGAAAGCCCCGAACGAACCACTTTTTGACTGACCCCTTGGAGGTGTGATGAGACCCTGTGCCCTGCTGTTGCTTTTCCCCCTGGTGTGCCAGGCCGAGGCCAGCCCGAGTGAACCCGTGCAGGAAGGTACCCTGGCCAATCAGCAGTTGATCCGGGATGCCATGGTGGGGGTCGCATCCTGGGTGACCACCAAGGGGTGTGATGCGCCGGAGCGCTTCGTGCCAGTGGTGCTCCAACTTCCCGAGGGGGAGCCGGGCAGTCGCCACTGGCAGGAGCGCTGGACGGTGACGGGCTGTGGCAACGACTATCCCGTGGTGATCGATTTTCGGGAGACCGGGATGTAGAGCGCCATGTGGACCATTGCCCGATAGGGTCGGCGCCGCCATCTGCGAGCTGCAAAGATGACAACGCCCGGCAAGCCGGGCGTTGGGACAGGGTGAAGGGGAAAGCCCGTCATCAGAAGTCGTGGTAGAGGGGCCAGCCGAGCAGGGGGTGGCGGATCCCGGCGCGCATCTCCATGTTGTCGAGCTTCTCCGGCGAGGCGCCCTCATTTTGCAACTGCTGGTACTGGCGCACAAACCCCAGGGTATGGAGGAGGTTGGGCACAAAGCCCGGGCTCAGCTCCTGACGCAGGGCGGCGGCCATGTCTGCGGGCAGCGCGCCCAGCATCAGGGTGAGCTGAGCAGCGAGGTAGTCGGTGTCGTACCAGCCCTCGTCGAGCTCAATCTCCCGCGCCAGCTTGCGCTTGAGATCCTGCTTCACCTTGAGGGGGGCGGCGCCACTGCCCTTGCCGCAGAGGATGCGGTAGAGCAGCGCCTCGGCCAGCTTGTCCTCCATGGTGGGGTGGTCGCTCTCGCAGGCGAAGAAGTGCTGGTCGATGAGCTCCATCAGGCGGCTCTTGTTGTGCTCGGTCAGCGCCTTCTCGTACTCCTGCCACCCTTGCCACTCCTCCACATCGGGGGGGCTCGAGATCTTGTCCAAGAGCCGCGCATCCACGTCACCGTAGAGGCTGTTGCCAGCCTGCTTGGGGCTGACGGTGATGAGCATGGACC
This sequence comes from Aeromonas sp. 62-46, assembly GCF_001898585.1. Classification (NCBI taxonomy): domain Bacteria; kingdom Pseudomonadati; phylum Pseudomonadota; class Gammaproteobacteria; order Aeromonadales; family Aeromonadaceae; genus Aeromonas; species Aeromonas sp. 62-46. The sequence continues at coordinate 34,936 of NZ_MKUI01000047.1, read as the reverse complement.
AGCCCTTCTGGAACGGCTTGATGGGGCCTTCCGGCGCCTGCAACAGGGCCAGTGCCTTGGCCGGATCCCGTTGGGATAGCTCCTGCAGACCGAGGCTCACCACGCCGATGACGTCGTGGGCCGCCTGCTCCAGCAGGTGCATCTTGTACTTGTTGTAGTACTTGTCGGCGAATTTGAGGCTCATCAGCACCGCCTTGCCCTTGATGGCGGCGAGCTGCTGCTGACTCAAGAGTTCGTTGTCGCGGCCAAAGCGCAGCACCTGGGTCAGAAAGGGGCCCTGGTTGGCATCGCGAATGACTAACTGCATGAATGGGCTCCTTAATCCAGAAAGCTGAACATGTCGTCGACGTCGCCGTACTCGTCTTCCTCGACCTTGTTCTTCTCTTTGGCCTGCATCACCAGCTCGGCGGCAAACTTGTTGATGATGCCGTCCCAGGTGGAGTGCTCGTTGCGCAGCAGCGACTTGATGGATTTTTCCACCTCGGGGGCCAGCTCGCGAATGAGCATCAAGAGGCTGCGCGGGTCGTCCAGGGCGTAGTCGTGGCTGTCTTCGGCCTGCTGGCGCTCGCTGTAGCGCAGGGACTCTTCGAGATCTTCCTCTTCGGCGTGCAGCACGTCGCGATAGCCTTCGTCCTCTTCATAGCGATCGCCGCGATAGAACTCGATAAAGGGGATGGCGAGGTAGAAGAGGCCGGCCGGATCCTCGGCCACGCACTCGAGGATCTCCCGCTGCTTGGCTTCGCTCTCCTGGGTGCGGATCAGGTAGTTGAGGAAGTCGAAGGTGTGCTGTTGCAGCTCGTCGGCGTTGTTCTTGATCGCCTCTTCCCAGTAGAGGGGCTGCTGGCAGACGATGTCGCGGATCCGCTCCGGGGTCATCAGCTCGGAGATGATGGAGGGGAAGGAGATGTCGTGCTGGCCGTTAATCTGGGTCAGGGTAACGATATCAATGTTTTCAATCACTTCTGCCAGCTGGTCGTCAGACATGGTCTTGGCGATCAGCTCGAACTTCTCGCTGGCCTGCTTCGGCTCGATAACGGCCAGCTCTTTGATCTCGATGGCGGTAATTTCTATCAGACTGTTGCTCATGCCTTGCCCCAATTAGAAACGGACTTCGTCGTACATATCCTGATCGCCGTCGTCATCACCATAGCGGTCACTGCCGCCGTGGTAGTCGGCGTCGGCATCTTCCCCGTCTTCCTCTTCTTCGTCGCGCAGCTCGTAATCGTCATCACCGCGGTGGCTGCCGCGGGGCAGCGGGTTGTCCAGGAGGAACAGCACGGCGCAGGCTTCCATCAGCTGATCTTCGCTCTGTGCCCGCACCGCCTTGACCAGCGGCAGGATGGCGTTGTTGAAGCCGACGCTCACCTTGAACTCGTCCCAGGAGGGCTGCTCGCCGCTGGCGAGCCACTTGTTCCACTGCGACTTGGCCTTGGGCGGGAACTGCACCCGGCCATAGAGGGCGAGCGGCAGGTATTCGGGCATGAACTCCAGCATGCTCATGTCGGCCAGCAGCAGGGCCTTCATCTGGTCGGTGAACTGCTCGAGCCCCTTGGGGTCATCCTGATCCCGGTAGGATTCGATGTTCTCGCTGGCATCGCTTTGCAGGGCCTTGAGCCGTGCCTGGTCCCATTTTTTTTGCATAGTCGCTCTTCTTGCCTGGTGGCTCAGGGGTAGAACTGGTCCCACATCTCCTGCATGGCAGCAGCGGGATCGGTCACGATGACGTTGTTGAAATCCTTGATAAAGGCGGCCCGCTGTTTCGGATCGGACAGCACTTCATAAGCCTGCTTTACCTGGTGCAGCCTGAGGGCTGCCTGCTCTTTCTCTTCTTCGCTTGCCCCGTGCAGCTTGTCGGGGTGGTACTGGTTCGACAGCCGTCGATAGGCTTTTTTGATGTCGTTTTCACTGGCATTGGACTTGACGCCCAACACCCGGAAGTAGTTGTTCATGACGGATCCTGCCTCACTGGCATGGTGGAATTCATCCTGTGTCGACCTGGTGGCGGAACGTCGGCAAACCAGGCTCGGCAAAAACCGGAGATTTTAACGGAAAGCCGGCGCCTCTGCCATGAAAGTGCGGTCTTTCTGTACGAAAAGAGCGGGCGGTGCGAGATGGCGGCGGGGCTACACTGGCAGAGGGGGGCGGCAGGCCCTGGCGTTGCCCGACCCCCTCTTGTCCGAACCATCCGGATTCTGCCGTCACAAGGAGTCATCGCCATGGTCAAGTCCGCGTTTTTCGTGCTCGCGCTGGCAGGCAGTGCCGCCTCTGCCAGCGACATATTGCCCGCCTCGCCGCTGATGGGGGATGTCACCAGGGCCCAGTTCATGGAGCGCGCCGCCCAGCGCTTCGTCTTGCAGGACAAGAACGGTGACGGCGTGCTGTCGGTTGCCGAGAAAGAGGCCAACCTGGCAAAGCTGGCTGGCGTGATGCAACAGGCTGGCAAGCCGGTCCCGGAGCGGATGAGCCAGCTCAAGCCGTCGCGGGAGACCACCAGGGCCCAGTTCATGGCGCGGCAGGAGGCGCTCTTCTCTCGCCTGGACAAGAACGGTGACGGGGTGATCGGAGAGTCTGAGCGTCTCGACATCAAGGCCAATCTGGAGAAGCGGGCGATGGAGGCCGCCCAATAGGGCGGGTTGTCAGCCCTCTGATGAAAAAGAGCCCGGTAGCGATACCGGGCTCTTTGCATCTCTGGCATGAAGGGGGCTACCAGCTTGCCCAGAGCAGCCGCAACCTGAGCCCCCAGGCGCTGCTCCAGCCGGTGGTGCTGCTCACCAGAGCCCCATCCTTGATGACGAGGAAGGTTGGCGTCACCCCCACCTGCCAGCGGGCGGCCAGATCCCCGGACTCGTCGTTGTGGGTGGGGAAGGTCAGCCCCTTCTTCGCCATCCCGGCGCGCAACTGGTCATCGCTGCCGGAGCGCAGTGCCACCGTCAGCACATTTTCACCCTCCTGCCAGAGCTGCTCCACCGTGGGAGTGGTGAAGCGGCACACCCCGCACCAGCTGGCCCAGTAGTAGACCAGCAGGGGCTTGCCGCGGCTCTGCTCGGTCAGAGTGGTGGTGGTGCCGTCCTGCAGGGTGAAGGGGGCCTCCATGGCCCCCGCCGGCAGCGTGGGGCTGCGCCACAGATCCACCAGGGTGGTGATGACGAGCGCCATCAGCAGCAGCCAGAGCGCCTCCTTGCCCCAGCGGCGCCAGCGGGGGGCCTTTATGCCTGCATCCTCGGCCATGGCTTAGCTCCGCTTGGCCAGCTCGGCTTTCACCAGCTGCTCCAGCTCGTCATAGGGAATGGCACCTGGCACCAGCTGGTTGCCGATAAGGGTCGCCGGGGTGCCTTGCACGCCGAGCAGGGTGCCGATGCGCAGGCTGTTGCGCAGCTCTTCGGTGGCCTTGCCTGCGGGCTTGAGGGTCAGGTTGTCGGTGGCGGCCAGCGCCTTGTTGATGTCCGTCTCGGTCAGCATCCCCTGCTTGCTCATGAGCTTGTCGTGCAGGGGGAGGAAGCGGGCAGGATCCTGTTGCCACAGGGTCAGGCTGTACTGGGCCGCCTTGGCGGAGGTCTGCCCCTTGAAAGGCAGCAGCTTGATCACCAGCCCCAGATCGTCCGGATAGGCCGCGAGCAGCTTGGCGACCGCCGGGTCGAACTGCTTGCAGTAGGGGCAGTTGTAGTCGGTGAACAGCACCAGGGTCAGCTTGGGATGCTTGGCGCCGAGGCGCGGGCTGGTGGGGCTGTTGAACAGCACATCCTGGTTGCCCTTGATGAAGTCACCCATCTGGGCCTGCTGGGTCGCGGCGTTCTGCTTCTCCCAGGATTCGGCTGCCTCGTCGAGGATCCCGGGGTTGGCGATCAGGGTCTCGCGAATGAGCTCCTTGATGCGGGCCTCCTGCTCCGGGGTGAAGGGGGCGGCGTGCAGCGTGGGGGTGCCCAGGGTGGCGGCTACCAGGGCGGTGCAGAGGGTCAGGGTTCGCAGTCTCATGGCATTCTCCTTAGAAATGGGTGGCATCGGCCTGAACGAGGCCGGCCTTGTGCAAGCTGTCGAGCAAGTCGGCCTTGTCCAGCAGGGGAGAGAGGATCTCCCCTTCCGGCAGGCCGGGCCCGTAGATCTGGTTGAAGGGAACGGCGGCGGCGCCACGCTGGCGCAGGAAGGCGGAGATGGCATCGCTCGGCCGGCTCCAGTCGCCGCGCAGGGCCATCACGTCAGGGGCCGACAGGGCGCGCTGCACCTCGTCACGCAGCAGCACGTTGTATTTGTTGGCCTTGCAGGTGACGCACCAGTTGGCGGTCACATCCACGAAGACCCGCTTGTTCTGGGCCAGGGCGTCGGCGATGGCCTGCTCGGAGAGCGGCTGCCAGGTGATGCGATCGACGCTGCCACCCCCTTTCACCGTGAGGGCGCCCCCCAGCAGCAGGGCGCCGCCGATGAGTGCCGAGAGGGAGAGGGCCAACGTGAAACCGCGCAGGCCATAGCGCCAGAGGATGCCCATCAGCAGCACCAGCACCATGGCGGCCATCAGCCAGCCGGTGGCCGTGCTGCCCAGATGGTTGTCAAGCAGGCTCGTCAGCCAGAGGCTGGAGCCCAGCATCATCAGCCCGAGCAGAATACGCAGCCGCCCCATCCAGCGCCCCGGTTTGGGCAGCCAGAGGGCAAGGCGCGGCAGGGCCGCCACCAGCAGCCAGGGCAGGCTCATGCCAAGGCCGAGGGCCGTGAAGATGAGCCAGAGCTGGCCGAGCGGCGCCGCCAGTGCAAAGGCCACCGCGGTGCCGAGGAAGGGGGCGGAGCAGGGGGTCGCGAGCAGGGTGGCGAAACTCCCTTGCAGGAAGTGACCACCGAGCCCCTCGCCGCCGCGTGTGGCGAGGCGAGTGTTGAGATTGCTGGGCAACCTTATCTCGAACAAGCCCAGCAGGTTGGCGCAAAACAGCAGGGTCACCGCCATCATGAAGCCGATGAAACCGGCGCTCTGGAACTGGATCCCCCAGCCGACGGCTCCTTGAGTAGCGCGCAGCAGGCTGCTCATGGCTGCCAGCACCCAGAAGGAGGTGATTATCCCGGCGCTGGCGGCGAGGAACTGTTTGCGCACGCCTCCTTGTTCGCTCTCTTGCTGCTGCAACACGGTGCCGAGTTTCAGGGCCAGCACCGGCAGCACGCAGGGCATCAGGTTGAGGATGAGACCGCCGAGCAGCGCCGCCCCCAGCAGCCAGAGAAGTGGCTGCTCGGGGGCCGGCAGGGCGAGGGGATCGGCGATGGTGGCGCGGGTCTGCCAGGCCTGCTCGCCGCTGGTGAGCAGCAGGCCGAGGGATTGGCCGCGCAAGTCAGGGGCATCCCCCTGCCAGCCGTCGCTGACCGGCACACGGGCGATCAGGGTGGTGCCGCTTACCTCGAGCGCGGGCTTGCCGAACTCGGCCCCCTCCAGCGCATCGATGAAGAGCGCAGGCGTCTGCCACCCCTCGACCCGCTCGGCCCGCAGTTGCAGCTGGTTGTGCTGGTAGCCGAGCTCGACCCGGGTGTCGGCAGGCAGCGTCTGTGGCAGGGTGCTCATGGCCCGGGCCCAGGCGAAGTCAAAGCCAGCCGGCGCTTGCCCATCTGCCGCCAGGGTGAAGGGGTAGTCGGTCAGGATGCAGACGTTGCTGCAGGTGGAGAGGCGCAAGGTGCCCTTGAGCGGCTGCCCGGCCGGGTAGTCCAGGCTCAGGGGGAAGCGTACCTGCTCCTGATAGCCCTGGGTGCTGAGCCCGGCTACCTCGAAGGGGCGCGGCGTGGGCCAGTGCCACTGGAAGTCGCCGACCGGCTCATCCCACAGGATCTGGGGCGCAATGCCCCCTTCACCCGGGCTGTGCCAGTAGGTCTTCCAGCCGGACTCCAGCTGGACATCGAGCAGGATGCGGGTTTGATCCGGGACGCTGCGGTCGGCTTGCAGCCTGACCTTGGCGTGACTGTTCTGGGGGCGGGTGAGCCACCCCGTATCGCTGGCCAATCCGCTGGATTGCCATAGCAGGCTGCCCAGTAGCAGGGCCGCCTTGAAGAGATTCGACATGTGTTGGGTCTCGCAAAAAATGAGTGACAGCAGGCTGAAAAAGCGCGGCTGAACTCATTCCCGCCAGACGCAGAGGGTGAGGTGCAGTCGCCGCTCCGGCGGCGAGACATTGATGGGGGGAGGCAGTGCCGGCGCGCGCCGTGACAGGGGCACCAGCAGGGCAATCACGAAGGCGATGGCGAAGAAGAGTTGCTCCACGCACAGCAGACTGGCGGCGCTCAGCCACTTGCCGTTGAGCTGGCAGCTGTTGGGCTGCACACTGGCGGGCGTACTCTTGTCGGCCTGGTCGTCGGCTGAGGCGAACTGGGGCAGGGTCTGGCAACTCACGGCGTGATCGAGCAGGGCGAGGCGGGCCAGCGGCTGGGCCGCGCAATTGAGCACCAGCAGGCAGACCAGCAGCAGGAGTCGTGTCGCCGCGCGTTGTTGCAAAATCATGCTCGCCCCGTTCATCAAGATGGCCACATCCTAGCGGGCAATGGCGGGTGGGGCAAGCAGGGGTGGCCGGTGGCGTCCGGGGCTGGTCGGTTCTGTCTGGCGAACGCTTGTTCGCTAAAAGGGGGACCAGTATACTGCGCCGAGTCAAATTCCGAGGTGTTCGATGCTCAAACTTGCCCGTGTGCTGCTGCTGGCACTGCTGCTCGTCTTCTGGTTCCTGTTCGGCCTGTTGCTTTGTCTGGTGCGCCCGCGCCACCCGAACAACGTCTATGTCTTCGCCCGCATGTATCATGCGGTCTGCCCGCTGATCGGCCTCAAGGTCCGGGTGACGGTGGCCGACGAGGTCAAATCGGTGGGGCCGGCGGTCTATGTCTGCAATCACCAGAGCAACTACGACATCTTCACCGTGACCGGCGCCGTGCAGCCCGGCGTGGTGGCGGTGGGCAAGAAGAGCCTGTTGTGGCTCCCCTTCTTCGGCCTCATCTTCTGGCTCTCCGGCAACGTGCTGATCGACCGCTCCAACCGCTCCCGCGCCATCGGCACCATCGGCCAGGTGGTGGATCGCATCAAGCATCGCGGCACCTCCATCTGGATGTTCCCGGAGGGGACCCGCTCCCAGGGGCGTGGTCTGCTGCCGTTCAAGGCGGGGGCCTTCCACACTGCCGTCCAGGCCGAGGTGCCCGTGGTGCCCATCGTCTGCTCCAGCTACTTCGGTCAGGTCGATCTCAACCGCTGGGACAACGGCGAGGTGCTGCTGGAGGTGATGGCCCCGGTGTGCAGCAAGGAGCACGGCGCCGCCGGCATCCGCGAGCTCTCCGACACCTGCCGGGAGAAGATGGAAGCCAAGCTGGCGGAGCTGGATGGCAAGCTTGGCCATCGGCCGGCGGCCTGAACCCGGTTGCAGAGAAGAGAGGGAGCCGCTGGCTCCCTTTTTTATTGGTGAAAATCACCATCTTGTTGGTTTTTTTCACCACGCTGTATCCGGTGAACATCCATCGTTAACTTTCATCTAATTGTAAATAAAGGAAAAAACATTCTGGCACGGCTCTTGTAATGTCATGGGAAGAGAGTGACACCCCATCAACAAGGAGCCAGACCATGAGCGTATTCAGCCGCCTGACCGACGTGATCAATGCCAACCTGCACAGCCTGCTCGACAAGAGCGAAGAGCCGGAGAAGATGCTGCGGCTGATGATCGAGGAGATGGAGCAGGTCCAGGTCGAGATGAGAACCCAGGCCGCCCGCGTCATCGCCGAACAGAAACAGCTGGAGCGCCATCAGCAGGCGCTGCGCAACCAGATCCAGGAGTGGGCAGCCAAGGCTGAACTCGCCATCCAGAAGGGCCGCGAAGATCTGGCCCGTGCCGCCCTCACCGAGAAGCTGGCGGAGATGAAGCAGTGCGAGCGGCTGGAAGAGGACAAGGCGCGGGTGGCCGAAGTGCTGGCCCAGCTCACCGCCGACAGCGAGCGACTGGCGGCCAAGCTGACCGAGGCGCGGGAGAAGCAGAAGATGCTGACCCTGCGCGAGCAGACCGCCCACAGCCGCATCCGCGCCCGTGCCCAGGTGGACAACCAGCGCATGCACGAGCTGGTGGCCCGCTTCGACGGCTTCCAGAACCGTGTCGATCAGCTGGAGGCCCAGCTGGAGGCGGCGACCCTGGGGCAGAATCCGTCCCTCGAGGCCCAGTTCCGCGAGCTGGAGCTGAACGACGAGATTGAGCGGGAACTGGCCCGGCTCAAGGGTCAGAAGGTGGAGGCATAACATGACACCCTGGCCCAAGGATCTCGCCCATCGCAAGCTGACCGGGGTCTGCGCCGGTCTTGCCAGAGGGCTGGGGGTGTCCAGAGTGACGGTGCGGGTGGTGGCCCTGCTCGCCCTGATCCTGATGCCGCCGCTGGCCCTGGCGCTCTATCTGGTGGGGGTGCTCGTCATGCCTCCCCGCCGTGAACTTCAACGCTGGCTGGGGTGATCTCCGGATCGTCCCGTCGGCAAGTGCAAGCCCGTGAGGAGCACAACATGCTGGAATTTATCGTCTTGATCCTGGTGCTGATCGGCATGGCGCTGACCGGATTCACCGTGCTGGCCATGCTGCTGGTGAGCGGGGTCTTCGTGCTGTTTGGCGCCCTGGCCGGCATGTTTGCCCTCATCATCAAGCTGGCGCCCTGGTTGCTGGTGGTGCTGGTGGTGTGCTGGCTACTCAGCAACAGGCGCAAGCAGTCGAACACCTACCGTTAAGCCTCCCTGATTTCGCATCCTTCCTTGGCCACTGCTTGCAGTGGCCCTTTTTATGGGGGCGACACAGGGTCGCTGTGCGGGGTGGCAAGCCAGGAAAGGCTCCAGCCGTGCCACAGCGCCGGCTCGTGCACCAGGCGCTCCTTGAATGCCTTGCTCTGCTGCTTGAGGCGGTACTCGAGGCGCAGCGCCTCGCGTTTGCCGGGGACCTCCTGCTGCCATACCAGGGAGAGGGGGCCCTTGCCGCGCAGGGCTCTGGCCCCCTTGCCGCTCTGGTGCTGACGCAGTCGCCGCTCGGGATCCGTGCTGATCCCCGCATAGAGTGCCCCGGCGCCGGTGCGCACCAGATAGACAAACCAGCGGGAGGGAGTGGTGGTGGCGAGGGTCACGAGGTGCGCCACCTGGCCCGCTGGCGCCCAAGCCGGTGCAGGGGCAGCAGGCTCACCAGCAGGCCGGCCCAGACGAAGGCAAAGCCCACGGATTTCACCGGATCCGGGATCTCGCCAAACCAGAAGAGGGCGAGCAGGAAGGCGAGGCTCGGCTCTATGTATTGCAACAGCCCCACCGTGCTCATGGGCGTGCGCGCCACCGCATAGCAGAACAGCCCCACCGGCAGCAGGGTGGCGGGGGCACTGCCCATCAGCAGCAGTCGCTCGGTCCAGTCACCGGCCATAAACTGGCTGGTGCCCTGCAAGGTCAGCCAGCCGATGATGAGAAGGGCGACGGGCAACTGCACCAGGGACTCCAGATAGAGGCTGGTTCCGGCGTCCAGTCTCACCTTTTTCTTGATGAGGCCGTAGAGGGCGAAGTTGGCCCCCATCACGAGGGAAAACCAGGGCAGCTCGCCGTAGGAGAAGAGCATGTAGGCGAGCCCCGCCAGGGCGAGCGCCACCGCCAGGTGTTTTTGCGGGGTGAGCTTCTCTTTGAGGAAGAGCACCGCAAAGGCGATGTTGAACAGCGGGGTCATGAAGAAGGCGAGGCTGGTGGCCAGCACCTGGCCCGTGGTCAGGCACCAGGTGAACATGCACCAGCTGATGGACATCACGGGGCCCGCCAGCAGCACAAGGCCGAGCTGCCGGGGATCGCCGCGCAGGGCCCCCCAGGGTACCCGATGGCCGAGGAGCAGAAGCAGGCCTCCCAGCAGCACCACGGACCAGAGCACCCGGTGGGAGAGCAGTTCCCACATGTTGATCTCGGGCATGAACTGGTAATAGAGGGGCAGCATGCCCCACAGCACGAATGAGAGGGCCGCGCTGCCGGTGCCCATCCAGTTCTTCATCTCTCTCCGTTTATTAAACTAAACAATGGCGGCTGCATGATAAGTATCCGCCGCTCCTTTCACAAGCGGGAGCGGGGAGAAAACTCTGGTACTATCGGGCCCATGAACCGACTCGATCCCCTGTTTGAACAGATCCGGGCCTGCCGCCTGTGCGAGGCCCACCTGCCGCTCGGCCCAAGGCCGGTGATCCGCGGCAACGAGCGCGCCCGTCTGCTCATCATCGGCCAGGCCCCCGGCACCCGGGTACACGCCAGCGGCATCCCCTGGGACGATCCCTCCGGCGATCGGCTGCGCTTGTGGCTCGGGGTGGACAAGGCCACCTTTTACGATGAATCCCGCATCGCCATCATGCCCATGGGGCTCTGTTACCCCGGCAGGGGCAAGTCGGGGGATCTGCCGCCGCGCCCGGAATGTGCCCCCACCTGGCACGACAAGGTACTGATGCTGCTGCCCAACATCGAGCTGACCCTGCTCATCGGCCAGTATGCGCAGGCTTACTACCTGAGGGCGGCGGCGAAAGGATCGCTCACCGAGACGGTGCGACACTGGGCGGACTATGGCCTGGCCTGGTTGCCGCTGCCGCACCCGTCCCCGCGCAACACCCTCTGGCTCAGGAAGAACCCCTGGTTCGAGCAGGCGGTGATCCCCCATCTGCAGCAGAGGGTCGCCCCCCTGCTTGACCCGGCAGGCTAGAGCGCCGGCTCGGCCTGGGTCTTGGGCTTGCTGCGGGCCATGGCGACCAGCGGCAGTAGGATGCACAGGCACCCCAGCAGCAGCGGCAGCCCTGGCTGTTCGTCAAACAGCCAGACCCCGATGGCGACCGCCATCAGCAGCCCGGTGTACTCCGCCGAGGCGATCTTGCTCGCCTCCGCCTTGCGATAGGCCATCACGCACAATCCTGCATAGACCATGATGAGCGCCGAGGAGCCGAAGGCGGGCCACCACATCTGCCATTGCCACTCGCCCCCTTCCCACCAGGCCAGCGCCAGGATGAAGGGCATGCTCAGCACATTGGTGAAAAACAGGGTCTGGGCGATGGGCTGCTGGAGCGGGATGCGCTTGATCAGCAGGTTGTTGACCGCCAGGGAGAGCGCCACCCCGAGCGCCGCCAGGGCGGCCCAGTTTACCTCGGTCGGGCGCAGCACGATGAGCACTCCGACGAAGCCGAGCAGCGCCGTCAGCACCTTCTGGCGCGAGAGTGCCTCCCCCGCCAGCCAGACCGCGAGCGGCACCATCAGCAGCGGGGCGGCATAGAAGAGGGCGTTGGCGGTGGCGAGCGGCAGCCGGGTGAGGGCGACCACCATCAGGCAGACGCCGACGGCCCAGATGTGGGCCCGCAGCAGGTGCCACTTGAGGGCTACCGGCGGGTTGCGCCGCCAGGACCAGAGCAGCCAGGGGGCGAGCAGCAGGGCTGCGGAGAGCTGGCGGAAAAAGACAAACTGGAAAATGGGCTGGTCTGGCTCCAGCACCTTGACCAGGGCATCGGAGAAGACCGCCACCATGTTGCCGAGCACCAGATAGAGGATGCCTATCCCGACTGCATTCATACCACCTCCAGATTCAGATGAGGGGAGGGTAGCCCGCGGCCTGTTATCCAGTAAAATGATAAAAAATCATCACGCATGAGAAATTTGGATAATGAAGCTGCCCCCCCTGCGCGCCGTTCAATATTTCGAGGTGGTTGCCCGCCTGCTGAGTTTTTCCCGCGCCGCCCTGGAGCTCAATGTCAGCCAGAGTGCGGTCAGTCACCAGATCCGTCTGCTGGAGGATTTTCTGGGGGAGCGGCTGCTGCTGCGCCAGGGGCGGCTGCTCTCCCTGACGCCCCTGGGGGAGATCTATTTCGAGGGGATCGCCGCCGGGCTGGTCCAGATTGCCCAGAGCAGCGAGCAGTTGCGCGGTGGAGGCGAGATGCGGGTGCGGCTCGCGGTCTACAGCTCCTTTGCGGTGAAGTGGCTGATCCCTCGCCTGGCCGGGCTGCGTCAGCTCTATCCCGAGCTGGATCTCAGCCTGGAGATGGTGGCGGAAGATCCCGAGCTCTCCGACAGGGTGGCGGACGGTTTCATCACCGTCTCCCCCGAAGGGCCGGGCTACATGCACGATCTGCTCTATCGGGAGCGGCTGATGCCGGTATGCAGTCGCCGGATGTGGCAGCAGGTGGAAGGGGAGTGGCCCGCCACCTTGTGGCAGTTGCCGCTGCTCTCCATCCAGGCTATCTACCGCGAGAAGGGGGAAGATTGGCGGCGCTGGGCCGAAATGGGGGGGCTGACCATTCCCCCCGAGGCGAGAGTGCACCATTTCAGCCATATCCTGCTCGCGCTGGAGGCGGCGAACTGGGACCAGGGAATGGCGCTCATCAATGACTACATGTTGCAGCCGGAGGATCCGCGTCTGGTGCGGCTGCCCCTGCACGCCCTCGAGACCGGCGACAACTTCTATTTCGTCTTCAAGCGCTCGCGTGCCCATGAACCCGCCATCAGCCGGTTGCGTCAGTGGCTGTGGCAGGAGTCGCAGGCGAGCCTGAGACCCGGGGAAAACGAGCCTCTCAGGCGTGTCTGAACGGGCTGGGGGCCCTATGCAGAATGGACGGCGCAGCCCACGACGAAGGTGTCTGATTCGGGAGGCCTGATGGCACTGGCGAGACCAGGGCCATCAGGAGCGGGTCAGGTGCGCTTGAACTGGCTCAGTACAAAGAGGGTGGTGGCGCAGACTACGACCGAGGGACCGGCCGGGGTGTCCTGATACCAGGAGAGGGCAAGGCCCCCCAGCACGGCGAGACAGCCTGTCAGGGCGGCAAAGCCGGCCATCTGCTCCGGGGTCTGGCTGAAGCGCCGGGCGGTGGCGGCGGGAATGATCAGCAAGGAGGTGATGATGAGCGCCCCGACGAACTTCATGGCCACGGCGATGACCAGGCCTATCAGCAGCATCAGCACGCAGCGCAGCACATCTACCCGCACCCCTTCCACCCGGGCCAGCTCTTCCGAGATGGTCATGGAGAGCAGGGGATCCCAGAGCCGCCACAGGGTGAACAGTACCAGGGCGCCGCCGCCGTAGATCCAGAGCAGGTCCATGGGCTGCACCGAGAGCAGGTCGCCAAACAGGTAGGCCATCAGATCCACCCGCACGTTGTCCATGAAGCTCAGGGTGACCAGACCCAGCGACAGGGCGCTGTGGGCCAGGATGCCGAGCAGGGTGTCGGTGGCCACCTGCTGGTTGCGGCTCATGATGACCAGCAGCATCGCCATGGCGAGGCAGCAGACCACGACCGCCAGGGTGAGGTCCACCTGCAGCAGGATGCCGAGGGCGATGCCGAAGAGGCAGGCATGGGAGAGGGTGTCGCCAAAATAGGCCATCTTGCGCCACACCACGAAGCTGCCAAGCGGCCCGGCCAGCAGGGCGATGCCGAGTCCGGCCGCGAGGGCGTATAACAGAAAGCTGTCCACGTGAAGATCCTAGTTGTTGCGAGAGGGCAGGCGGATGACGGGAGCCTGCGGTTCATGATGATGGTGTTCGCCATCGCAGTGGTGATGGTGGGTATAGACCGCCAGCACCTCCCGCTCCGGTCGCCCGAACAGGCGGGCAAATTCCGGGTGGCGGGCCACGCTCTGTGGCTCGCCGTGGCAGCAGACGTGGCGATTGAGGCAGATCACCTCGTGAGTGCTGGCCATCACCAGGTGCAGATCGTGGGAGACCATCAGCACGGCGCAGTGGAACTCGGCGGCCAGCTGGCTGATGAGGGCATAGAGCTCGATCTGGCCCGTGATATCTACCCCTTGCACCGGTTCGTCCAGCACCAGCAGCTCGGGTTTGACCAGCAGGGCGCGGGCCAGCAGTACCCGCTGCATCTCGCCACCGGAGAGCTTCTGCATCCGGTTGTCCAAGAGCTCCTGCGCACCGACCCGATTGAGCGCCTCCTCGATGGAGAGGCGGCTGTTCTTGCCAAGTTGCAGGAAGCGGCGCACCGTCAGGGGGAGGGTGGGGTCCAGATAGAGGCGCTGGGGTACATAGCCGACTCGCAGATCGCGGCGGCGGATGATGTCCCCCGAATCTGGGCGGAGCAAGCCCAGCACCAGCTTGCTCAGAGTGCTCTTGCCCGCCCCGTTGGGGCCGACCAGGGTGGTGATTTTGCCTTTGTTCAGGGTAAAGGAGACCTTGTCGAGCACGAGTCGTCCGTCAAATGAGAGACAGACCTCTTTCAGCTCCACCAGTTGGGTCATGACAGCTCCGGGGTTTACAGCCTGTGAGAGTTATAATATAACAGCGACGTTGGTTTGTTATATTATCACACACATATTCCCTGACGAGACCTCTATGCGAATTCTTGCTCTGATCACTGCCCTGATGGCGGTGAGTCTGCCTGTCCGTGCCCTCGAGGTGCTGACCACCATCAAACCCCTGGGCTTCATCGCGGCGGCGATCACCGATGGCGTGAGCGAGCCCGGGGTGCTGCTGCCCACCGGCGCGTCGCCCCACGATTTTTCCCTGCGCCCTTCCGATATTCGCAGCATCAACGAGGCCGATCTGGTTGTGTGGGTCGGTCCCGAGCTGGAAGGCTTCATGGCCAAACCCCTTGCCCGGCATCCTCATGTATTGACCCTGACCCAGGTTCCCGGCATGCCGCTGTACAACTATGCGACCCAGGGGGAGCATGACGAGCATCACCATGATGACAAGGATCATGACCATGCCGCCCACGACCACGGCTCGCACGACGAGGGCCATGAAGGGCACCACCACGAAGGGGTGGATCCACACATCTGGCTGGGTCCAACCCAGGCCAAGGTGATTGCCAAGGCGATTGCGACCGAACTGGGCAAGCTGGATCCTGCCAACCAGGCGCGCTATGCCGCCAATCTCGCGGCCTTCGAGGGCAAGGTTGACGCCCTGGACAAGGTGATCGCCGTGCAGATGAAGGCGGTGGATCAGAAGGGCTACTTCGTGTTCCACGAAGCCTATGGATACTGGGAGCGCCACTACGGCATGAGCTCCAAGGGACACTTCACCGTGAGCCCGGAGCGTCGCCCGGGAGCCAAGACGCTGATTGACATCCGCAAGGCGCTGGAAGAGAAAAAGGCGAGCTGCATCTACGCCGAGCCGCAGTTCTCCCCGGCGGTGATCGAGTCGGTTGCCCGCAATACCGGGGCCAAGGTGCTGCTGCTGGACGAAGTCGGCGAGCAGGTGCCGCTCGGTCCGGACGGTTATCCGCAATTCATGCAGCAGTTGGCGGATGCCTTCGCCCAGTGCCGCTAGGCCTTGCCCGACATTGACGATAGAGGCGGCGCGGCCAACTATACTGACCTCCAGCATCTGATATGGAGTGTCAGTCATGAAATGGTTGCTCGTCTCTGCCTGCACGCTGACCCTGCTGGGATCCGGCATACAGGCATCCGGTCTTTCCGAACACATCGCCAGCCCGGAACTCAGGGCAAAAATGCAGGCGGTCTATGGCGCCAGAGCGATCCAGCGGTCCGAGGCCTTCTCTCGTCTGCTGACGCCAAGGGCCGGAACGACGGACCAGCAGAAGCTGGAGCTGGTGAACAACTACTTCAACAACCTGACCTACAGCGAGGATCCCAGACTGTGGGGGGATGATGATTATTGGGCCAATCCGCTGGAGTTCATCGGGGCGAGAGGAGGGGATTGCGAGGACTACAGCATCGCCAAGTACTACACCCTGATGGAGCTGGGGGTCGACGAGAAGAAGCTGCGGCTGGCCTATGTGAAGGCAATTCGTTACAACCAGTTCCACATGGTGACGTTGTACTTCCCGACCATCAAGTCAGATCCCCTGGTGCTGGACAACATCAATGGCCGCATCCTGCCGGGGAGCAAGCGCAATGATCTGCAGCCGGTTTACAGTTTCGATGCCAAAAGCATCTGGATCATGAAATCCCGTCGCGAGGGAACCTTGGCGGGGAGTGCCGATCGCCTGGCCCAGTGGACCTCGATGCAGAGCCGCTTCTCCAGCGAGCATCTGCGCTCCCCCCGTCGCCAGCTATAACTTGCCCGCCGCCTTCAACTCCTCGAAATATTTTCCCGCGCCCGGATGCTGTTCGACACTCAGCACCGGGCCTATCTTGTTGCGCGCCTTGTGAAACAGGTTCGCATAGCCATAGGTCTGTTCGTTGAAACTGGTTTGCTGGCTCAGCATGGCCCGGGTCAGCCGATAGACCTCCTCATCCGGGGTGGCGGCATTGGTCACCAGGGTGGCCGCGATGGCGAAGGTCGGGGTTGCCTTGAGGTTGCCCGGGTAGATGCGTGCCGGCACCTGGCTGCGCTGATAATACCTGACCCCCTTGAGCAGCTGGTCCCTGACGGGCCCCTCGATCGCCAGGAAGCGCACGTCGCAGCGCTTGGCGGTGTCGAGCACGATACGGTTGGGATGACCCATGACGAGGCCATAGGCATCGATCTGTTTACTGCACAGTGCTTCGGAGAGATTGGCGACGCTCTTCAAATCAAGATCCTGCTCCTTTGCACCCAAAACATTGAACAGGGCCAATGCCGTTTGACGAGTCCCTGAACTCTTCAGGCCCATGTCGATGGGGGCCAGCTTGAGCTGCTCCAGGGTGGTGATATCCCCATCGGCTCGCACCACTATGGTGAAAGGTTCGGCGTGGGTGGCAAAGAGCGCCCTCAGCTCGCGTTGTGGTTGGGCAACGAAAGGCCCCGTGCCCTGGCTGGCCTGATAGAGCCAGTCTGACTGAACGAGGGCATAGGAGACCTCTCCCGCTTTCAGCTGGCGGAGATTTTCGATAGACCCGGAGCTGGCCTGCAGTTTGCAGGGCATCGTGGGGTCACTTTTTTTGGCCAGTCTGCAGAACTCCTTGATGACCTGGTAATAGATGCCTTGCTCCCCCCCGGTGCCTATGGTCATGGTGGTCGCGTACAGGGTCGGTTGCCACAGCAGGGCAAGCAGCAGCAGCGGGATCCTCATGATGCATTCTCCTGAGTGGCATAACCATCGATGCCCCAACTGCGCAGCATGTCCACATCGCTCACGTCGCCGGCTTCCGCCAGCAAGGTGTAGCCGGAAGCATGGAGGCATTGGGAAAGCAGGTTCCAATAAAGGGGGGACTGGGTGAGCTGGCAACTGATGAAGACGGGTCTGATGGGGTCGAGTCTGGCCAGATTGTCGTTGTTCATCGGGATGTTGCTGAAGGCCAGCTCAATCCCCTGGGACTGGAGTGCAGTCAGTCGCTCCTCGGCCAGGGGGGGGAAGATAGCCAGATCCCAGCGCCAGTCCAGCGTCTTGCCACGAGCGCTGGCCAGCACGGGGGCAAACTGCGCCCAGTCTGGATGGCCGAGCAGGCTGAGAGGTAGCTGGAGCCCTTCCGCCTTCTGGGTCAGCCAGTCGTTGAGCAGCGCCCGAATTTCATCCGGCGAGCTGTCCGTGGTGGGGGGGTGCTTGGGTAACAGGCGGCTGTAGAGCCTGATACTCCCCTGAGTGGAGAAGAAATGCTGCTGATAGGTGTTGCCATCGGTGTCGACCAGACCAATTAGCTTCTGGTGGGTCGGGAGGGCGTCGTGCTTGCCAAGCTGGGTGATCTTCAGCCGCTGTTGCAGCAGGTCCCGTTTGCGTTCGGAGACCAGCTGGTTGATGGAGACGACGACTTCCTGCAATTCGCGAAGCCACGGGGTTGGCAGGTTGCCGCTGAACTGGCGTTTGCGGATCCGGGTTAGCTGCAGACTGACTTGTTCGAGGGGGTGCATCAGGCGGCGGCACACCCAGGTGATCACCAGGCTGAACACCAGCAGGCCGACGAGCAACGCGAGCCCGGTACGACTGATGGCGTTCCACAGATGCTGGTAGGCGTAACCCTTGTGCCCCTCGAGCGTGAGGGTACCGAGAATACGCCAGCCGTCGGTCAACTCCTGCTCAATTTTGACCGGCGGCATGTCGATAACAGAGGGGAGCCAGCCTGGAATATTTTGCTGTGCGGTGTGGAACACCTTCTGGAACAGCACCTGGCCATCCGGATCCAGCAGGACGACGGAGTTGACGAAACCTCCGTCGAACATGGCGTTCACTATGGTCTCGGCAAGGACCTTGTCATCGTTGAGCAAGGTACCCTGCAGCACCAGCCCCAGCGCGGTGATGGCGGTTTCAAGGTTGGCCGACATCTGGTCGAGAATAGACTGTCGTACCGTGGTGATCTCCAGCACGAGCAGCAGCGCGGCGCCGATGGTGAAGAGGATCAGAATGATTACATTTAACAATTTTGCCAATGACATACCCACTCCATGGAGATGTTTTTGCAACATTTTCTGGGCCGGAGAGCACCACAACCGGACTTGGTTCTTAAAAATAGAAAAAAATGGCTGAAAATGACGATCATTTCTGCCCATGCTGGAAGGTTATGCATAAAATGTGAGTTTCGTGCATGGAGCTATGAACTTTTTGTAAGTATTTAGGTCTAAAAGCCAGATATTCGGTTTTCATAATAAAAACTCATAAAAACAGACCCACAACCACCACCCTTAGATCTAATAACAGGATAGCGGATGAAACGTCTCCGTCCCTTGGTAGCCCAGGCTGCCAATTGGGAACCCCCGGTTCCCCGCAAGCATTTCTATGCCATGCTATTGCTCACGGCCATGACGCTGTCAGCGGTAGCCGTATTGCCAGCTCCAGGTGACATCCTGGAGCGGCCACTGCGTCTGGAGTTGCCGATCGCCACCACGGGCACAGCAACCAACGAAGACAACACCGACTTCAACGACATCCCGGATCACGAGCTGGTCGAGTCAGCTGCTCCCGAAGACGACATCCCGGCGGATGCCACGCCTCAATGGCAGGATTACCGGGTACGCAACGGCGAGAACCTGACCACCATCTTCAACAACCTGGGGCTGTCCACCACCACCCTCTACAAGGTGTTGGATGCGGATGCCAAGAACAACCTGGCGCGTCTTAAACCCGGTCAGACCATCGAGTTGCTGATCGATCAGGACAACATTCTGCAGCAGTTGAAGATCCGCCTGAACATCAAGCAGACCCTGGTGCTGGAGCGTACCGACGACACCTATAGCGCCAACATGCTCAATGAAGAGGTGGAGTGGCAACAGAAGAGCTATGACGGTGTCATCAACGGCAGCTTCTACGTCAGCGCCCGCAATGCCGGGATCCCGGCCAACCACATCCAGAAGATTGCCAACCTGTTCCAGTGGCGCCTCAACTTCGCCAAGGATTTGAAAAAAGGTGACAAGTTCAAGGTGCTGGTCCGCCAGGAGACGGTCGAGGGCAAGAGTACGGGCAATACCCAGTTGCTGGGGGTCGAGGTGTTCAGCCAGGGCAAGGCCGTGTCAGCCTGGTTGTCGGAAGATGGCAACTATTATGACGGTCAGGCAAACAGCCTGGAGCGCGGCTTCCGCCGTTATCCGACTCACAGCCGTTACCGGGTCAGCTCCAGTTTCAACCCGAATCGCCGTCATCCCATTACCGGGCAGGTCCGGCCCCATGAGGGGACCGACTTTGCCCTGCCAGTAGGCACGCCCATCATGGCGACCGGTGACGGTGTGGTCCTCAAGGCAACCAGCCACCCGCTGGCAGGCACCTATGTCGTGATCAAGCACGGTCGTACCCTGATGACCCGTTACCTGCACCTGAGCAAGCTGCTGGTGAAACCCGGGCAGAAGGTGAAAATGGGCGACAAGATAGCCCTCTCCGGCAACACGGGCCGTTCCACCGGTGCTCACCTGCACTACGAAGTACGCATCAACAACCGGCCGGTGGATCCCATGAAGATCAAGCTGCCGATGGCGGAGCCGCTCTCCGGCAAGGACAAGCGTCAGTTCCTCGCCAAGGTGAAGAGCTACCGCAAAGAGATGGAAGCGGGCTGAACGGCTCCCTCCTGACGAAAAAGGCCCCGCCAACTGGCGGGGCCTTTTCATTGCAGAACGGCTTCAATAACCCTTGTCAAAGTCGATCCGGCCGTCCAGCTGCTGACCGTCGATGAAGCGGATGTAGTTGCGGATGAAGATCTGGGCCACATCTTCCGGGAAGCTGTAGGCGCTGTTGTGGGGCGTCACGATGAGATTGGGCTGGTGCCAGAGCGGGCTGTCAGCGGGCAGGGGTTCCTGCTCGAACACATCGAGCACCGCCATGGCGGGTTTGCCGGCTTGCAGTGCCGCCAGCAGCTCCCCCTCATGGACGGCATTGCCCCTGCCGACGTTGAAGAAGATGGCGCCCGGTTTGCAGTGGCTGAAGCGTTCGGCGGTGAAGAGATGGCGTGTCTCGCGGGTGGCGGGCAGCACGCTGACGATGACATCGGCTTGGGCCAGCATCTTGTTGAGTGCCGGCAACTGGTACACCTGATCGAACCCGGCACGTTCACGGCCACTGTGGCTGATGCCGAGCACCCTCATGCCAAAATGTTTGCCGGTGTGGGCGATATGCTGCCCTATGCTACCGGTGCCGAGCAGTAGCAGCGTCTTTCCCTTCAAGCCCTGATAGGGATGGCTTTGCCAGACGCCCTGTTGCTGCTGCTCGCGATAGAGTGGCAACTGGCGGGTCAGGCTGAGCAGATGGCCGAACACATACTCGCTCATCAAGGGGCCGAAGATGCCGCGGACATTGGTGAGCAGGTAGTCGCGGCGGCAACTGGCGTCCAGCAGCACGTCGACCCCGGCATAAGTCGACTGGAGCCAGCTGAGCTTGCCGGCCTTGGCCAGCAGCGGCTTGGCCCGGGCAGGCTCGGCCATCAGGATATGAGCGTCACCGATAAGCTGTTCGGCCTCGGCCTGATTGTCGGCCCGAAGAATGTGCAGATGGGGAAGATGGGCCGCCTTGAGCAGGCGTTCATAGTGGCTGTTGTCCTGACTCAACAGCAGCAGGGTACGTTGGCTCATACTCTTGTTCCTTATCGTGTTTATGGCAAGGCGAGAGGGATGCTGTCTCCATCTTACCCCAGTTGATCGGGCAAGATAGTCGAGCAGGGCGCTTTTTCATTTTTAGACGGGGCCCTCGTGGGCTACAATCTGCCCCACATTTTGCAAAGGATCCGACTCCAGTGTTTGGTGACAAGTTTTATAAGCGACTGGCCGAGCTGCAGCCCTGGCAGCAAACCGTCTATACCCTGGCGCTGGCAGAGCGCATGTACCCCAACTATGTGCTCTTTACCCAGGCCTCCGGTTTCGGGGATGCGAGGGCATTCCGTCACGCGCTGGATCAGATGTGGAACTACCTGACGGTCAAGGGATCCCGCGTCAATCTTGGTGCCATTCTGGAAGCGTTTGAAGTCTACATTCCCGATCCCCGCAAGTTTGAATCCTACGGCGCCTATCCGGCACTGGACGCCTGCGTGGCGCTGGGTTGTGCCTACAACTCGGTGATCTGCCGGGTGGGGGAAGAGGCCAACGACGCCAGCCATGCGTCTGTCGGCACGGTCGCCGGCTTCATCGAGATGCTGGAAGAGCGGGATCTCAGCGATGATGAGCTCTATGAGCACGAGTACATGGAAGCGGAGCTGGAGTTCCAGGTCGAACTGCTCAAACGGGTGGCCCATGAACGGGACAGCGACCGCATCCTTGCCATCCGCGCCTTCGCGGCCCAGGACGGCGTCTCCAACATCGGCATCAGCCTGGAGGCGTAACGCCATCGCGTACTGCCCATAAAAAAAGCTCCCGGTCGGGAGCTTTTTTTATGGCTGCGGTTCAGGCCCGCTCTTCGGTCAGGGGGCTGACACTCAGCACGGGGGCGGCATCGATGCCGTCGGCATTCATCATGGCGGAGATGCGTTGCAGGGAAGAGAGCAACAACCCCTGTTCCCAGTTTTCCAGCGCCTGAAAGCGTTGAATGAAACTCTCCTGCAAGGGGGTCGGAGCCTGGGCAAGCAGGGCGCGTCCCGCGTCAGTGAGCGTCGCATGCACCTTGCGTTTGTCGGTTTCGCTGCGAATGCGCTGTACCAGTTGGCGGCTCTCCAGTCGGTCCATGATGGTGGTCGCGGTGGCCTGGCTCATGTTGGTGTGATCCGCCAACTGGCGCATGGAGATCTGGCCAAGCTCGTCGATCCCCTTGAGCAGCAGGAGCTGGGGCGAGGTCAGGCCGGCCTCCTTGATCAAGCGCTTGGAGTGCATGTCGATGGCACGGATGATCTGGCGCAGGGCGATCAGCACTTCATCATGTTTTTCCATGGGGTCTGGGTCATCGCAGGGCTGTGGAGAGGCGCGAAATTCTCCGCCTAATCCATAACAAGGTCAATATGGTTTTTGATGTAATGATTTCAGCTCTAATGAATATTGTGTTAGGTTATCGGACAATTGCCCCAGTCCAACCCGATATTTGAGGAGTGAAATCATGCATGACGACCTGGATATCAAGTCCCTGGTTGCCGACCTGCGTGTGGTCAGAGTTCGCTATGAACTGCCGGATACCGCGGCGTTTGTGCGTTATCAACCTGCCTATGACGAGGACCCCAACAACCTCAAGGTACACCACTACGATGGTGAGCTGCCGCTCTCTTGCAGCAACACAGGTTCTTTTAGTCTAAAGGAGTTGGTCAATGAGTTGCGCTATGCCTATGTGCTGGTTCACCTCTTCCCTGACGAGAGTGCCATGAACTTTTATCTGGCGGGTCTGGACAATGGGCTGGCACAGCTGGAGTTCATCGGTGGCTCCTATGACTTCAACCGCCTCTGGATCACCAGCGGTGTCTCCAATCTGGGGGTGCCCATGGCTATCTTCCTTGGCAAACGCCACGCAGTGAACGGTCAGCCGTCGGTGACCCTGGTGGATCACCGTGAGCAGGTGGCAGGTCGTCTGGCCTATCGCGCCATCGGCGGTGCCGGCGATCACGTGGGTGAAGACTTTTTCAACAACGACTAAGGAGGCCCGATGCGAGCAACCAAAGGGCTTTTGAAAGGCCTCAATCCCACCATGGCCATGACGGCCCTCACCGTCGTGACCCTCTTCCTGCTGTTCGGCGTCTTTGATCCGGATACCGCGGGCACCTGGTTTACCGGGGCCAAGGACACCATCATTGCTGGCTTCAAGTGGTATTACATCCTGGTGGTCGCCCTGTTCCTGTTCTTCGCCGTCTACTTGATGTTCAGCCGCTTTGGCAGCATCCGGCTGGGCGACGACGACCAGGTACCGGAGTTTGGCTACTTTGCCTGGTTCTCCATGCTGTTCAGCGCAGGCATGGGCATAGGCCTGGTGTTCTGGAGCATCGCCGAGCCCATGTATCACCTGCAGGGCAACCCCTTCATCACCGAAGGCATGACGCCGGAAGCGGCCCAGATCGCCATGCGCCTCACCTTCTTCCACTGGGGTCTGCACCCCTGGGCCATCTATGTGATCGTCGGCCTGTCGCTGGCCTTCTTCAGCTACCGGCGCAAGTTGCCGCTGGCCATCCGCTCCGTGCTCTATCCCATTCTTGGCGATCGCATCTACGGCTTCTGGGGCCATGCCGCCGACGTGCTGGCGGTGTTCGGTACCGTGTTCGGGGTGGCGACCTCCCTTGGGCTGGGAGTTTCCCAGATGAACACCGGCCTCAATCAGATGTTCGGCATGGGCGTGTCACAAGCGAACCAGCTCTGGCTCATCGGTGGCATCAGCCTGATTGCCACCCTGTCGGCCATCTCCGGCGTCGGGCGCGGGGTGAAGATCCTCTCCGAACTCAATATCTGGCTGAGCGTGTTCGTGCTGGGCCTCTTCCTGGTGCTGGGGCCAACCACCTACATCCTCAACGCCTATGTGCAGAACATCGGTGATTACCTGCAGAACATCGTCAAGCTGAGCTTCTGGACCAATACGGAAGCCAACGGCACCTCGGCCTGGCAGTCCAGCTGGACCGCGTTCTACTGGGGCTGGTGGATTGCGTGGGCCCCCTTTGTCGGCATGTTCATCGCGCGCATCTCCAAGGGCCGCACGATCCGTGAATTCGTGCTCGGTGTTCTGCTGGTGCCCTCCCTGCTCGGCATGCTCTGGCTCACCGTGTTTGGCGGGACTGCCATGAACCTGGAGCTGTTCGGTGGCGGCGGCGTAGTGGAAGCGGTCAATCAGGATGTCACCATGGCGCTCTACAAGACGGTGGAACTGCTGCACTGGGAGACCTTCGGCTGGATTGCCAAGGGTGTGCTGACCCTGCTTATCTGCACCTACTTCATCACCTCCAGCGACTCGGGCACGCTCGTGATTACGACGCTGCTCTCCATCGGCGACCAGGATCCCCCGGTGCTGCACCGCGCCATCTGGGGACTGGGGCAGGGGCTGGTCGCGGCCATTCTGCTGGTCTCCGGCGGGCTTGCCGCCCTGCAGGCCGCCAGCATCATCGCCGCGCTGCCCTTCTCGGTCATCATGCTGGCCATGTGCTATTCCCTGATGCAGGGGCTCAAACAGGAGAGCCAGCACCAGTTCGAATACAGGCAGAAGCTCAAGCGCCATCCGGGGTCGGTCAATCTGAGCCTGATGGATCGCATCGGTCCGGGCTGATGACATGACAGGTTCGGTCAAACGAAAGGGGAACCTCGCGGTTCCCCTTTTTCATGCCTGTTCGGCGGTCGTTAGCTACAGCATCTGCTTGAGTCGATAGAGCAGGTCAAGGGCCTGTCGCGGGGTCAGCTCGTCCGGGCGTACTGCTGCCAGCTCCTCCACCACAGGATGGGGTTGCGGGGCGAGAGTGACCGGAGCCGGACGGCTTTCGCCGGCGGCCACCGGAGTGGCACTCTCCAGCTCGTGCAGTTTGTGGCGGGCCTGGTGGATCACCGATTTCGGCACCCCGGCCAGCGCCGCTACCTGCAGGCCGTAGGATCGGCTGGCCGCACCTTCCTGCACCGCGTGCATGAAGGCGATGGTGTCGCCGTGCTCCACCGCATCCAGGTGGACGTTGGCTAGCCCGCTCATCAGCTCGGGCAGGCGGGTCAGCTCGAAGTAGTGGGTGGCGAACAGGGTGTAGGCGCCAATCTTGCTTGCCAGCTGCTCGGCGCAGGCCCAGGCCAGCGAGAGGCCGTCGTAGGTGCTGGTGCCGCGGCCAATCTCGTCCATCAGCACCAGACTGCGGGCGGTGGCGTTGTTGAGGATATTGGCAGTCTCGGTCATCTCCACCATAAAGGTGGAGCGGCCGGAGGCGAGATCATCCGACGCCCCGATGCGGGTGAAGATGCGGTCGATGGGGCCGATGCGGGCGCTGTCGGCGGGCACGAATGCGCCGATATGGGCCAGCAGAACGATGAGCGCAGTCTGGCGCATGTAAGTGGATTTACCGCCCATGTTGGGGCCGGTGATGATTAGCATCCGCCGCTCCCGCTCCAGCCGGATGGGGTTGGCGATAAAGGGGTCGGTCATCACCTGCTCCACCACCGGATGGCGGCCCGCTTCGATCAGGATCTGATCCTCATCGATAAGCGTCGGGCAGCGGTAGTCGAGGGTCTCTGCCCGCTCGGCCAGGTTGGCCAGCACGTCCAGCTCCGCCAGTGCGGCAGCAGACTCTTGCAGATCGCCAAGGTGGGGCAGCAGGGCGTCGAGCAGCTCTTCGTAGAGACGTTTTTCCAGCGCCAGCGCCTGGGCCTGGGCGGTGAGCACCTTGTCCTCGTACTTCTTCAGCTCATCGATGATGTAGCGCTCGTTGTTTTTCAGCGTCTGGCGGCGGATGTAGTGGGCCGGCACCAGGTGGCTGTTGGCGCGGCTCACCTCGATGTAGAAGCCGTGCACCTTGTTGTAGCCCACCTTGAGGGTGTTGATGCCGGTGAGCGCCTTCTCCCGCTCCTCGATGCGGGCCAGGCTGGCGGTGGCGCCATTGGCCAGATCCCGCAGCTCGTCCAGCTCCTGATTGAACCCTTCACGGATGACGCCGCCATCGCGGATGAGCACCGGCGGCACCTCCATCACGGCACGCTCCAGCAGGTCGAACAGTTCGGGGAAGGTGCTCGCCCGCTCGCGCAGCTGCTGCACCGCCTCGTGCTCGCTCTCCGCCAGCAGCCGCTGCAACTCGGGCAGCTGAGCGAAAGCCTGCCGCAGCCGGGTCAGATCGCGCGGGCGGGCCGAGCGCAGGGCGAGACGCGCCAGCACCCGCTCCACGTCACCGACCTGGCGCAGCAATCCGCCCAACTCGTCATAGAGGTTCTGCTCGATGAGCTCCTTGATGGTGCTCTGGCGACCTTTGAGGATCACCCGGTCGCGGATCGGCTGATGGATCCAGCGCTTGAGCAGCCGGCTGCCCATCGGCGTGGCGGTGCAATCGAGCACGGCGGAGAGGGTGTTGTCGTGGCCGCCAGCCAGATTCTGGGTCAGCTCCAGATTGCGGCGGGTGGCGGCATCCATGATGACCGCATGATCGGGCTGCTCCAGGCGCACGCTGCGAATGTGGGGCAGGGCGGTGCGCTGGGTGTCTTTCACGTACTGCATCAGGCAGCCGGCGGCGCACAGGGCGGTCTCGCTCTGCTCGACCCCAAAGCCCACCAGATCCTGGGTGCCGAACTGCTGGCACAAGAGCTTGCGGGCGGTGCCGAGCTCGAACTCCCACTCCGGGCGGCGACGCAGACCGCGGCGACCCTCGACATGGTGCAGGAAGGCGAACGATTCGGGGTAGAGCAGCTCCGCCGGATTGGTGCGTTGCAGCTCCGCCAGCAGGGTCTCTTCTTTCTCGAACTGGTTGATGAAGAAGCGACCGGAGCCGATGTCCATGGTGCCGTAACCGAAGCGGCGGCCATCGTGGTAGACGGCGGCGATCAGGTTGTCCTGCCGTTCGCTGAGCAGCGCCTCGTCGGAGACGGTACCCGGGGTGATGATGCGAATGACCTTGCGCTCCACGGGCCCCTTGCTGGTGGCTGGATCCCCCACCTGCTCGCAGATAGCGGCCGATTCGCCGAGCTGTACCAGCTTGGCGAGATACCCCTCGATGGCGTGATAGGGCACCCCGGCCATCGGGATGGGGCTGCCGGCCGACTGGCCGCGCTTGGTCAGGGAGATGTCGAGCAGCTGGGAGGCCTTGCGGGCGTCGTCGTAGAAGAGCTCGTAGAAGTCACCCATGCGATAGAACAGCAGGATCTCCGGGTTTTCGGCCTTGAGAGTCAGATACTGCTGCATCATGGGGGTGTGGGCGCTCAAGTTGGCGCCTGGCGCTTGGTATTGTGCTGTCATGTGCTATTCCAGAAGGTGCTCTTGCGGGCAAACGTCTGCCGTCATGGGTCTGAATCTGGGGGCCATTCTACATGCTCGAGGCAAGATGGTGAGGAGGAATCTCCGTCTTGGGGGCAAAGCCGGCATCCCGTCGCGGATCTGTGCATCCGGATGATGCTGACCAGAGTGGCCTGGGGGGAGCCTGGCCGAAAAGAGGCATGGGGGAGGAGAAATAGCATCCCCGCACGGATGCGGGGATGGGAGAGACGGGGAGAGTGTCGCCCTCAGTACATGGCCTCGCCGCCACTCAGCATCTCGTGCAGCTTGGCTTTCTGCTCGGGCGTCAGCACCCGGCTCACCTCGAAGAGGTAGTGGGCGCGATGGTAGCGGGCCTCGGCCTGTACGTCGCTGATGGTCTGCAACTGCTTCCTCGCCGCCACTTCATCCCATTTGCCGGACTTGATCATGTTGACGATGACGTCCTGGCCGATTGCGTCGAGCTTGATTGAGCTCAGCTCCCTGGTGGCCTGCTCGCGCAGCCCCTTGATCTGCTCCACCTGGGCGCTGGAGAGGTTCAGCTCCTGGGCCAGGGTGGTCTCGCTCTGCAGCTCGGCGGTGCCCTCGGTGGCAAAGGCATGGGTGGCGATACACATTGCGAGGGCTGTCATGGCGACGTTGAACGGATGCTTCATCCGGCTTTCTCCTTGGTCTGATGGGATGGAAACCGCATGCATGGCGGTGTTGGAACATGATAACGAGCAGCCATGTACTGGAGCTTAAGCGGCGACAACTTGCTGACGCAGTGGCCCCGGGGTCGGTTGCCCGAGGAGCGGGGCAACTGCATAATGAGCGCCATATTTCGCCTGGAAGATGCCGGAAGAGGACGCGATGATGGGACTTGAGGCAGAGATCTCCCGCTTATCCCGGGAATTGGGCGAGGCACTGCTGGCCAGAGGCTGGCTGGCCGCCACGGCGGAATCCTGCACCGGCGGCGGGGTTGCCACTGCCATCACGGATACTGCCGGCAGCTCGGCCTGGTTCGATCGCGGTTTCGTGACTTACACCAACGAAGCCAAACAGCAGATGCTCGGCGTCAGCATCGATAGCCTGTTGCGCCACGGTGCCGTCAGCGAACCCGTGGTGCTGGAGATGACCCGGGGCTGCCTGGCTCGCTCCGATGCGGGTATCTGCGTGGCCATCAGCGGTATCGCCGGGCCTGGTGGTGGCAGCGAGGAGAAACCGGTCGGCACTGTCTGGTTTGCCTGGGCAGATCGTACCGGTCGTCACCACTCCCTGCTCGCCCGTTTCGATGGGGATCGCCATCAGGTGCGCCAGCAGGCGGTCAGACAGGCCTTGTCCGGACTCCTGGCACTGCTCAAATAAATTGGGCTTGATACTGTATGCATAAACAGTATACTTAGCCCAACTTCACTTCTTACTCACGATTCCCAGCGGAGATTGGCATGGATCAGAACAAACAGAAGGCACTGGCGGCTGCGCTGGGCCAGATCGAAAAGCAGTTTGGCAAAGGCTCCATCATGCGTCTGGGCGACAGCAAGACCATGGATATCGAAGCCATCTCCACCGGCTCTCTCTCTCTGGACGTGGCGCTGGGGATCGGTGGTCTGCCGTGCGGTCGTATCGTCGAGATCTACGGTCCGGAATCGTCCGGTAAAACTACGCTGACCCTGCAGGTGATCGCCGAAGCCCAGAAGAAGGGCAAGACCTGTGCCTTCGTCGATGCGGAGCACGCACTGGATCCTATCTATGCCGCCAAGCTGGGCGTCAACGTCGACGACCTGCTCATCTCCCAGCCGGATACCGGTGAACAGGCACTGGAGATTTGCGACATGCTGGTGCGCTCCAATGCCGTCGACGTCATCATCGTCGACTCCGTGGCGGCCTTGACCCCGAAAGCGGAAATCGAAGGGGAGATGGGTGACTCCCACGTCGGCCTGCAGGCTCGTCTGATGTCCCAGGCGCTGCGTAAATTGACCGCCAACATCAAGAACGCCAACTGCCTGTGCATCTTCATCAACCAGATCCGGATGAAGATCGGTGTCATGTTCGGCAGCCCGGAGACCACTACCGGTGGTAACGCTCTGAAGTTCTACGCCTCTGTGCGCCTGGACATCCGTCGTACCGGCGCCATCAAGGAAGGTGACGAAGTGGTCGGTAACGAGACCCGCGTCAAGGTCGTCAAGAACAAGGTGGCGCCACCTTTCAAGCAGGCTGAATTCCAGATCTTCTATGGTGCCGGCATCTCCAAGGAGGGCGAGCTGGTGGACCTGGGCGTCAAGCACAAGCTGATCGATAAGGCGGGGGCCTGGTACAGCTACAACGGCGAGAAGATCGGCCAGGGCAAAGCCAACGTGATGAAGCTCTTCTCCGAAAACAAGGCACTGGCTGCCGAGGTGGAAGTGAAGCTGCGCGAGCTGCTGCTCTCCGGCGCCGCGCCGGTGGAGGAGAAGGCCACGGCTGCCGAATACGCCGAGTTTGAAGCCGAAAACGAACAAGAGTTCGAATAAGGAATGAGGAAAGGCCGGGTTGATACCCGGCCTTGTTGTTTATGGTGGATGAATCAGTGAACGAGCCGGGCGAGCCCGTCGAATTGACCTTTGAAGAGCTGGTCGTCGCCGCCCGCGCCTTTGCCATGCGTAGTCTTGCTCGCCGCGAAAGTGCGGAGTCCGAGCTGGCCAGACGCCTGCGTCAGAAGGGATTCGAGGAGGAGGTGGTCGCCGTTGTACTCGACCATTGCCGTGGCTATGGCTGGGTCAATGACGATCGTTACGGTGCCATGGCGGTGCGGGCCGGTGCGGCCAAAGGCCATGGTCCGCTCAGGATCCGCTTCGACCTGCGTCGCAAGGGGCTGGATGACACCCAGATCGAGGCGGCCCTGGATCAACCCGAGCTCGACTGGTTCGAACTGGCGCTTGCGTTGTTGTCGCGTCGGGCAAAGGCGACCGACTTTGCTGACTTCAAACTGCGCATGAAGTGGCTCAAATATCTGATGGGGCGTGGTTTTACCCAGGAGCAAGCCCGTTACGCCCTCTCAGCCATGCAAGGTGAGCAATAGTGGCGCGCCGAGGTTGGACCTATGGGCAGGATTTCCCTTGGCGTGCGGTGCGGCTGGTGGGGAATATCAGCCCTTCGCCGGGTCTGTCGATGGCGGCCCTGTGGTCGAGCGAGGCATCCTGAAGCCCCCCTGTTGTGACGTCCTTGCGGGTGCTGCTGCCAAACGCTGGCCCCTTGGGGGCTATTTCACCCGCCAAGGGTCCCCACGTTTTACTTTACCCTGCAGAAAACTTACATTAATGCGGTTAAAAGTCCGTATTCGAATCAAGCAGGATTTTCCATGTACATGTCCACGTCAGAGATTCGCGCTGCGTTTCTCGAGTATTTCCGCACCCAGGGACACCAGGTTGTCTCTTCCAGCTCGCTGGTACCGCACAACGATCCGACCCTGCTGTTCACCAACGCAGGGATGAACCAGTTCAAGGACGTGTTCCTTGGCGCCGACAAGCGTGCCTATCACCGTGCCACCACGGCCCAGCGTTGCGTGCGGGCTGGCGGCAAGCACAATGACCTGGAAAACGTCGGCTATACCGCCCGTCACCATACCTTCTTCGAGATGCTGGGCAACTTCAGCTTCGGTGACTACTTCAAACAGGACGCCATCCGGTTTGCATGGGAATTCCTGACCGGTACCCTCAAGCTGCCCAAAGAGCGCCTGCTGGTGACCGTCTACGCGACTGATGACGAAGCCTTCGACATCTGGGAAAAAGAGGTCGGCGTGCCGGCCGATCGCATCGTGCGCATCGGTGACAACAAGGGTGCTCCTTATGCATCCGACAACTTCTGGGCCATGGGCGATACCGGCCCATGCGGTCCCTGCACCGAGATCTTCTACGACCACGGCGATCACATCTGGGGTGGCCCTCCCGGTTCACCGGAAGAGGATGGCGACCGCTTCATCGAGATCTGGAACGTGGTCTTCATGCAGTTCAACCGTCAGGCTGACGGCACCATGGAGCCGCTGCCCCGTCCGTCCGTGGATACCGGCATGGGTCTGGAGCGTATCTCCGCCATCATGCAGGGGGTGCACTCCAACTATGAGATCGACATCTTCCAGGCGTTGATCAAGAAGGCGGCCGAGATTGTCGGCACCACGGATCTGAGCAACCAGTCCCTGCGCGTCATCGCGGACCACATCCGTTCCTGCGCCTTCCTGGTGGCTGACGGAGTCATGCCCTCCAATGAAGGTCGCGGCTACGTGCTGCGCCGCATCATCCGCCGCGCCGTGCGTCACGGCCGCAAGCTGGGTGCTACCGACGTCTTCTTCTACAAGCTGGCTGCCGAGCTGGCCGTGCAGATGAAGGATGTGGCGGCGGAACTGATCGCCCAGCTGCCGCTGGTCGAGCGAGTGCTGCGCATCGAGGAGGAGCAGTTCGTCCGCACGCTGGACAGAGGTCTGCTGCTGCTGGAAGACGTCCTGGCCAACCTCGGTGATGCCAAGGTTATCCCGGGTGAAGTGGTGTTCAAGCTCTATGACACTTACGGCTTCCCGGCCGACCTGACCGCCGATGTGGTGCGCGAGCGCGAGATCGGCATCGACGAAGAGGGCTTCAAGGCCGAGATGGAGAAGCAGCGCGCCCGCGCGAAAGAGGCTTCCAGTTTCGGCGTGAACTACAACGACGTGCTGAAGCTCGATTTCGAGACCCCCTTTACCGGTTACAAGCAGCTGAGCCAGAACACCCAGGTGGTCGGTATCTACAAGGATGGTGTCGAGGTCAATGGCCTCATCGCCGGTGAAGAGGCCGTGATCGTGCTGGCGGAGACCCCCTTCTATGCGGAGTCCGGCGGTCAGGTGGGTGACAGCGGCATCCTCAAGGTGGATGACGGCATCTTCGCCGTCACCGACACCCAGAAAGCGGGCAAGGCGATCATCCACAAGGGCTATCTGGAACTGGGTACCCTGGAGAAGGGAGCCGAGGTCGAGGCCGTGGTCGATGGCGATCGTCGTCAGGCCATCGCCCTTAACCACTCTGTGACTCACCTGCTGCACGCGGCCTTGCGCCAGGCGCTGGGTGAGCATGTGACCCAGAAAGGATCCCTGGTGGGCGCCGAGCGCATGCGCTTCGACTTCTCCCACTTCGAAGGGCTGACCATGGCGACCATTCGCCGGATCGAGGAGCTCGTCAACGCCCAGATCCGTGCCAACCACGAGGTGGCCACCCAGCTGATGGGGCTGGAAGAGGCCAAGTCAGCCGGTGCCATGGCGCTGTTTGGCGAGAAATATGAAGACGATGTGCGCGTGGTACGCATGGGCGACTACTCCACCGAGCTGTGCGGCGGTACTCATGCCAAGCGCACCGGTGACATCGGTTTCTTCAAGATCATTGCCGAGAGCGGCATCGCGGCTGGCGTGCGCCGTATCGAAGCGGTCACCGGCAAGAGCGCCATCGATCTGATGCACCAGCTGGGTGAACAGATCGAAGAGGCCGCTGCGCTGGTGAAGGGCGATCAGTTCTCCATCGCCGACAAGGTTCGCCAGGTACTGGACAAGGCCAAGATGATGGAGCGCGAGCTGGAACAGCTCAAAGCCAAGCTGGCGGCGCAGGCGGGTAACGACCTGCTGAGTCAGGTCATCGACATCAATGGCCAGAAGGTGCTGGTTGCCGCCCTGGAAGGGGTCGACCCCAAATCCCTGCGCGGCATGC
This sequence comes from Aeromonas sp. 62-46, assembly GCF_001898585.1. Taxonomy (NCBI): domain Bacteria; kingdom Pseudomonadati; phylum Pseudomonadota; class Gammaproteobacteria; order Aeromonadales; family Aeromonadaceae; genus Aeromonas; species Aeromonas sp. 62-46. The sequence goes on along the minus strand of NZ_MKUI01000047.1, from coordinate 2,189 downwards.
TGGACGAGCTGAAGAACCAGATGAAATCCGGTGTCGTGCTGCTGGCAACCAGCAGTGATGGCAAGGTCAACCTGATCGCGGGCGTGACCAATGACCTGACCGGTAAGGTCAAAGCTGGTGAGCTGGTCAATCTGGTGGCCCAGCAGGTGGGTGGCAAGGGCGGTGGTCGTCCCGACATGGCACAGGCGGGTGGTACCCAGCCTGAGGCGGTGCCGGCGGCGCTGCAATCCGTTCACTCCTGGCTGGAAGAGCGCCTGTAAGCGGGCGAGGTGATCTGTGGCACTCTATGTACAGAAGTACGGTGGCACCTCGGTCGGCACGCTGGAGCGGATCGAGGCAGTTGCTGAGCGGGTTCAACTGACCCGTGCCCAGGGACATGACGTGGTGGTGGTGGTCTCCGCCATGTCGGGCGAAACCAACCGGTTGCTGGGCATGGCCCAGCAGCTGGACCAGGATGCCAACCGGCGCGAGATGGATGTGCTGATCTCCACCGGTGAGCAGGTCACCATTGCACTGCTGGCGATTGCGCTCAACAAGCGCGGTTGCCCCGCAGTCTCGATGACCGGCGATCAGGTCCGCATCCACACCGATTCCGCCTATGGCAAGGCGCGCATCACCCGTATCGACACCGAGCAGGTGGAAGCCGCACTCGGTGCCGGCAAGGTGGTAGTGATTGCCGGTTTCCAGGGGCGCGATGAGCATAATGCCATCACTACCCTGGGCCGAGGGGGTTCGGATACCACCGCGGTGGCCGTGGCTGCGGCCATCAAGGCCGATGAGTGCCAGATCTTTACCGATGTGGACGGAGTGTATACCACGGATCCGCGCATCGAGCCCAAGGCGCGTCGCCTCGATACCATCACCTTCGAGGAGATGCTCGAGATGGCGAGTCTCGGAGCCAAGGTGTTGCAGATCCGTTCGGTCGAGTTCGCGGGCAAGTACCGCGTGCCGCTAAGGGTGCTGTCGAGTTTCGTCGACGGAGAGGGAACCTTAATCACATATGGAGGTGAGAGGATGGAAGCACCCCTGGTATCCGGCATTGCGTTCAATCGCAACGAGGCCAGCCTGACCATTCTGGGTGTGCCGGACAGGCCGACCGTGGCCGCGCAGATCCTGAATCCGATCAGCGACGCCAACATAGATGTCGACATGATAGTGCAGAACACCATGGGGGATGGCACCGCCGATTTCACCTTCACGGTGAATCGCGATGATTATCGCCGGGCCCGCGCCTTGCTGGAGGAGACCGCCAGCGAGCTGGGGGCCGCCTGCGTGCAGGGCAACGGAGAGATCGCCAAGGTCTCCATCGTCGGGGTCGGCATGTGGAATCATCCTGGTGTAGCGCGCACCATGTTCAAGGTATTGGGTGAGGAAGGGATCAACATGCAGCTGATCTCCACCTCTGAAATCAAGATATCCGTGGTGATTGACGAGAAGTACCTGGAGCTGGCCGTGCGTTCGTTGCACTCGGCGTTCGGGTTGGATCAAGAGCCTCATGAGCAGCCCTTGGGAAACAATCCCTGATTGATTTAGTTTCAACCATTTACCATATCGGTATCTTTGTAAGATAATGGCGCATATCGATATAAATACAAAACAGGATACAGGAGCAAGCGAATGCTTATTTTGACTCGTCGTGTAGGGGAAACCCTGATGATTGGTGACGAAGTAACCGTTACCGTACTGGGCGTAAAAGGGAACCAGGTTCGTATCGGTGTGAATGCACCGAAAGAGGTTTCCGTACACCGCGAAGAGATCTACATGCGGATACAGGCCGAGAAAGTCCCGGGCCAACCGAATTTCTAAGCCATTTCATGGCTGCCTGAAGGCGACATCCCGGATGTCGCCTTTTGTTTTTTTGGGGCCTGCAAATCGGCCTGCAGAGCGCGTAACTACTGGGTAAGTGTCGATATTGCTTGAATATTCCACTCTTTGGCCAAATGCTGAGCGAACGCTCTGTTTTCTCCAAAAAAGTGTTTGACTAAAAATCCCTGTGAAGTATTATCAGCCCCGCAAACGGAGAGGTGGCCGAGAGGCTGAAGGCGCTCCCCTGCTAAGGGAGTATGCGGCTTATACCCGCATCGGGGGTTCGAATCCCCCCTTCTCCGCCATTTTGCGCCCGTAGCTCAGCTGGATAGAGTACCTGGCTACGAACCAGGTGGTCAGAGGTTCGAATCCTCTCGGGCGCA
>NZ_MKUI01000046.1:0-1205 GCF_001898585.1 Aeromonas sp. 62-46 | reverse complement strand
CAGGGCCAATCGGCAGCATGGCGGCATTACAGCGCGCCAGGCCCGCCGGAGTCAGTCAGTTTGCAGCAGGCACGGGCAAACTGACCCATCGCACCGCACCCGGCGCCATCGAGGCGGGTGCCTATGGCGCCCCGGATACCACCGCCCGCGCCAGCGTGGGGAGCCTGGGGGATCTGCTCGCCATGGGCGCGGCCGAACTCACCCCCCTCGTCCGTGTGCCGGGGCTCAGTGCCGGTGCGCTGGGCATCGCCACGCTCAGGGCCAGGCTTGCGGCTGGCAGCATGCAGCCAGACGCCATTGAGGCGCCGACCATTGGGCAACGCATCGCTCCTGCCGGCTTCGATCTTGGCGCCCTTGGCAGCCACCGCGCCCGAGTGCGCCAGCTCGTCGGCGCCCTCTCTGATGGTCAGAGTGGTGCCCTAAGGCTCAACACCCGACTGGCTCAGGCCGCGACCCCGTTCACTGGCGCAGTGGGGAGTCCCGTCGCCAAGTACGCACGGATCCTCTATCCGCTGGCCCCGGCGGTCCCCCTCCCCGGCAATCCCGCCATCACCGCCGCGCTGGTCCCGGCCCCGCTGCAGCCTTCGGCACTCTCGCCGATGGCCAGCTCCGCGCGCCTGACCACTCGGGGCTTTGATGGCTGCACGTTCGGCGCGGCCAAGGTGCATCGCTTGCCCCTGCCACTGCCGACCACCCGGGATCTGCTGCCGCCCTCTGCCACCCGGCTCGAGCACCTTGCAGCGGCCACCCTGGCCAGCACAGTGACACCGGAGGTGATCACCACCACCCGCTTTGCTGACACATGCCCCGCCCCGCTGCTGCCCTGGCTCGCCTGGGCAAGGTCGGTGGATTGGTGGGAGCTGGCCGAGTCAGAAGACCAGCAGCGAGCCCTCATCCGCGCCTCGTTCCGCCTGCATCAGCGCAAGGGCACCCCCTGGGCCATCAAGGAGGCGCTGGCCGTGCTGGGCTTTGGCGACAGCACCATCATCGAGCGCGCCACGGGCCGCCGCTATGACGGCACGCTCGCTTACAACGGCAACGAACCCCACGGGGATCCATCCCAGTGGGCAGTCTATCGCGTCATCCTCGCCCGCCCGGTCACTACCGTGCAGGCGAACCGCATCCGGCGCCTGCTGGCAGAGATGGCTCCGGCCCGCTGCCATCTGGCGGCCCTCGATTACACCCAGGCGCCCCTGACCTACAAC